>NZ_JBQEQF010000016.1:3275-36846 GCF_052046035.1 Paenarthrobacter sp. 22069 | reverse complement strand
GACGGCCGAGGCGGCGTTGGTGCCGTGCGCGGACGCCGGGATCAGGCAGATGTTGCGCTGCTGCTCGCCCCGGGAGTGGTGGTAGCCGCGGATCGCCAGCAGGCCCGCGAGCTCGCCCTGGGAGCCGGCGTTGGGCTGGATGGACACCTGGTCGTAGCCGGTGATCTCCGCGAGATCAGCTTCCAATCCGGCGATAAGTTCACGCCAGCCCTCGGTCTGGGAGTCCGGGGCGAACGGGTGGATGGAGGCGAACTCGGGCCAGGAGATGGCCTCCATCTCGGCGGTGGCGTTCAGCTTCATGGTGCAGGAGCCCAGCGGGATCATGGTGCGGTCCAGCGCGAGGTCCCGGTCAGAGAGCTTGCGGATGTAGCGCAGCAGCTGGGTCTCTGACCGGTGCGTGTTGAACACCGGGTGCTGCAGGTAGTCGGAGGAACGCTCGACGGCCGCCTCCAGGGCAAAGCCGTCCCCGTCGGCGACATGGGCGCCGAAGAGGTCGGCAACCTGGGCGACGATGGCCGCCGTCGTGGTTTCATCCAGGGAGATGCCCACCGTGTCGCCGTCGATGTGCCGCAGGTTGATGCCGCGCGCCTCGGCGTCGGCAATGGTGGCGGCTGCGCGTCCGGGGACCCGCACGGTCAGGGTGTCGAAGAAGCTCTGGTGCAGGACGTCCACGCCGGCATCGGCAAGCGAGGCTGCCAGGGTGCGCGCGTGGCCGTGCACCGTTCCGGCGATCGCCTTCAATCCATCGGGTCCGTGGTACACCGCGTACATGGAGGCGACGATGGCCAGGAGTGCCTGGGCGGTGCAGATGTTGGACGTGGCCTTCTCGCGGCGGATGTGCTGCTCACGGGTCTGCAGCGCCAGGCGGTAGGCCGGGACGCCGGCGTCGTCCTTGGACACGCCCACCAGGCGGCCGGGCAGTGAACGTTCCAGGCCCTTGCGGACGGCCATGTAGGCGGCGTGCGGGCCGCCGAAGAACAGGGGAACACCGAAGCGCTGGGCGGAGCCGACGGCGATGTCCGCACCCTGCTCGCCCGGAGGAGTAATCAGGGTCAGGGCCAGCAGGTCGGCGGCAACGGTGACCAGCGCGCCGCGGTCCTTGGCGGCGGCGATGACACCGGACTGGTCCCAGACGCGTCCGGAGGCGCCGGGCTGCTGCAGGACGATGCCGTTTATGTCACCTTCCGGCAGGCCCTTGGACAGGTCGGCCACCTCAACCTCGAAGCCGAGCGCCTCGGCGCGGCCCTGGACGATGGCGATGGTCTGGGGCAGCACATCGCTGTCCAGGACCGTCTTGCCGTCGGCGGCGGGTTTGGCCTTGTTGGCGCGGCGCATCAACAGCACGGCCTCGGCGACGGCCGTGGCCTCGTCCAGCAGCGACGCGTTGGCGATGGGCAGGCCCACCAGGTCCTGGACCATGGTCTGGAAGTTCAGCAGCGCCTCGAGCCGGCCCTGCGAGATCTCCGGCTGGTAGGGCGTGTAGGCCGTGTACCAGGCAGGGGATTCCAGGATGTTGCGGCGGATCACCGGCGGAGTAACGGTGTCGTAATAGCCCTGGCCGATCATCTGGACGGCGGTCTTGTTCTTCGCAGCCAGTTTGCGGAGCTCGGTGAGGACTTCCACTTCGCTGAGGGCGTCCTGCAGGCGGAGGGCGGTCTCCTGGCGGATGACCTTGGGTACTGCGGTGTCCACCAGGTTGTCGACAGTGTCGTAGCCCACGGCTTTGAGCATGGTGTCGACGTCGGCCTGGCGCCGCGCGCCGATATGGCGGTCTACGAAGGTGGTGGAGGCTGGGGAAACCGACACAAGGAACTCCATTTACTCAGGCGGCGCAGGGTACGCCACAGCTATTCGGGTTCCTCCCCGCTCTGTATTGGACCTGAGAGTTTCCGCGTCCCCTGCCTGGGCAGGACCCGCTTGCACCGTCGGTGAGCACAACAGCCTTTGGCCCCTCTCTGGGAGGAAGGATGACTGCCTGCTGCTTTCCAGAGGCGCCTCGCCGCGGCGGTACAGGGGCCTGCGAGATTCCTGGGGAGGATTTGCTCCTACGGCGCCTGCCTGTACTTCCGGCAGAACTCTCCCGCCGCAGATCAAAGGCTATTAAGTTGTGGGTTTATGACGGCCGGCGACAGCCCTCACAACTTTCCATTGTCCTACGGGGCAGGCCTTCCCGGCAAATGCCGCAGCCTACCTGCGGAGCCGTTCCAGCGCGGCCAGCAGTTCCCCGACATCGGCCGCCCCTCCCCCCTCCGGCGCGGGCGCTACGGACAGCATGGCGTTGAAATACAGCCCGTCACCCATGTAGAGGACGGCCTTGGCCAGGCCCGGCCCCACGTCGGCCGCGATCTCATCCAGCCAGCGCTGCTGGATGGCCGCGAAACGGCGGCGCGTCTCTTCGTGCGCCACTTCGGCGAGTCGGGTGGCAGCCACGATGGCGCGGTCCAGGGGGGTGTCGGCCCAGACGGAAGAACGGATGAAGTATGCCGCAGCGCCTTCGCTGGCCGAGGCCATGGCATCGGCGTCGGCCGTGGCCAGCCCTTCCAGCCGGTCAAGCAGCACGGCGATGAGCGCTTCCTTGTTCGGAAAGTGGTACAGGAGGCCACCCTTCGACACCCCGGCCTTTCGCGCCACGGCGTCGAGGGTCGCAGCCCGCTCCCCCACTTCGATCAGCAGGGACTCGAAGGCGTCAAGGACCGCGTCACGGGCTACAGGCTTTCGGGGCATGCCTCCCATCATGCCCGGCTTACCGCAGGAACGCGGAATATCGGCAGTTTCAAACTATACCGTCTGGACGGTATAGTTATCGCATGACGACGACCGCACCCACTCCCCCGGCGGCTACCGCCGCGCGTTCCCGGCGGCGCGATTGGGCCGCCTTGGGGCTGCTGATGTTTCCGGTACTGCTGGTGGCAGTGGACAACACGGCCCTGACTTTCGCCCTGCCGGCCATTGCCCGCGCCCTGGACCCGTCCGGCGTGCAGCTGCTGTGGATCATCGACGCCTACCCGCTGGTGCTGGCCGGGCTGCTTGTATCCATGGGAAGCCTGGGCGATCGGATCGGGCGGCGGAGGCTGTTGATCATTGGCAGCCTGGGCTTCGCCGCGCTTTCAGCCGCGACGGCCTTTGCACCCACGCCCGAGTGGCTGATTGCCGGCCGGGCAGCCCTGGGATTCTTTGGTGCCATGCTGATGCCGTCCACGCTGTCGCTGATCCGGAACATCTTCCCGGAGCCCAACCGCAGGCGGCTTGCGGTTGCCATCTGGGCCGCTGGATTCTCGGGCGGCGCGGCCCTGGGGCCGATCTTCGGCGGATGGCTGGTGGAGCACTTCTGGTGGGGTGCCGTGTTCCTGGTGGCAGTCCCCCTCATGCTCCCCCTGCTGGCGGGTGGACCGGCCCTCATTCCGGAATCGAAGGACCCGGCCCCGGGGAGGGTGGATGTTCCCAGCATCCTGCTCTCCATGCTGGTCATGGTTCCCGTGGTCTACGGCATCAAGGCGGTGGCCACGGAAGGTCCCGGCGCAGCCGGGATAGGCAGCATCCTCTTCGGCCTGGCCATGGGCGTCGCGTTTGTCCGTCGCCAGCACCGGCTGGAGCACCCCCTGCTTGACATGTCACTGTTCCGGAACAAAGTGTTCAGCATGGCCATCAGCGCCAACATCCTCGCCCTGTTCTCCTTCAACGGCTTCATCCTGTTCCTGGCCCAGCATCTCCAGCTGCTGGAAGGGATGACCCCGTCCGCGGCCGGCGTCGCCATGATTCCGGCACTGGCGGCCACGGTGGTCTCCGGATTGATCGTGGTTCCCCTGGTTCGCAAGGTGCGTCCCGGGGCAGTGGTGGCGGCAGGGCTCGCTTTCAGCGCGGCGGGCTACAGCATGGTGACGTTCGGGAACCACGACGGCGGGCCCTCGCTGCTGCTGGCGGCCCTGCTGGTCCTGGCGCTGGGTGTGGGTACGGCGGAAACAATCTCCAACGACCTCATCCTCGGCTCAGCGCCACCGGAGAAATCCGGGGCGGCTGCAGCGATCTCGGAAACGGGCTATGAGGTGGGATCCCTGTTGGGGACGGCGGTGCTCGGTTCCATCCTGACGGCCTCCTACCAGCAGAACCTGCGGCTGCCGGCAGGGGTGGACGGAATACTGCCGGGTCCCGGCCTGCACAACGCCAGGGAAACGCTGGCCGGGGCGGTTGAAGCAGCAGCCAGCCTTCCCGCTCCGCTGGCACAGCTCACCAGGGACGCCGCGGCCGCCGCCTTCGACTCCGGCGTCCACATCACTGCGGCGATTGCGCTGGTCCTGATGGCGGCGGCGGCAGTCCTGGCCGCCGTCGTCCTTCGCAGGGTGCCGAAAGCGTCCTAGGGGCGGGCACGAAAAAGGCGCCCCTTGCAGGGGATCCCCCTGCAAAGGGCGCCAAGCCAATGGCGGGTGGCGGCCGGCTACTTGGAGTCGGCGGCGGTTACCTTCGCGGTCGGCTTCATGTTTTCCGCCTGCACCATCCAGGCGAACTGCTCCAGCCGGGCAATGAACTCGTGCAGCAGGTCAGCCGACGTGGGGTCTTCCTCATCCACTTCGTCATGGACTTTACGCATGGTGCCTACGGCGGCCTCCATGGCGGCGACAATCCGTTCAATGGCGTCCGTGGTGCTGATCAGCCCGTCGGGGAACTGGGCCAGGCTGGTGGTTTCAGCGACGGTGGAGCTGCGGCCGTCGGGAAGAGCGTGCAGGGCGCGCATGCGTTCGGCTGTATCGTCCGCGAACTGGCGGGCGGCGTCGACGATCTCATCAAGCTGCAGGTGAAGGTCGCGGAAGTTGGTGCCCACGATGTTCCAGTGCGCCTGCTTGCCCTGTACGTGGAGCTCGATCAGGTCAGCAAGTACGGCCTGCAGGTTGTTGGTCAGTGTCGGTGAAGCTTTCATGCGTCCTCCTCTGGTGGTCCAATAAGGCAGACGCTACCAGCGATGGATGCGGTGGCGGCAGGGTCTCCGCCAATTTCTCAGTGAGCTTACTAATTTTGAAAATGAGTCATAAACGAATGTGATTCATATTTCATCTTGCATCCGCCGCCCGGCACCCCCATACTAAATGAACGCCATTCATATAGTGACCTCCGTCTCACAGCCTTCCAGAAAGTGGTGCCATGACAGAGACAATCCGCACCAGTACGGCCAAACCCGGTCCGCACGCCCACGCCCCCTCCCCGGACGGCGTCAGCGCCAAGGGACTCAAGGGCGGGCAGCTCGGGCTCCTCGCCGTCGTCGTCCTGGGCATTTCAACTATCGCCCCCGCCTATACCCTCACCAGCGCACTGGGACCCACCGTCAACGAAGCCGGTCTCCAGCTGCCCGTCATCTTCCTGATCGGGTTCATTCCGATGATCCTGGTTTCGCTCGCCTACCGGGAGCTCAACGCTGACTCCCCGGACAGCGGAACCACCTTCACGTGGGTAACCAAAGCCTTTGGACCCTGGATCGGCTGGATGGGCGGTTGGGGCCTGCTGGCCGCCAACATCATCGTACTGTCCAACCTGGCCGGCGTCGCCGTCGACTTCTTCTACCTCTTCCTGTCGCAGCTCACCGGCTCCGCCGAACTGGCTGACCTGGCGGACAACAAAGCCCTGAACGTCGTGACCTGCTTCGTCTTCGTGGCGCTGGCCGTTTGGGTCAGCTACCGCGGCCTGCACACCACCAAGCTGGTGCAGTACAGCCTGGTGGGCTTCCAACTGCTGGTGCTGGGCCTGTTCGTCGCCATGGCCTTCGCCAACTGGTCCAGCTCCGAAACGGCCATCCCGTTCAGCTGGGACTGGTTCGATGTCACCAAGATCGAGACCTTCGGCCAGATCGCGGCCGGCATCTCGCTGTCCATCTTCGTGTACTGGGGCTGGGACGTCTGCCTCACCGTCAACGAGGAAACGGCCAATGGCAAGAAGACCGCCGGAGTGGCCGGCACCCTGACCGCCGTCATCGTCCTGGCCATCTACCTCCTGGTGAGCATCGCCACCATGATGTTCGCCGGCGTCGGCGATACCGGCAACGGCCTGAACAACGCGGAAAACCACGAGAACATCTTCACGGCGCTGGCCTCACCCATCATGGGGCCGTTCGCGATCCTGATGTCCCTCGCCGTACTCTCCAGCTCCGCCGCATCGCTGCAGTCCACCTTCATGTCACCGTCCCGAAGCCTCCTGGCCATGGCACACTACGGCGCCCTGCCGGAGCCGTTCAGCCGGATCAGCAAGAAGTTCTCGACGCCGGGCTTCGCCACCATCGCCGCCGGCGTGATGTCCGCGGGGTTCTACGCGGTGATGCACGTGGTCAGCGAAAACGTCCTGAATGACACCATCCTGGCCCTGGGCCTGATGATCTGCTTCTACTACGGGCTTACCGCCCTGGCCTGCACCTGGTACTTCCGCCACAGCCTGTTCAGCAGCGCGCGGCACTTCCTGCTCCGGCTCGTGTGCCCGGTGGTGGGCGGCGTGGGACTGTTCGTGGTGTTCGTCCAGACCGCCATCGACAGCCTGGCACCCGAGTTCGGCAGCGGTTCCGAGATCTTCGGCGTGGGGCTGGTGTTCATCCTCGGCATCGGAATCCTGGCCCTGGGCGCCGTCGTCATGCTGGTCATGTCACGCACCCACCCCGGATTCTTCCGGGGCGACACCCTCAAGAAGGACACCCCCGCCCTGGTGGTTCCGGAATAAACCTGGTGGTTCCGGACTAGGAAGCCCCTGAGCACAAAAAAAGGTGCCGTGCCCCATNGGCACGGCACCTTTTGCTTTCACCAGTAGTGCGCGACGTCGACCACCAGCCGGGAGCCCGCCCCGGGTCCGTCCAGCGTGAACACGCGGAACGGCAGCCGGGCACGCACGCCCAGGCCGATGGTTGTCTGGCCCTCGAAGCTTCCTGCCCAAACCACCTGGCGGAAGGTCTGGTATCCCGAAACGTTGGAGAGCTCTGCCTTGTCGGCAGGGGCGTAGGTGGACTGCCCGTTGTTATCATAGGCCGGCGCCTTGACGACGACCTGGAGCCGGGCGCCGCCCCGCGTGGGCACTACTGCCCCGGACCCGTCCTGGATCACCTGTCCTACGTAGCGGACGCTGTAGCCGGGTGCGGGCATGCCGCCCAGGTCGACCACCAGCCGGTCGAAGCAGTAATGCTGCCCGGTCCGGACGTTGGTTACGGGCGCGCCGCTCATGGCGCCGTCCGTCTTCATCAGCGAACCCCAGGTGAGTCCGCAGTATGGCGTGGCGGCCGAGGCGGGCCCCGTAACCACCAAACCCAGGCCTGCAGCAAGGAAAATTACCGCAAGCCAGATGGCGATTTTCTTCATAAATGTGCCACCCAAAGAAGGAGCGATTGGATAGCTTCAGGGTAGGACTCCCGGGGCGGCAGCGGGCGGTTTGTGGCCTCTTCGGGGCGCAACCGTTAATCTGTGCGGGCAACCATAAAGGCCGGGTAAAACATGGGTCCAGGCGGTGCCATTCTTTACCCTTTCGGCATGGTCCCTGCACCTCACCGTTACCGGTCATAACAGCGCCGGCCACCTCCAGGAGGTGGCCGGCGCATGGAAAATCAGGAAGGAGCTTAGCCTTCGCAGTCGCGGCAGTACTTCAGGCCGTCCCTTTCGCGGGCAACCTGGGAGCGGTGGCGGACCAGGAAGCACGACGAGCAGGTGAACTCGTCGGACTGCTCCGGAACCACAATGACGGTCAGTTCCTCGTTGGACAGGTCGGCGCCGGGGAGGTCGATACCTTCAGCGGTGTCGTTCTCGTCGACATCGATGACCGCGGTCTGCGCGTTGCCGCTCCGGGACGCCTGGAGTGCCTCAAGAGAGTCAGCGGGCGACTCTTCCTCCTGCTTGCGTGGAGCATCGTAATCGGTAGCCATAGCGTGTTCACTTTCGTTGCTGCGCAGCGCCATTTCAGGCACCTCAGTGCAGCAGTTTAGGGCATGATCCCGCTACCGGCGCAATAGTGTGGTCAAGCAGACACATCCCCGGTTGCAGGCCCTGACCGCAGGTGCTCGGAGCGGGCCACGTCGGCTCCGATCGACACACCGCTCAGGGCAGGCAGCCAACCCCAGCGGGTGGCATCGGCCGTGGCGCCGGCGGCCTGGGACTCTGACTCGTAGGTGAAAGTATCCAGGGCCCAGTCGCGGAGCCGGGTAAGCAGGGTTGCCGTCATGCCTGAAACGTACGCAGGCATTGTTGTGGCCACGTTTCGTGGCGGTCTCCCCCGGATTAACTCTCCCGTGGTTGGGTCAGCGGGCCGGCGGCGCCGTGCTGCTGCGCAGGACGAGTTCGGGTTCCACCACCAGCGTCCGCGGCTCCTCCACGCCATCCAGCGCCGTGAGCATCATCTGCATGCACTGCCGGCCAAGTTCTTCAAAGTCCTGCCGCACCACCGTCAGCGGCGGGCTGAAATAGCCGGCTTCCGGCTGGTCGTCGAAGCCCACCACCGACACGTCCTGCGGAACCCTGATGCCGGCTTCGTTCAACGCGCACAGGACCCCCAGCGCCATCTGGTCGTTGGCCACGAAAACTGCGGTGGCGCTTCGGGCAGCAGCAAGCCGCCGGCCGATCCTGTAACCGCTGCCGGCGCTCCAGTCACCCTCGGTGACAAGGTCGGCGGCAAGCCCCGCAGACTCCAGGGTGGACCGCCAGCCGTCAGCGCGGGCCACGGCGTCGATCCAGTCCTGGGGTCCCGCCACGTGCCCGATCCGGACATGCCCCTGCCCGATGAGGTGCCGCACGGCCAGTTCGGCGCCGCGGCGCTGGTCCACCCTGACCCCGCCCACGGTGTCGTTTCCGTCCGGCCCCACGGCGACTACCGGCACTCCGATGGGAAGTTCCGCGAGCGCGGCCAGCGTGGCCAGGTGCGGCACGATCACCACGATCCCGTCCACCGACTGGTCCAGGAAATGACCCACGGCGTCCAGGATCGCGTCACGGTGGACCTCCCGCAGCGCAGCGACGCTCACGAAGTAGCCCGCGTCCCGTGCAGCGCGTTCCACCCCCAGCAGCGTATTGGCGGGACCGTAGTGCGAGAGCTCGCTGCCCAGGACTCCGATGGTCTGCGAGCGCCGGGTAACCAGGCTCCTGGCTGCGGTGTTGCGGCGGTACCCCAGCTCCAGGATCGCCGCTTCCACCCTTTCCCGGGTGGTCGGGCTGACGTTGGGATGCCGGTTGACCACCCGGGATACCGTCTGGTGCGAGACCCCGGCCAGCCCTGCCACGTCCTCAAGCCTCGGCAGCCGGCGCTGCCCGCCAGGGGTCACAGGGGTCTTTCCCGTGGCCGCCGCGGGCGCCCCGTCCTCAGCCGCGCCACGGGTCAGATGCCGCCGGCCAGTTTGTAGTAGGCAGCGTTCCAGTTCAGGTCCTTCTTGAACTGGCGGATGGTGGTGCCTTCGTCGATGGTGAGCAGTTCCGTCTTGGCGATCTCGGCGAAGTCCTCGAACACGTCCATGCCCACCTGGGTGGAGAGCACAGTGTGGTGGGCGGCGCCGGCGGTGAGCCAGGCGGCGGCGGAGGTGGCGAAGTCCGGTTTCGGCTCCCACAGGGCGCGGGCCACGGGCAGGTTGGGCAGCGGCTGGTCCAGGGGGACGACGTCGACGGCGTTGGCCACCAGGCGGAAACGGTCCCGCATGTCGGACAGGGCGACCACGACACCCGGGGAGGCATCGGCGTCGAACACCAGCCGGACCGGGTCTTCCTTGCCTCCGATGCCCAGCGGGTGGATTTCCAGCCGCGGCTTCGCTGCCGTGAGGGACGGGCAGACTTCGAGCATGTGCGCGCCGAGGATCTTCTCAGACCCGGGTTCCAGGTGGTAGGTGTAGTCCTCCATCAGGGAGGCGCCGCCGGGCAGGCCGGCACCCATCACCTTCGCGGCGCGGACCAGGATGGCGGTCTTCCAGTCGCCCTCGGCGCCGAACCCGTACCCGGCGGCCATGAGCCGCTGCACGGCCAGGCCGGGAAGCTGCCGGAGCGCGCCGAGGTCCTCGAAGGACGTGGTGAACGCGGCGGAGCCGTTCCCTTCGAGGAAGGACCGCAGGCCCAGTTCGATCCGGGCGCCGTAGCGCAGGGAGTCGTGCCGGGCCGCGCCTGCGCGGAGCTCCGGCACCACGTCGTACAGGTCCTCGTACTCGGCCACCAGGGCATCGACGTCGGCCTCCGCCGCGCCGTGCACGGCGTCGGCGAGCTCGTTGACGGACCAGGTGTTGACCGCGACGCCGAAGCGCAGCTCGGCCTCTGTCTTGTCGCCCTCGGTGACGGCCACGTTGCGCATGTTGTCGCCGAAGCGGGTCAGTTTCAGGGTGCGGATGGCGGCCCACCCTGCGGCGGCCCGCTGCCAGGACCCGACCTGGCGTGCAACCTCGGGGTTGGAGACGTGCCCGACGACGGTCTTCCGGGCGATGCCGAGGCGGGACTGGATGTATCCGAACTCGCGGTCACCGTGCGCGGCCTGGTTCAGGTTCATGAAATCGAAGTCGATGTCCGCCCACGGCAGGTCGCGGTTGGCCTGGGTGTGCAGGTGCAGCAACGGCTTGCGCAGCAGGTCCAGGCCCGAGATCC
The DNA here is from genome assembly GCF_052046035.1 of Paenarthrobacter sp. 22069. Taxonomy (NCBI): domain Bacteria; kingdom Bacillati; phylum Actinomycetota; class Actinomycetes; order Micrococcales; family Micrococcaceae; genus Paenarthrobacter; species Paenarthrobacter sp. 22069. The sequence goes on along the minus strand of NZ_JBQEQF010000016.1, from coordinate 26,287 downwards.
ACATCTTCGCCGGACTGAACGTGTGCATCCACGCGGTCACGCCGATGACCGAGTCATCCGCGTTGGCCTCCAGAGCGGTGCGGCGGATGGCATCCGAGTCGGTCAGGACCGGCTTCCACACGATCTTGACCGGAACCGCGGAGGACGCATTGAGCTGGTTCGCGATCTCCTGTGACTGCGCGGCCACCTGCTTGAGGACCTCCTCACCATAAAGGTGCTGGCTGCCGGTAAGGAACCAGACCTCGTAGCCGTCGAGGGAGGTGTTTGCTGCGGTACTCATGATTCTCCTGGAAAGTTTCGGGGGCCGGTTATTGGCCTGTGTCTTCTAGCTGCCTGTGCTTTTTATTGGCCGTAGACGTTCTGGTAGCGGGCGTAAAGGGAGTCGATGGAGTCCTGGGACATGGGCAGCGGGTCACCCAGTTGCCGGGAAATGTGGACGGTGCGCGCCACTTCCTCGCACATCACGGCGGCTTTCACCGCGGACCGGGCGTCCTTGCCGATGGTGAACGGACCGTGGTTCTGCATCAGGACCGCCGGCGAATTGGAGTTCTTCAGCGTCTCCACGATCCCGTGCCCAATCGAGTCGTCGCCGATCAGCGCGAAAGGGCCCACCGGAATCTCGCCGCCGAACTCGTCCCCCATCATGGTCAGCACGCAAGGGATCGCCTCCCCCCGGGCCGCCCACGCCGTGGCATAGGTGGAGTGCGTGTGCACCACCCCGCCCACCTCGGGCATGTGCCGGTAGACGTAGGCATGCGCGGCGGTATCGGACGACGGCGACAGCGGCGGATTCCCCCAGTCGACGGTCCCGCCTCCACCAAGGTTGGTGCCCCGGACGGGGGTGCCGTGCAGGTCGGTCACGATCATCTGCTCCGCAGTCAGGTCCTGATAGGAGACTCCGGAGGGCTTGATGACCATGAGGTCGGTGCCCGGCACCCGGGCAGAGACGTTGCCCGCGGTCCACACCACCAGTTCGTACCGGGTCAGCTCGGCGTGCAGCGCACACACTTCCGCGCGGATCCTTGCAATGGTTTCCAGGATGACCGTTTCAGCTCCGGTTCCGGCGCTCATGCGGACACCTCCACGGCAGACTGGCCGGAACCCAGGAGCGAGCCGGACGCCCGTCGCTGAATGGCCTTGAGCCGGTGCATCATGTCATTGCCGCCGCGGCCGAAGTAGTCGTGCAGGGCCTTGTACTCCTGGAACAGTTCCTCATAGGCGGCCACGTTTTCCGGGATAGGGGTATAAACCTCGCCGGGCTCGGCACCCATGGCTGCGGCGGCTTCGCGGATGTCCGCATATTCACCGGCGGCCACGGCGGCGTGGATCGCCGATCCCAGGGCCGGGCCCTGCTCCGAGCCGATGGTAGAGAGCTGCAAACCGGTGGCGTCCGCATAGATCTGCATCAGGAGCCTGTTCTTGAGCAGGCCGCCGGCCACGATGAATTCCTTGACCGGCACACCGGCTTCGCGGAAGGCGTCCACGATGGTGCGGGTCCCGAACGCGGTGGCTTCCAGCAGCGCACGGTAGGTGTCCTCGGGCCGGGTGGCCAGGGTCTGGCCCACCACGATGCCCGAAAGCTCATGGTCCACCAGGACCGAGCGGTTCCCCGAGTGCCAGTCCAGGGCGATGAGCCCGTGTTCCCCAATCGCCTGCCGGGATGCCAGTTCGGTCAGGTACTCGTGGATCCCCAGTCCGGCCTCCCTGGCCGCCTGGTGGTATTCGGGCGGGACCCCGTACTTGGTGAACCAGCCGAAGATGTCCCCCACCCCTGACTGGCCGGCCTCGTAGCCCCACATTCCCGGCACGATGCCGCCGTCCACGGCCCCGCACATTCCCGGCACTTCGCGCAGCTCAGTGCCGTTCATGACATGGCAGGTGGAGGTGCCCATGATGGCCACCAGCTGGCCGGCGTCCACAGCCTTCGCCGCGGGGGCAGTCACATGCGCATCAACGTTTCCCACCGCCACGGCGATGCCCTCAGGCAGCCCCGTCCAGGCCGCGGCCTCCGCCGTGAGGCTGCCGGCGGCATCGCCCAACCGACCGATGGTGTGCTCCAGCTTGGAGCTGACAAAGTCCTTGAAGTCGGGGTTCAGGGCCGCCAGGAAATCCTCCGACGGATACCGGCCGTCCTGGTAGATGCCCTTGTAGCCGGCGGTGCAGGCGTTCCGGACGTACCGGCCGCAGAGCTGCCAGACGATCCAGTCCGCAGCCTCCACCCAGTGGTCCATCTCGGCGTAGGCCTCGGGGTCTTCCTCCAGCAGCTGCAGCCCCTTGGCGAACTCCCACTCCGAGGAAATCAGACCTCCGTAGCGCGGAAGCCAGTCCTCGCCCCGTTCGGCGGCGAGCCGGTTGATCCGGTCGGCCTGCCCCTGGGCGGCATGGTGGCGCCACAGCTTCACATAGGCGTGCGGCCGGTTCCCGAACCCAGCCACTTCGTTCAGCGGCGTACCGTCGGCTTTTACGGGCACCATGGTGCACGCGGTGAAGTCGGTGGCAATTCCGACGACGGCGGCCGGGTCGATCCCTGCGTCGGCCACCGCGGCGGGGACTGCGGTGCGCAGGACCTCCCGGTAGTCGTTGGGAACCTGAAGCGCCCACTCCCCGGGAAGCCGTGCGCCGTCGTCGCCCGCCACGTCCCGCGGCAGTGAACCGGTCACCACGGCGTGGGGATACTCATGGACGGCGCTGCCGAGTTCCTTGCCGTCACGGACCCGAACCACTACGGCACGGCCTGAAAGGGTTCCGTAGTCCACCCCGATGACGCAATGGTCGGGGCGGGGCTCGGAGCTGGAAGTGAACAACGCGTCTGGCATGTGGTTGCCTCCGTCCCGGGAGGCAACGGCCTCATTACCGGGGTTGTAGGGGTCGGGGTCAAGCTAAGTGCTGCAGTAAGTGTGAACGCTAACAACAAAGAAGTCAATGAACCTGCAACAGTTTGGAACATTCTGGGAGCCTGCTCTTGTTAGCGTTCACAAATCAGTCTATATTGAACCGACACATCAACCATGTGGCCAGGACCACGAGCATCGCTGCTTTCAGGTCCAACAACACTTCGCGGCAGTGCTGCCGCGGAAGGAGATTATGGTGAGAATCAAAAAACTCATGGGCGCGGTGGCCCTTGTCCTCGCCCTGACGGTGGGCGCCACCGGTTGCGGCGCCCGCGGCGGAGCCAGTGAGTCCAGCGGTACGGCGAAGCCAAGCGATTCACTGGTTGGCATCTCGATGCCCACGCAGACGTCCGAGCGCTGGATTGCCGACGGCGCCAACGTGGAAAAGTCCCTGAAGGACCTCGGGTACAAGACTGACCTCCAGTTCGCCAACGACGACATCCCCACCCAGGTGTCGCAGATTGAGAACATGCTGACCAAGGGCGCCAAGGCCCTGATCATCGCCGCCATCGACGGCACCACCCTGACCGACGTCCTGGCCAAGGCCAAGGAGCAGAACGTCAAGGTCATCGCATACGACCGCCTCATCAACGGCACGGCGAACGTGGACTACTACACCACCTTCGACAACTACACGGTGGGTGTCCAGCAGGCCACGTCGCTGCTGACCGGCCTGGGCCTCCTCGATGCCAGCGGCAAGAAGGTGGAGGGCAAGGGCCCCTTCAACGTCGAACTTTTCGCCGGCAGCCCCGACGACAACAACGCCAACTTCTTCTGGACCGGCGCCATGGACACCCTGAAGCCGTTCATGGATGCCGGCACCCTGAAGGTCCCCAGCGGCCAGACCAAGTTTGAGCAGGCCGCAATCCTGCGGTGGCAGGCACCCGTGGCGCAGAAGCGCATGGAGGACATCATCACCTCCGCCTACAGCTCCGGCACCAAGCTGAACGGTGTGCTCTCCCCGTACGACGGCCTGTCCATCGGCATTATCTCGGCCCTCACCAGCACCGGCGGCTACGCCAAGGGAAGCCTGCCCGTGGTCACTGGCCAGGATGCTGAGAAGGGCTCCGTCAAGTCCATCATCGCCGGCGAGCAGTACTCAACCATCTTCAAGGACACGCGCCAGCTCGGCGCGCAGGCGGTCAAGATGGTTGACGCTGTCCTCAAGGGCCAGGAACCGGAAACCAATGACACCAAGACCTACAACAACAAGGTCAAAGTTGTTCCGGCCTTCCTGCTGAAGTCCGTGATCATCACCAAGGACAACTACAAGAAGGAACTGATCGACTCGGGTTACTACAGCGACGCCGACGTCAAGTAGTCGGTGTCTGTGGCTGTGGCCGGANCCACAGCCCTCCCGCAGCCTCCTGCAGCAGCAGCAAGGCCAAGCTTCGACCAGTCAGTGGGAATTGACGATGAACACACCCATTCTTCAGATGCGAGGAATCACCAAGACGTTTCCCGGCGTGAAGGCGCTGCAGGACGTCACCCTGGATGTAAACCGTGGAGAAGTCCACGCCATCTGCGGAGAAAACGGAGCCGGCAAATCAACCCTCATGAAGGTGTTGTCCGGCGTCTATCCACACAACACCTTCGAGGGGGACATCCTCTTCGAGAACGAGGCCTGCAACTTCTCCAGCATTTCGGACAGCGAAAAGCGCGGAATCGTGATCATCCACCAGGAACTGGCACTGAGCCCGTTCCTGTCAATCGCCGAGAACATCTACCTCGGGAACGAACAGGCCACCAACGGATGGGTGGACTGGCGCAAGACGAACCTGGAGGCAGCAAAGCTGCTGGCCCGCGTGGGCCTGGACGAAAACCCGGTCACGCCGGTGCAGCACATCAGCGTGGGCAAGCAGCAGTTGGTGGAAATCGCCAAGGCGCTCTCCAAGGAAGTGAAGCTGCTGATCCTGGACGAGCCCACGGCCGCGCTCAACGACGAGGATTCCAGCCACCTGCTGGACCTGATCCTCCACTTGAAGGGCCAAGGCGTCACCAGCATCATCATCAGCCACAAACTCAACGAAATCCGCAAGGTGGCCGACGCCGTCACCATCATCCGCGACGGCAGGACCATCGAGACCCTGCGCCTCGACGAAGGCCAGATCACCCAGGAACGGATCATCCGCGGGATGGTGGGCAGGGACCTGGAGAGCCTCTACCCGGACCGCGAGCCGAACATCGGCGCAGAAGTCCTTCGGATTGAGGACTGGTCCGTGCGCCACCCCCAGGACCACACCCGCATGGTGGTCAACAATGCCAACCTGCACGTCAGGAAAGGCGAAGTGGTGGGCCTGGCCGGCCTCATGGGCGCCGGGCGCACCGAACTTGCCATGAGCGTCTTCGGCCGCACCTACGGCACCGCCACCTCAGGCAAGGTCTACAAATACGGCGAGGAAATCAACACCGCCACCGTCTCCGACGCCATCCGGCACGGCATCGCGTACGCCACGGAGGACCGCAAGCATTATGGCCTGAACCTCATCGAGGACATCAAGCGCAACATCTCCCTTGCGGCGCTGGGCAAGCTCGCCAAACGCGGTTTTGTAGACAAGAACCAGGAAACCGTCGTGGCCAACGGCTACCGGAAGAGCATGAACATCAAGGCGCCTTCGGTTGCCGCCATTACCGGAAAGCTTTCCGGCGGCAACCAGCAAAAGGTGGTGCTGAGCAAATGGATGTTCTCAGATCCTGACGTGCTCATCCTCGACGAACCCACCCGCGGGATCGATGTCGGCGCCAAATACGAGATCTACACGATCATCGCCAAACTCGCGGCCGAAGGAAAAGCGGTGATCGTCATTTCCTCGGAGCTTCCCGAGCTCCTGGGAATCTGCGACCGCATCTACACCCTCGCGGCCGGCCACATCACTGGTGAAGTTCCCATCGCCGAGGCCACCCAGGAAACCCTGATGCACTACATGACCAAAGAGAAGGAATAGCGAAATGTCCGCCTTACGAGAATCGCTCGGATTCCTCACAAGCCGCCTCCGCCAGGTTGGCATCTTCGTAGCCCTGATCCTGATCGTCCTGCTGTTCCAGGGACTGACGGGCGGAATCCTGCTTGAACCGCAGAACGTCACCAACCTGGTGGTCCAGAACAGCTACATCCTCATCCTCGCCATCGGCATGGTCATGGTGATCATCGCGGGCCACATCGATCTTTCCGTCGGATCGGTGGCGGGATTCATCGGCGCCGTTGCCGGCGTCATGATCGTCCACTGGGGCTGGCCCTGGTGGGCCGCGATCCCCGCGTGCCTGTTGGTCGGCGCCCTGGTCGGGGCCTGGCAGGGTTACTGGATCGCGTACGTCGGCATCCCGGCCTTCATCGTCACTCTGGCGGGCATGCTGATCTTCCGCGGCCTGACGCTCATCACGCTGAAGAACCAGCAGATCACCCCCTTCCCGGCCGAGCTCCGGGCCCTGGGCGGTGGATTCCTTCCGGATATTTCCGGCGGCACCTCCGTCCTGGAATGGCTCACCGTCATCCTGGGCGTCGGTGCCACGGCAGCCTTGCTGATCCAGGCCCTGAAGGAACGGCGCATCCGCCGGAAGTTCGACCTCGAAAGCGAGCCCCTGGTCTGGTTCGTCATCAAGACCGCCTTCACCGCGCTGCTCATGCTCATCATCACGTTCCTGCTCGCGTCCTACCGCGGCACCCCGATCGTCCTGGTGGTCCTGGCAGCACTGGTGATCGCCTACACCGCACTGATGAACAACAGCGTCTTCGGCCGGCACACCTACGCCATCGGCGGCAACCTCCACGCCGCCGAACTCTCCGGAATCAAGACCAAGGCCGTCACGTTCCGGCTCTTCGTGAACATGGGCGTCCTCTCGGCATTGGCCGGGCTGGTCTTCACCGCCAGGCTCAACTCGGCACAGCCGGCCGGTGGAACTGGCTTCGAGCTGGATTCGATCGCCGCAGCCTTCATCGGCGGCGCCGCCGTCACGGGCGGCATTGGAACGGTCGCGGGGGCCATGATCGGTGGCCTCATCATGGGTGTGCTCAACAACGGCATGTCCATCCTGGGCCTCGGCACGGACTACCAGCAGCTCATCAAGGGCCTGGTGCTCCTGGTCGCCGTCGGTTTCGACATCTTCAACAAGAACCGCAGTGGCGGCGGTGGCGAGCTGGGGAAGCGCTTCAAGCTGAAGACCTCCCCACCGCCTGCCGAGGAGAAACCTGCCCCGGCGCCCAGTGAAACGGTCGAGGCCGGCATTAAGTAGGCCCCGTCAAGTCGGCAGGACCGCACCGCACGCCCTGAAGGCTCCCGGAGCGCTGGACACACACACGTCCGGGGCCCGGGAGCCTTCGTGTTACGGGCCCGCCGTTCGGTACCTGAGGTTCAGGGGGCGGCCGCCCCGCTNCCGCCGGCGCACGTCGCCGCCGGCTCAACAGGATGAAAGGCGCGGCCAGCACCTGGATGGCACCGCCCATGGCCAGTGAGGCGGGATAGCCGTAGATGTCGGCGGCCCGGCCCAGCACGGGCTGCACCACCACTCCCCCGCTCGATCCCATGAGCGAGGCGAAGCTCAGGACCGTCGCCCGCTGCTTCGAGGCGATCATGTCATTCAGGTAGGCCTGGCGCACCGGCGTGCCGGCTGAGGCAACCACGGCCCACAGCGCCAGGAGCACCAGGGCCAGCCAAAAGATGTTGGTGGCCAGGAGCACCACCAGGACCACCGAACTGGTGATGGTGGAAACGATCAGCACGGTGGTGCGCCGGCGGACCAGCTTCCGGACCAGCGGGGCCAGGAATCCGCCCAGGATATCGGCGCCCGCAACGATGGCAGCTGCCAGGCCGGCGATGGAGTAGGCCTTGGGGTCGCCGAAGAGCTGCAGCAGGTAAGGCTGCAGGGCATAGAAGACGTAGAAGGCAACGCCTTCGGTGAACGGGGCGGCCAGCATCATGAACCGGACCGGCGGATTCCCCAGGCCGCCCTCCACCGACGCGCGAAGCACGGCACGGGTGGCCTGCAGCGGGTGGGCCGAACGCTCCGGTGTGAAGCCGACGTCGTGCATCAGCAGGAAAGCCACGGCGAACATGGCCACCAGGACCCCGACGCGCAGCAGGAACGGCACGCCCAGGTTTGTTGCCTGCGCGATCACCCCGCCCGCCACCGAACCGGCCAGCATGGCGATGCCGGACACCATCTGGCCCCGGCCCAACACCGCTTCCAGGCCGCCGTCGTAGCCCGAAAAGTGCAGCGCGTCCACCAGCCAGGCTTCCACAGCTCCGGAGAAGAACGTGAAGCCCAGGCCCAGCAACGCAGACACCGCGGCCCACCACCAGAACGGCGCAGACAGCTGCCACAGCAGATAGTAAAGGTAGGTGGCCCCGGCCAGGGTCACGGTGCCCAGCAGGAAGGACGCGCGGCGGCCCCAGCTGTCCGCGACCACCCCGGTGGGTACCTCGAAGAGCACCATCCCTGCCGTGAAGAAGGCATTGGCGGCGAACGCCTCCAGGTTGTCCAGCCCGGCGTCGAGGAGGAACAGCGTATTGATGCCCCAAATGAACGACGCCGCGAGGGTGTTTCCCAGCGTCAGCGTCAGGTAGATACGCTGGATCCTTCGTGCTGCGGCGTTCACTGCGCGGCGCTCTTTGGAGCTGTTCCTGCCCGGCCGGATCAGGACGGGCTGAAGTTTGGCGGGACGGGATCGTGGCGCAGGTACTGCCGGCGGAAGCGTCCCGTGCCGGCGGTCAGGGCGCGCAGTTCCACTGCATACCGCAGGAGTTCCTGGTCCGGGACCTCGGCGCTGATCTCAGTGAGCCCCTCCCCCGACGAGGTGGTGCCGGTGAGGCGCCCGCGGCGGCCGGACAGGTCACTCATCACCGTGCCCACATGTTCATCGGCAACCATGATGGACACTGTCGACACCGGTTCCAGCAGTTGGATCTTCCCCGCCGCCGCGGCTTCGCGCAGGGCCAGGGCGCCGGCCGCCTGGAAGGCGGCATCGGAGGAATCCACGCTGTGGGCCTTGCCGCCCACCAGGGTCACGCGCAGATCGACCACCGGGAAGCCAGCCGAAACCCCCTTATCCATCTGCGCCCGGATGCCCTTTTCGATGGACGGGATGAAGGTTCCGGGGATGACCCCGCCAACCGTCTTGTCCACGAATTCGAAGCCGCCGCCCCGGTCCAGCGGTTCCACCTCGATGTCGCACACCGCATACTGGCCGTGGCCGCCGGACTGTTTGACGTGGCGCCCGTGGCCCGTGGCGGGGGCGGCGAAGGTCTCCCGCAGCGGGGTCACCACGTCCACAGTATGGAGCTTCACGCCCTGTTCCCGCAGCCGGTCCAGGACCACCTCCGCGTGGGCTTCACCCATGCACCACAGCACCAGCTGGTGCGTTTCGGCATTCCTGTCCACGCGCAGGGTGGGGTCCCCGGCGGCAATCCGCCCCAGGCTGCGCGCCAGGGCGTCCTCGTCACTGCGGGAATCGGCTTCCACCGCGACCGGCAGCAGGGGTTCCGGCATCTCCCAGGTGGCCAGCAGGAGCGGGTTCTCCCGCGCGGAAATGGTGTCCCCGGTTTCAGCGCTGCCCAGTTTTGCCAGGGCGCACATGTCCCCTGCCACACAGTAGGGAACGGGGCGAAGGGTGGCGCCCAGCGGGGAGTAGATGTGGGTCACGCGTTCGTCGGTGTCGTGGTCCTGGTGGCCTCGGTCGGCCAGGCCGTGGCCGCCCACATGGACGGGCGAATCCTCGCGCAGGGTCCCGGAAAAGACCCTGACCAGACAGATGCGGCCCAGAAAGGGATCGTTGGAGGTTCGCACCACCTCGGCGGCCAGCGGACCGGACGGATCGCAGGCCAGGCTTCCGGCCGGCTCCCCCGAAAGGCCGGCGGCGTCCGGCAAGCTGCGTTCCACTGGCGCGGGGAAGGCGCGCACCAGCAGGTCAAGAAGTTCCGCCGTGCCCAGTCCGGTGACGGCGGACGTGGGCAGCACGGGAAAGAAGGAACCGCGGGCGACGGCGGTCTCCAGGTCGGCAGCCAGTGCTGCGGTGTCGATGTCCCCGCCTTCCAGGTAGCGGTCCATCAGCGTCTCGTCCTCGCTTTCAGCGATGATGCCCTCGATGAGGGCACCCCTGGCCATTCCGGCCTCCTCCCGTTCGTCCGCCTCCGCGGCGCGGACTTCAGGTGCGGCGTCCCCGCTGGAATAGACCGTTACTTCCTGCGCGAGCAGTCCCAGCAGGCCGGTGGCCTCGCCCCCTGTCCGCACCGGGACGCACAGGGGCAGGACGCCGTCGCCGAACGCTTTCTGGCAGGCGGCCAGGGCGGCGTCGTAATTTGCCCGCGGGTGGTCCATCCGGGTGATCACGACGGCGCGTGGCAACCTCATGTGCTCACACTCGCCCCACAGCGCGGTGGTGGTCGCATCAATTCCGTCCACGGCGGACACCACGAACAGCGCGGCGTCGGATGCCCGGAGCCCTGCGCGCAGCTCGCCGATGAAGTCCGGGTACCCCGGCGTGTCCAGCAGGTTCACCTTGATGTCATCCACCACCAGCGGCACCAGGGACAACGTGACGGACCGCTGCTGGTGCACAGCCGCGGGATCCGAATCACCCACTGTCGTGCCGTCTGCGATGGAGCCCTTGCGGGTGATCATGCCGTTGGCTGCCAGGAGCGCCTCGACCAGCATCGTTTTCCCGGCGCCGGAGTGCCCCACCAAAGCCACATTCCGGATCCGTGCCGGGTCCTGGGCAGCGATGCCGGCGGCCTGGTCGGCGCGCTTCGCATCAGGCCCGTTCCTGCCGCCTGCCGCCCGCGCTGACTCCCGGGTGCTTTTCACCGACATTGGAACCTCCTGGCATCATCGCCGACCGGACCGGATGTGTCCTCTGATTCGACACCCTGGCGGGCAGGACGGCAAGAGCGGAGGCTATTTGCTGCGGGCTTTTCGGGTAGCGGCGTCGTTGGCTTTTTGGAGCGCCTTGACCAGTTGCTCCTTGTCCATCTTCGACCTGCCCTTGACGTCCAGTTCCTTGGCCAGCTTGTACAGGTGTTCCTTGGAGGCGTTGGCATCCACGCCGCCGGCGGTGGATGCGGATGAGCGGACGCCCTGCTCCGCACGCTCGTCGGACGGGCCGCGTTTCTCCTTGGGCTCCCAGTGGTCGCCCACCTTCTCGTAGCTGTGCTTCAGCGAGGCGTACGCCGCGCGGGCAGCCCGTTGTTCGTCGTGGTCGTAGGACTCAAGGGCCGAATCATAGGTCTTGGCGAACGTGTCCTGGGCCTTCTGTTCAGAACGCTGCAGGGTCGAGGGAATTTCGTCCTTGCGGGCATGATCGTTCCTGCCGGTCTTGGGCATGGCACCCATCCTCCTTTAGTCAGCACGCTGATCATTCGGATGGATCCAGCTTAGACCCGGAGGTTGTTGAGAGCCCCCTGTCGGATTCGAACCGACGACCCCCGCTTTACAAGAGCGGTGCTCTGGCCAACTGAGCTAAGGAGGCGTGCCCCTGGGGCAGGCACCGTGAAGGCGCTAGATAAGGTTAGCCCAACTCCCCCCGGGCGTAAAAACGCCGCGGGACCGGCGCCGAATTAGGCAAGGGCCCGCCCCGGATACCATCCGGAACGGGCCCTTGCCTGCTGCTGGTTCTTAGCCCTTGGCTGCGATCGCGGCCTGCAGGAAATCGGGGAACGGGGTCTGGGCGCTGTCGCCCTTGCCCCACTGCTTGCCGTCGACGAACACCGTTGGGGTGCCAGTGACGCCAATGGCTGCGGCTTCCTTCGTCGTGTACTTCACGTATGGACGGTAGGTCTTGTCATCCACGCAGGAACCAATGTTGACGCCCATGTCGGAGGCCATCTTCTTCAGGTCGTTGTCGGAGAGGCCGGCGCTGCCTTCTGCGGGCTGCTGGGCGTACAGGGCGTTGAAATAATCGGCGTACTTCTCCGGAGCCGTGTTGGCCACGCAGGCTGCCGCATTGGCCGCGCGGGACGAGTAGTTGGTGGTGGACCGGCTGTCCAGGAAGCCCAGGGGCCGGTACTCAAGGGTGATCTTGCCGTCGTTGCGAAGGGAGGTGAGCTGGTCGTTGTACTGCGTCTCGAAGTTCTTGCAGACGGGGCAGATGAAGTCGACGTAGAGGACCACCTTGACCGGCTTGCCGGCCTCCGCCTCAGCACCGGGAGCCACCACTTCAGCGGGCGGAGTCTTCGGGGCGTCCCCGAGGGATGCCGCATCCACGGTGGCCGGCTCCGTTTTGGCCACATCCGTGTTGGCCAGCAGGGTTACGCCGCCGTGGACGTTGGCGTTGGCCGGGGTGGGCCCCTGCTCCGCAGCCGGGGCGTTCTGCTTCATGCTGCTGGTCACCACAAGGGCCACGACCACCAGGATGGCCACCACGGCTGCAACGATGCCCCAACCGATCAGCAGCTTGTTGCGCTTGTCCTTCTTTAACTGCTCTTCCCGGATCAGGCGCGCCTTTTCCCGCGCCTCCGCGGTTCGCTCAGCCTTGGACTTACGTACTTCGTTTGCGGGGCTCATGAGTTCCTTGGGTCGGTCGACGAAGGGGGACCACTTGGTGGCACCCCAAACATTTTAGGGGAGAAAACTGGGAGCTTGCGGTTTCAACCATTCCCCGGGTTGACCAACGGACGAATAGCCCCGATGATTCCGTCCGACTAGGGTGGCTTAGAGGCACAAGCAACCCCAGGGGGCCGCAATGCAAACACCTGTCCAGGAAAAACCCGCCGGCACGGCAACGGCCGGCCACTCCGCTTCCAGCCACGCAGGCCACACCAAATACGACTTCATGGTGGTCTCGAACAGGCTGCCGGTCGACCGCGTGGCGCCGGCGGATGACAGTGATGACGGGTCCGGCTGGCGCCGCTCCCCCGGCGGCCTGGTGACCGCGCTCGCCCCCATGATGACCAAGACCGACGGCGCCTGGGTCGGGTGGCACGGAGCGCCGGACGAAACCGTGAAGCCGTTCAGCCATGGCGGCATGGACCTCGTCCCAGTCCAGCTCAGCACAGACGATGTGGAGCTTTATTACGAGGGCTTTTCGAACGCCACCCTCTGGCCCCTGTACCACGACGTCATTGCGCCGCCGGAATTCCACCGGACCTGGTGGGACGCCTACCGGAAGGTCAACCGGCGGTTCGCCGACGCCGTGGTGCGCTACGCGGACCACGGCGCCACGGTATGGGTCCAGGACTACCAGCTGCAGCTTGTACCGCGGATGCTCCGCGAGGCCCGGCCGGACCTGCGCATCGGGTTCTTCAACCACATACCGTTCCCGCCGCCGGAAATCTTTGCCCAGCTCCCGTGGCGGCAGGCCATCATCGACGGCCTGCTCGGCGCTGACTTGGTGGGCTTCCAGCGGGTCAGCGATGCCGGCAACTTCATGCGCTCCGCCCGCCGGTTCCTCGGCGCCAGCGTCAAGCAGCAGCAGGTACACGTCAAGGACCACAACGGCAAGCTCACGCACATTGCCCGGGCCCAGGCCTTCCCCATCTCCATTGACGTCAAGCAGATCACCGAGCTGGCCGCCAGGCCCGACATCATCGAACGCGCCCGGCAGATCCGGCAGGACCTGGGCAACCCCAAGACCATCCTGCTCGGCGTGGACCGGCTGGACTACACCAAAGGCATCCGCCACCGGCTCAAGGCCTTCGAAGAGCTCCTGGCGGACGGGCGACTCACGGTGGGCGATGCGACCCTGATCCAGGTGGCCTCCCCGAGCCGCGAGCGCGTAGAACAGTACAGGCTGCTCCGCGAAGAGGTCGAGGGCACTGTGGGCCATATCAACGGCACCTATGACACCATCGAAAACACCGCCGTCCGCTACCTGCACCACAGCTATCCGGTGGAGGAGATGGTGGCGCTGTACCTGGCCGCGGACGTCATGCTGGTTACTGCCCTGCGCGACGGAATGAACCTCGTGGCCAAGGAGTACGTCACTGCCCGCAACAACAATGACGGCGCGCTGGTCCTGAGTGAATTCGCCGGCGCGGCGGACCAGCTCAAGCAGGCCCTCCTGGTCAATCCGCACGATATCACCGGCCTCAAGAACACCATCATGAACGCCGTCGAGCTCACCCCCCGCGAAGCCTCCCGGCGGATGCGGTCAATGCGGCGGCAGATCCTGGACCACGACGTGGACCACTGGTCCGCCGACTTCCTGCGTGCCCTGGACGAAAAGGTGGTCCGCGATGACTCCTGAGGGCCGCCACGCCAAATCGCCGCTGGCGCTTTCCCCTGAACTGCGCGAAGCGGTTCGGCGGATAGCCGGCACAGAGCACCTGCTGGTGGCCGTGGACTTTGACGGCACCATGGCCCCTATCGTGGGCAGGGCGCAGGACGCACGGCCCCTTCCGCGCTCGGCTGCGGCATTCGCGGGCCTCGCCGTTCTTCCACGAACGACGACGGCACTCATCTCGGGCCGTGCCCTCGCCAGCCTCCGCGAAGTCGCTTCGCCGCCGGTGGACACCCACCTGATCGGGAGCCATGGGGCCGAAGTCTGGCTGGGCCCGGGCTCCACCGAACTGGCTTTGGACGAGGACCAGAAAGCGCTCCTCCAAGAAGTGCGGGCGGAACTGGCGGCCATCGTTCGGGAAGCTCCGGGCACATCCCTGGAAGACAAGCCCGCCGGCGTTGTCCTGCACACCCGCCTTGCCGGGGATGACGTGGCCGAGGACGCCGTGCTGGCCGCGCGGTCAGTGCTCCAGGACCGCAAGGGCGTGTACCTGAAAGAAGGCAAACGGGTCCTGGAGACCTCGGTGGTTAATGCCTCAAAGGGTGAAGGCGTCACGTTCCTGCGGCAGGCCACCGGCGCCACCGCCGTGCTGTTCGCGGGGGACGACGTGACGGACGAGGACGCCTTTGCCCGGCTCGAACCGGGCGACGTAGGGGTCAAGGTTGGCCTCGATTTCACCCAGGCCCAGTACCGGGTGGAAGCACCGGTCCACATCGCGGAGCTGCTCGAAGCACTGCTCCAGGCGCGGAGCGTGGCCGTTGCCGAGGAGGATCCGCAGGCCGCGTCCGGATAGGACGTGGCCAGCGGCACATGTGACGTTCGTAACATTTGCGCTAAAAAGAGAAGGCTCTGGCATACTCTTTGTGTGATGTGGCGCACAGCAAAGCGTGCGGCGTCATCCCGTGCTCCGCGCCCAACCGCGGAGCACTTTGCAGGAACACAACTGAATAAACATGAACCATTCACAACGGATCGTCCGGCACGTACCTGCCGGTGAAGGGATTGATAACTGTGGCTACAGTTACTTTTGATAACGCTACGCGCCTGTACCCTGGCACAGATAAGCCCGCCGTCGATAAGCTCAACATCGACATCGCCGATGGCGAATTCCTGGTCCTCGTTGGACCCTCCGGTTGCGGCAAGTCCACCTCCCTGCGCATGCTCGCAGGCCTCGAGGACGTCAACGCAGGCCGCATTCTGATCGGTGACCGCGATGTCACCGATGTTCCCCCGAAGGACCGCGACATCGCGATGGTGTTCCAGAACTACGCGCTGTACCCGCACATGACTGTGGCCGACAACATGGGCTTCGCCCTCAAGATCGCCGGCGTCTCCAAGGAAGAACGCGCCGAGCGCGTCCGTGAAGCCGCCAAGCTCCTCGACCTCGAGCAGTACCTGGACCGCAAGCCGAAGGCACTCTCCGGCGGCCAGCGCCAGCGTGTTGCCATGGGCCGCGCCATCGTCCGTAACCCGCAGGTCTTCCTCATGGACGAGCCGCTCTCCAACCTGGACGCCAAGCTCCGCGTCCAGACCCGTACCCAGATCGCATCCCTGACCCGCCGCCTCGGTGTCACCACCGTCTACGTGACGCACGACCAGGTCGAGGCCATGACCATGGGTGACCGCGTGGCTGTGCTGAAGGACGGCCTGCTGCAGCAGGTTGACACCCCGCGCAACCTCTACGACCGTCCGAAGAACGTCTTCGTTGCCGGCTTCATCGGTTCCCCCGCCATGAACCTGCTGGAACTTCCCGTCGTCGACGGCGGCGTTCAGTTCGGCGGCACCGTGTACCCCGTGCCGCGGGACGTCCTCGAAGGGGCCCACGGCTCCACGGTCACGCTGGGCAGCCGCCCGGAGGACCTGGAAACAGCCCCCCACGGCGAAGGCCTGAAGGTTGAGGTCGACGTCGTCGAAGAGCTCGGTGCCGACGCTTACGTCTACGGCCACACCACGCTTGACGGCAAGGACCACGACATCGTGGCCCGCGTCGACGGCCGCCGTCCTCCGATGAAGGGCGAGGTCATCTATGTTCGTCCGCAGTCGGGCCACGTGCACCTGTTCGACACCAAGACCGGCCTGCGCCTGGGCGACTGATCTCCACCGCCCAAACGGTGGTTGAGCCCGTCGAAATCCGGGACCACCCACCCACGCACTAAACGGCGGCCCGCACCTTTTCACCTTGGTGCGGGCCGCCGTCGGCCTTTAACTCCTGCCTGGCCAGGATTTAGGCGCCCCGACCCGAGTACGGAAGAATTGACCCATGACCGAGGAACACAGCGCCCAGTGGCACGACGAACCCACCGACTACGCCCAGATCGGTAAGCTGCCCCGGTTCGTGGCGGCCAGCGCTGATGACAACAAGGCTGCCCCCGTCGCCTCATCGCTGAACATCACGGCGGCAGCGGCGGATCCTGAACTGCTGGACCTGCCCTGGCACATCGCCCTGGAAGAATGGCCGGCCCAGTACCTGGCAGCGCTCCCCCGCGGCATCTCGCGGCACATCGTGCGTTTCGCCCACCTGGGTGGCTCGGTCATCGCCATCAAGGAAACCTCCGAACACGTGGCCCGCCACGAGTACCACATGCTGCGTAAGCTGGCCCGGCTGGACGTCCCGTGTGTGGAACCTGTCGCGGTGATCACCGGCCGCACCACCCCCGACGGGCGCCCGCTCAACCCGGTCCTGGTGACGCGGCACCTGAAGTTTTCCATGCCCTACCGCGCGCTTTTTTCCCAGATGCTGCGCAAGGACACCCTCACCCGCCTGATCGACGCGCAGGCCCTGCTCCTGGTGCGGCTGCACCTCATCGGCTTCTACTGGGGCGACGTTTCCCTTTCCAACACCCTGTTCCGCCGGGACGCCGGGGCCTTCGCCGCCTACCTGGTGGATGCCGAAACGGGTGAGCTCTACCCGGACCTCTCCACGGGGCAGCGCGAGTACGACCTGGAGATTGCCCGGGTAAACATTGCCGGCGAGCTCATGGACCTCCTGGACGGCGGCCTCATCGAGGAAAAGGTTGACCCTGTGGCCACCAGTGAGCTGATCATGGACAGTTACCGGCGGCTGTGGACGGAACTCACCGAGAAGGAATCCTTCGAATTGGGTGAACGCTGGCGCGTGGGGGCGCGCATCCGGCGCCTGAACGACCTCGGTTTCGACGTCGAGGAATACGCCATCAAGACCACGCAAAACGGCTCCACGATCCAGCTGCAGCCCAAGGTTGTAGATGCCGGGCACCACCAGCGCCGGCTGCTGCGGCTCACCGGCCTGGACGCCCAGGAGAACCAGGCACGCCGCCTCCTCAACGACATGGACTCGTTCCGCGCGGACAACAACCCTGAGATGGATGAGGAATACAGCGCCCACTTGTGGGTCAGCCAGATCTTCGAGCCCATCGTACGGGCCATCCCCCGCGACCTGTCCGGCAAGCTGGAGCACGCCGAGGTGGTCCACGAGGTGCTGGAGCACCGCTGGTACATGTCCGAAAAGCAGGAGCGGCACATCCCGCTGGCCGAGGCTGTCCAGTCCTACATTGACTCGATTCTCCGGCACCGGCGGGACGAGGCTGCGATCATGCTCAACCCGGACACCGAGCTGCTGAAGATCCTCGAAGTGGAAAACGAGGAATCCCGCTACGGTGCTGATGAAACCGCGGACGAGTATCCGGACTCGGACGACTAAGTCCTAGATCGCCTTTCCGGGGTTGAGTATCCCTGCAGGGTCAAACAGTTCCTTGATCCTGCGCTGCAGCTCCCGGATGGGCTCCGGCTGCTCCTGGCCCAGCCACCGCAGCTTGTACTGGCCTACGCCGTGCTCACCCGTGATGGTGCCGCCCATGGAGAGGGCCACCGTAATGGATTCGTCCAGCGCCACCTGCAGCCGCTCCATGGCGTCCTTATCAATATCTGCGCCCTTCCGGTCGATCCAAAAGGTGGGATGCAGGTTGCCGTCCCCGGCGTGGGCCACCACTTTGAGGTGCACGCGCTGCGCGTCTGCCATGGCTTCAAGCGCTGCGACGTAATCCACCAGGCGGGACCGGGGCACCGCCACGTCCTCACCGACCCGGTACTCATCGTCCACCTCAGTGCCCCTGCTGTGACGGCGGAGCTCCACCAGCCGGTCAGCTTCCGCGCTTGCCTCGGTGGTCACCGTGGCCCCGCCGGCGGCCAGTACCTGTCGCACCACGTCGGCCTCCGCGGCAGCCCCGAACCCGTCCGTCTGGACCAGCAGCAGCGATGTGCCGCGGGCGGTGAGGTCGGACCCGTGGATGTCATCGAGCTGGGCGAGGGTCCCGCCGTCGAGCAGTTCCATGATGGCGGGCTGGACGCGGGCCTTGCCAACGGCGAGGACGCCGGCGGCAGCCGTCCGGAAGTCCGGGTAGAACGCGGCCACGGTGTGCACTTCCCGGGGCAGGTACTTCAGCCGAACGGTGATTCCGACGACGATGCCGAGCGTCCCTTCGGAGCCGACGAAGAGGCCTGTGAGGTCATACCCGGCCACGCCCTTGAAGGTCTGGTGGCCGGTGTGGATGAGTGAGCCGTCGGCGAGGACGACGTCGAGCGCCAGTACGGAGTCCCTGGTGACCCCGTACTTGGCGCAGCGAAGGCCCCCTGCATTGGTGGCAACATTGCCGCCGATGGTGGAGCTGCGGAAACTGGCCGGGTCCGGCGCGTACATGAGGCCGTGTTCGGCTGCGGCTTCGTTGAGGACCGCGTTGACCACCCCGGGTTCCACTACGGCAGTCTCGTCCTCCGGATGTAGGGCAATGATCCGGTCCAGCCGCTCCAGCGACAGGATGATGCAGTTCCTTGTGGCATGCGCCCCGCCTGACACACCCGTGCCGGCGCCGCGGGGAACGATTGCCACACCGCTGCCTGAACAGGCCTTCACCACAGCCTGGACGTCAGCCACGGATTCGGGGAAGACCACCGCCAAGGGAAGCTGGAAGTCAATGACGGGTGCCTGGTCGATTGCGTACCGGCGAAGGGAAACCTCGCTTACATCCAGCTGGCCCGGCGCCAGGATGGTTTCCAGCTCATCAACAATGCTTCCCACAAGTCCTCCATCTGTCCCGGACACACCTCTTCAGTTTAGGGTCCCGCGGCGGAGACCCGTCGTCCAGACCTGTGCAATCGCTTCCACTTCTTCTTGCCCATCCTGACAGCCCCGGTGGAGGCCGCGCGAAACATTGATGGAAGCGTTTTCATAAATGCGGTGGCATGCGGCTATGCTGGCTCCCATGTCTGTCGATACTGTGACCCAGGACACCTTCTCTGTTGCTGGTCCCCTGACGCTCATCCATGCTGCCGATACTGCACCTGGCTGGTGGCGCTCTGCCGTGATCTACCAGGTTTATCCCCGGTCGTTCCGTGACCTGAATGGGGACGGGGTGGGAGACCTCGCGGGAATCACACAGGAACTCCCGCACCTGGCAGACCTGGGCGTGGATGCCGTCTGGCTGTCCCCGTTTTACCGGTCCCCGCAGCGGGACGCCGGCTACGACGTGAGCGATTACTGCGATGTCGATCCGATGTTCGGTACGCTTGCAGACTTCGACGTCATGATGGCTGAATCGCACCGCCTCGGCCTGCGTGTCATCGTCGACCTCGTACCCAACCACTGCTCGGACCAGCATCCAGCCTTCCAGGCGGCCCTCGCGGCACCGGACGGAAGCCCCGAAAGGGAGATGTTCATCTTTCGGGACGGAACCGGACCCGATGGAGCGGAACCGCCCAACAACTGGCAGTCCCACTTCGGCGGACCCGCATGGACGCGTATTGCCGGCGTGGACGGCCGCCCGGGCCAGTGGTACCTGCACCTCTTCGATTCCTCCCAGCCGGACTTCAACTGGGACAACCCGGCGGTCCACGCGGAGTTTGAGCGCGTGCTTCGTTTCTGGCTGGACCGCGGCGTGTCCGGTTTCCGGGTGGACGTGGCCCACTCGCTGGTGAAGGCCCCCGGCCTGCCGGCATGGGGCGGCCGCGCCGATGGCGGCAGCAGCGACGGGTTCCCCGGCCACGAGGCACCCATGTTCGGCCAGCCCGCCGTCCATGACATCTACCGCAACTGGCGGCGGATCCTGGACGGATACGGACCGGACCGGATCCTCTGCGCGGAGGCAAGTGTAGACCTGCACCGGTTGGCCCACTGGGTCCGGCCGGACGAGATGCACCAGGCATTCAACTTCCCGTACCTCCACGCAGGCCTGGACGTATACCGGCTGCGTTCGGTGATCACTGACTCCCTGACTGTGCTGGATGGCGTGGGCGCCCCCAGCACATGGGTACTGTCGAACCACGACGTCGTCCGCCATGCCAGCCGCTTTGGGTATAACGGGCTTGGCCCGCGTGACGGCGACGGCATTGGCCCGGCAGATCCGCAGCCGGACCATGAACTCGGCCGGCGCCGCGCGGCTGCCGCTTCCCTGTTCATGCTGGGTTTGCCCGGCGCCGCCTACCTCTACCAAGGTGAGGAACTGGGGTTGCCGGACGGCATTGACATCCCCGGGCACCTGCGCCAGGATCCCACGTTCGCCCGCACGGGCGGAGAGCGGCTTGGCCGCGACGGCTGCCGGGTGCCGATGCCCTGGCATTCCGGTGAACCACACTTCGGTTTTGGCGCCGGAAACGACCCATGGCTGCCCATTCCGTCCTTTTTTGGTGAGTTGGCCCGGAACGTGCAGGCCGAGTCACCGGAGTCGCACCTGTCCCTCTACCGCGACGCACTGGCGTGCCGGCGGGAACTGGACCTGGGCAGGGGATCACTGTCGTGGGCCGAGCAGTGGTGCACCGGGTCCTCCCTGGGCTACCTCAACGGCACTACGCTGGTGCTTATGAACCTGAACCACGAGCCGCTGGAACTGCCGGCCGGGCACGTCATGATCCGCAGCCTTCCGGCAGAGGCGGGCCGTCCCCTCGCTTCCGGCGAGACCGCGTGGATCGAGCTTGGGGCGGAACCCACACCGGCGCACTGATCATGGCAGGTATCAAAGAAGTTGCCAGCCGGGCCGGTTTGTCAGTGGCGACGGTGTCGCGGGCGCTGAGCGGAAAGTCGAACGTTTCGGCCGCCAGCCGCCGCCTGGCACAGGAGGCGGCCCGCGAACTTGGGTTCGTCCCTTCGTACCACGCGTCCAGCCTTGCTTCCGGCCGCAACCACAACATCGGCCTGGTGCTACCCAACGTGCAGCGCTGGTACTTCTCCTCAGTACTGGAGGGGGTGTCGGAAACCCTGCTGGACGCAGGCTACGACCTTACGCTGTACAACGTGGGCGAGCAGCCGGGCCGCCGCAGCAGCATCCTGAACGACTTCCTGCTCCGCAAACGCCTGGATGCCGTCATTGCGGTGGCCCTGGTACTCAGCGGGGATGAAATCAGGCAGCTGCTGGCGGTTCATCGTCCCATCGTCGGAATCGGTGGCGCACTGCCCGGTGCTTCAACTATCAGGATCGACGATGAGGGCCTGGCCGCGCTGGCAACGCGCCACCTGATCGGGCTGGGGCACACCCGGATCGCCCACATCACCGGGGACGCAGATTTGAACCGGGACTTCAAGCTCCCGCAGCTGCGGCAAAAGGGCTTTACCGGCGCCATGGCGGCTGCAGGGTTGACGGTCAGGCCGGAGTGGCACGCTACTGCCGACTTCACCATTCAAGGGGCCTACGCCGCCGGCAGGCGGTTGCTGGGATCAACTGCCGAACGTCCCACCGCTGTGTTCGCGGCCTCCGATGAGATGGCGGTGGGCATCATGCTGGCTGCCCGCGACTTTGGCCTGCAGGTGCCCCGGGATCTTTCAGTGGTGGGGATTGACGGGCATGAACTCGCGGAGACGTTTGGCCTCACCACCATCAGCCAGGATCCAAGGGGGCAAGGCAAGCTGGCGGCGGCGACTGCTTTGGCTTTGCTGGGCGGTACGGGGCGGGATTCCGACGGCGGCCCGGCGGCGGGTGCCGTGGAGGCCACGGCTACGGCTACGGTTCAGGACCAGGAGTATCCAACGGAGTTCGTTATCCGGAACAGCACCGCTGTACCTCCGGAGATGGTACCGCCGAAGGTGTCCAATCAACAGGCTTAGGGCATAGCGTCCGGCGTCACCTCATCCGAAGATCCGTCGGCGCCCATGAACCGTGCGAACTTATCAAGGATCACCGGCCAGGCAGCCACATACTCCGTTCGGGCCGCAGCCGGGTCCTCGGCGCCTTCCCATCCTTCATGGAAGACCCGGACCTCCGTTCCCGCGTCGACGGCCCGGAACACCACCAGCAGCTCAGTTGACCACAGCGCTGTAGTTCCCGGGTGCCAGGTGGCGTGGAAGGACAGCGGGGGCTGCCAGTCGTCAAGGGTTCCCCAGATGCTGGTGCGGCCGTCATCGGCTGTCTCGAGGATGAGGTTCTCTTCGAACTCCACATACGAACCGGCACCGTAGACGCCGTGCTGCTCCAGCGGCCACCACAGATGGGTGTGGTCGGTGAAGCCGGCGAAGGCGCGCGCTACGGGCCCTGGGACGACGACGGTGTTAACCACCGGCTCCAGGGGTTCAGCTGCCGGGTGGCCGTCATCTCCGAAAGGGTCCTGGGCGTGGCTGAAGATGCTGCTCATGAGGGAATACTCTACCCGTGACAGCCCGGCCTGCAGGAAGCGTCCGGCGGCGCGGGCCAGGCGGGGTTTGGTGGTTAAAGTCGAAGGGCCCTGACATTCCTTGTCAGGGCCCTTCGTAATGTGTGTCCGGCGGTGACCTACTCTCCCACACCCTCCCGGGTGCAGTACCATCGGCGCTGTGGGTCTTAGCTTCCGGGTTCGGAATGGGACCGGGCGTTTCCCCCACGCTATGACCGCCGTAACCCTTTCACCCGAACCCCGGAGGGTTGGGAAAACTAGTGTGGTTACAACTCGCTGTCCTGGGGACAGCGTTGTGGTGTTGT
>NZ_JBQEQF010000016.1:0-3225 GCF_052046035.1 Paenarthrobacter sp. 22069 | reverse complement strand
GGGGTTGTTGGTTGGGAACCACATAGTGGACGCAAGCAGAATTTTGTATGTTTCTGTGTGGTGTAAGTTGTTGGCCTATTAGTACCGGTCAGCTTCACGAGTCGTTAGTCCTCGCTTCCACATCCGGCCTATCAACCCAGTGGTCTGGCTGGGGGCCTCTCACACATAAATGTGTATGGAAATCTCATCTTGAAGCGAGCTTCCCGCTTAGATGCTTTCAGCGGTTATCCCATCCGAACGTAGCTAATCAGCGGTGCACTTGGCAGTACAACTGACACACCAGAGGTTCGTCCGTCCCGGTCCTCTCGTACTAAGGACAGCCCTTCTCAAATTTCCTGCGCGCGCAGCGGATAGGGACCGAACTGTCTCACGACGTTCTAAACCCAGCTCGCGTACCGCTTTAATGGGCGAACAGCCCAACCCTTGGGACCTACTCCAGCCCCAGGATGCGACGAGCCGACATCGAGGTGCCAAACCATGCCGTCGATATGGACTCTTGGGCAAGATCAGCCTGTTATCCCCGAGGTACCTTTTATCCGTTGAGCGACGGCCATTCCACAATGTACCGCCGGATCACTAGTCCCGACTTTCGTCCCTGCTCGAGATGTCTCTCTCACAGTCAAGCTCCCTTGTGCACTTACACTCGACACCTGATTGCCAACCAGGCTGAGGGAACCTTTGGGCGCCTCCGTTACTTTTTAGGAGGCAACCGCCCCAGTTAAACTACCCATCAGGCACTGTCCCTGACCCGGATTACGGGCCGAAGTTAGATGTCCAAAGTGACCAGAGTGGTATTTCAACGATGACTCCACCCGAACTGGCGTCCGGGCTTCAACGTCTCCCACCTATCCTACACAAGCCACTCCGAACACCAATACCAAACTATAGTAAAGGTCTCGGGGTCTTTCCGTCCTGCTGCGCGTAACGAGCATCTTTACTCGTACTGCAATTTCGCCGAGTTTATGGTTGAGACAGCGGGGAAGTCGTTACTCCATTCGTGCAGGTCGGAACTTACCCGACAAGGAATTTCGCTACCTTAGGATGGTTATAGTTACCACCGCCGTTTACTGGGGCTTAAATTCTCAGCTTCGCCTTGCGGCTAACCGGTCCTCTTAACCTTCCAGCACCGGGCAGGAGTCAGTCCGTATACATCGTCTTGCGACTTCGCACGGACCTGTGTTTTTAGTAAACAGTCGCTTCCCCCTGGTCTCTGCGGCCCCGATCCCCTCCCGGACGCAAAGGTCCGTTCAAGGTTGGGGCCCCCCTTCTCCCGAAGTTACGGGGGCATTTTGCCGAGTTCCTTAACCATAATTCTCTCGATCGCCTTGGTATTCTCTACCTGATCACCTGTGTCGGTTTGGGGTACGGGCAGTTGGAACCTCGCGTCGATGCTTTTCTCGGCAGCATAGGATCACCAAATCCCCCCAAACGGGGGTCCCATCAGATCTCAGGCACCATGAGTGGCGGATTTGCCTACCACTCGCCCTACATCCTTAGACCGGGACAACCATCGCCCGGCTCGGCTACCTTCCTGCGTCACACCTGTTAATACGCTTGCCTCCCAGGATCAGGTCCTGCGCTCCACCAAAACCCTCACACCACAAGGGCGCTCGGGCAGGCTTCGGGCAGTTAGTATCCCCCGCTCAGCATGGGCGGTTCTTCACCGGTACGGGAATATCAACCCGTTGTCCATCGACTACGCCTGTCGGCCTCGCCTTAGGTCCCGACTTACCCAGGGCAGATTAGCTTGACCCTGGAACCCTTGATCATTCGGCGGACGGGTTTCTCACCCGTCTTTCGCTACTCATGCCTGCATTCTCACTCGTGTAGGCTCCACCACTGGTTTACACCGCAGCTTCACCGCCCACACGACGCTCCCCTACCCATCCACACTCCTGAACCACGAAGGCTAGGAACATATGTGAATGCCACAACTTCGGCGGTGTACTTGAGCCCCGCTACATTGTCGGCGCGGAATCACTTGACCAGTGAGCTATTACGCACTCTTTTAAGGGTGGCTGCTTCTAAGCCAACCTCCTGGTTGTCTGGGCAACTCCACATCCTTTCCCACTTAGCACACGCTTAGGGGCCTTAGTTGGTGGTCTGGGCTGTTTCCCTCTCGACTATGAAGCTTATCCCCCACAGTCTCACTGCTGCGCTCTCACTTACCGGCATTCGGAGTTTGGCTGACGTCAGTAACCTTGTAGGGCCCATTAGCCATCCAGTAGCTCTACCTCCAGCAAGAAACACGCAACGCTGCACCTAAATGCATTTCGGGGAGAACCAGCTATCACGAAGTTTGATTGGCCTTTCACCCCTACCCACAGCTCATCCCCTCCATTTTCAACTGAAGTGGGTTCGGTCCTCCACGACGTCTTACCGTCGCTTCAACCTGGCCATGGGTAGATCACTTCGCTTCGGGTCTAGATCACGCCACTCACACGCCCTATTCAGACTCGCTTTCGCTACGGCTGCCCCACACGGGTTAACCTCGCGACGTAACACTAACTCGCAGGCTCATTCTTCAAAAGGCACGCCGTCACCAGAATCAGACTGGCTCCGACGGATTGTAAGCACACGGTTTCAGGTACTGTTTCACTCCCCTCCCGGGGTACTTTTCACCTTTCCCTCACGGTACTGGTCCGCTATCGGTCATTAGGGAGTATTTAGGCTTATCAGGTGGTCCTGACAGATTCGCACGGGATTTCTCGGGCCCCGTGCTACTTGGGATACTCTCACAGGCGGTACAAACACATTACGGTTACGGGACTAACACCCTCTCTGGCCGGCCTTTCAAAACCGTTCACCTATGCGCGCACATCACACCCCACCAGCCCGGCAGAACTGGTATGGAAAGTCCCACAACCCCGACCATGCAACGCCCGCCGGCTATCACACATGGAACGGTTTAGCCTGATCCGCGTTCGCTCGCCACTACTAACGGAATCACTATTGTTTTCTCTTCCTGCGGGTACTGAGATGTTTCACTTCCCCGCGTTCCCCCCACGCACCCTATGTGTTCAGGTACGGGTCACCAAGTCACTCGCGCGCTTGACGGGGTTTCCCCATTCGGACACCCTGGGATCACAGTCCGGTTATCGACTCCCCCAGGCTTATCGCAGATTCCTACGTCCTTCTTCGGCTCCTAATGCCAAGGCATCCACCGTGTGCTCTTAAAAACTTGACCACAAAGATCAAAAACTAATTTTCGAGAGAACCACGAAA
>NZ_JBQEQF010000015.1:0-132727 GCF_052046035.1 Paenarthrobacter sp. 22069 | reverse complement strand
TGCCAGGAGGGTGGCGGCTTCCTGGCGGGTGGTGCCGGAGTCCTGGATGCCGTCGGCGATGTGGGCGAGTTCGGCGGGGATGTCGCGGCCTTTTTTGCGCATGGCGGTGGCCCAGAGGCGGCCGGCCCGGTAGGAGGAGCGGACCAGGGGGCCGGACATGACGCCGAGGAAGCCGATCTCTTCGGCTTCGTGCTGGAGGTCCACGAATTCCTGGGGTTTGACCCAGCGGTCCACGGGCAGGTGCCGTTCGGAGGGGCGCAGGTACTGGGTGATGGTGATCAGGTCGCAGCCGGCGTCGTGCAGGTCGCGGAGGGCTTCGCTGATTTCCTCGCGGGTTTCGCCCATGCCCAGGATGAGGTTGGATTTGGTGACCATGCCCAGGTTCCGGCCTTGGGTGATGACGTCCAGGGAGCGGTCGTAGCGGAACGCGGGGCGGATGCGCTTGAAGATCCGGGGCACGGTTTCGACGTTGTGGGCGAAGACTTCGGGTTTGGAGTCGCAGATCGCGGCGATGTGGTCGGGTTTGCCGGAGAAGTCCGGGATGAGCAGTTCCACGCCGGTGCCGGGGTTCAGTTCGTGGATCTTGCGGACGGTTTCGGCGTAGAGCCAGACGCCTTCGTCTTCGAGGTCGTCGCGGGCCACGCCGGTGACGGTGGCGTAGCGCAGCTGCATGGATTGGACGGAGCGGGCCACCTTGGTGGGTTCGAACCGGTCCAGGGGTGAGGGTTTGCCGGTGTCGATCTGGCAGAAGTCGCAGCGGCGGGTGCATTCGGAGCCGCCGATCAGGAAGGTGGCTTCCTTGTCTTCCCAGCATTCGAAGATGTTCGGGCAGCCGGCCTCTTCGCAGACGGTGTGCAGGCCTTCTTTTTTCACCAGGTTCTTCAGGCCCACGAACTCCGGGCCCATCTGGACCTTGGCCTTGATCCATTCCGGTTTGCGCTCCACCGGGACCGCAGCGTTGCGCTGCTCGATCCGCAGCATCTTCCGGCCTTCAGGTGCCAATGTCACAGTAGAGCTCCTTCAGGGCTCGAAACCAATGCTTCTTCATGCTTGCGGAATTCCTCCACAAAACGGTCCACGATGTCAGCGGGCCGGACCTCGTGGCCAGTCTCCAGCGACATGGTGGTCACTCCGGCATCCGTGATGCCGCAGGCGATGATCTGGCCATAGGGGGCGAGGTCGTTGCTGCAGTTGATGGCAATGCCATGCATGGTCACCCCGTTCAGGACGCGGATGCCAATCGCGGCGATCTTGCGGTCCGGGCCCTTGGCGTCGGCCTTGATCCACACGCCTGCGCGCCCCTTGATGCGTTCGGCCGTGATGCCGTAGTCCGCCATGACCGCAATCATGATCTCTTCCAGGCGTTCCACGTAGTCCCGGATGCCGGAACGGTTCTTCAGCTTCAGGATGGGGTAGGCCACCAGTTGGCCGGGGCCGTGCCAGGTAAGTTTGCCGCCGCGGTCCACTGCAACGACAGGTGTGCCGTCGAACGGCCGCTCGTGGTCCTCGGTGAGCTTGCCGGCGGTGTAGACGGCGGCGTGCTCCAGAAGCAGGACGGTGCTGGGGGCATCCCCGGCGACGACCTTGTCATGGAGTTCGCGCTGGGCGTCCCAGCCTTCCATGTAATCAACGAAGTCGGGGGCAAGACCCAGCTGTGAAAACTCAAG
Source organism: Paenarthrobacter sp. 22069 (assembly GCF_052046035.1). Taxonomy (NCBI): domain Bacteria; kingdom Bacillati; phylum Actinomycetota; class Actinomycetes; order Micrococcales; family Micrococcaceae; genus Paenarthrobacter; species Paenarthrobacter sp. 22069. The sequence continues at coordinate 131,060 of NZ_JBQEQF010000015.1, read as the reverse complement.
AGTCATGGCATCCAGCTTAGACCCCGAATCCGCGCCGGCCCCGTTTAGTGTCCAAGCTCACCGGCGGCACCCATTGTGACTGGTGAGGCCGGCGCCTGTGGATAACTTCTGCAGCCATTCGGCATCTCGACTAGACATGGACCATGGACGATGCACAGGCTCCAAACGTTCCCGGATACGACGTCGGCCGGCTGCTCGGCCGGGGCGGCAGCGCGGATGTGTGGCTGGCCAGGGAACAACGGAGCGGCCGGGAGTACGCGCTCAAGTGTTTCCGCTCCGGAGGCGGTGGGACGCGGGACGGGGACAGTACGGCGGTGACTGACGCGCCCCTCGCCGAAGAGGATATCCGGCGGGAAATCCGGATTCTGTCGGTCCTGGATCATCAGCACCTTATCCGGGCCCATGATGCGGTGCGGACGGCGGCACCCTGTAGCGGGACGGCCCTGACCATGGATTACGCTGTCGGGGGTTCGCTGGCGCAGCTCGTAGCAGCCCGCGGCAGGCTCAGCGTGGGGGAGACGGTCACCGTCCTGACGCCCATAGCCCAGGCCCTGGGGTACCTTCACGGCAAGGGATTTACCCATTCGGACGTGGCACCTGGAAATATCCTGTTCACTGGACAAGGCAAACCCATGTTGTCCGACGTCGGCGTCGCACGAATGCTCGGTGATCCGCGCACCACCACCGGCGCCGGTACGGCCGGCTTCACGGACCCTTCTCCGGTGGATACCGTGCGCGCCGGCCTGCAGCCGGAGCGCGACGTGTATTCGGCAGCCGCCCTCGGCTGGTACTGCCTTACCGGTGAAGCGCCGGGCAGGACTTCAGACCGGCCGCCGTTGTCCCTGCTGGTGCGCGGTGTCCCCAGGGACCTGGCTGTAGCCCTGGAAGCCGGGCTGAACGAGGACCGGCGGCTGCGGCCGAATGCGCTGGCGTTTGCCGCTTCGATCTACCGCAGCGCCGAACCCCAGCCGGTGGACCTGTCTGCGGCCGTCCATCCCACCGTGCTGCCTGAACTGCTGACCCGCAGGGCCGTCCCCGCCGCAGGGAAGGACGGCGGCTTTCGCGCCAAATTGCAGGGACTGCGGCGCCGGGCGGCAACGGCGCGCTGGGACCTCCGGCCGTCGGCTGCACCGTCGCGCGGCCAGGCCGGGGAACAACCTGCCGGGGGAGCCCGGAGACCGGCGGCGCATCACGGCAAACATGCCGGTTCGCCCCCTGCCGGCCGGGGAAGGCAGGTGCTGCTGCGGGCTGTCCTGCCCCCAGCAGCAGTGGTGGCGGCGGGAGCGTGGATGCTGCTGGGACCGGGTGGGCAGGAGATATGGTCCGGACATGCCGCCGCCGGCCCGGGAACACCAACAGCATCCGCGCCGGCACCCACTGCAGCCCCTGAATCCCCGGCCGCCGGAGGCAGTGCAGACGCTGCGGCACTGGATGCGGCACGGGTGCAGGCCGAAGCAGCCGACCCCGTGACTGCAGTCCGTGGCCTCGCCGGGATGCGGGACGCTGCCTTCAGCACCGGCGACCTGGACCTCCTGGCAGCCGTGAACGCCCCGGGCTCGTCGGCAGCAGCCGCGGACGGGCGCATAGCCGACCAGATGGCGGTCTCCGCCCAGCGGCTGGCCGGATTCGCCACCCTCCTCTCGGACGTCGCCCCGGAGGGGCAGCAGACCGCCACGCAGGCGCTGGTCCGGCTGACCTCCTCCACCTCCGGCTACCGGACCATCGATGCAGACGGCAAAGTGCTGGCCGAAGGCCCGCCCGGCCCGGCCCGGCCGCTGCGGCTGGTCCTGGTATCGGTGGACGGGCATTGGATGATCAGCGACATCCTGCCGGCCGGATAGACCGTGTCGAGGCCCTCGGGTCCAGGGATGCCATGCCCCAACTGCCATGGGACAGGTAGTTGGGGCAGCTAGGCCTTGCCGTCCCGGGCAACCACCCAGCGTGCGGCCTCGTCCAGGCGCGCGTACTCCCAGGGGTACCCGGCGGCTGAAAGGACTGCCGGCTCCATCCGCTGGCTGTGCAGCAGCAGTTCTTCGCCCAGTCCGGGCATGACCGTGCGCAGTACGGGGGCAGGAACCCTAAAGGCCGCAGGACGGTGCACGGCCCGGGCCAGCGCAGCGACGATCGTGTTGACGTCCGCCTGCTCCGGGGCGGCGACATTGACGGGCCCTGATACCTGGCTGTCCAGGAGGAAGAGGAAGGCGGCTGAAACGTCCGGAAGTGCCACCCAGGGCCAGAACTGGCGGCCGTTGCCGAAGGGGCCGCCCAGGCCAAGGCGAAGCAACGGGAGCAGCTTGCCCAACGCTCCGCCCGACCGGCTGAACACCACTCCGGTGCGGGGTGTCACCACCCGCACGCCTTCCGGCGCCGCCAGGGCGGCCTGCTCCCACTCAACACAGATCTGCGCCAGGGTCCCCGTGCCGGGAGGGGCGTCCTCGCGCAAGACGGTGTTGCCGGCGTCGCCGTAATACCCTGATGCCGACTGGCTGATGAAGGTTGCCGGGGGGACATCCAGCTTCGCCATGGCCTGCACGAGTGTCCGCGTCGGTTCCAGCCGGGAACTGAAAAGCTCCTCCACCCGCTTCCGCGTCCAGGGCTTGTCTCCGATGCCGGCGCCGGACAGGTTGACCACGGCGTCGGCACCGGCCAGCGCCTCCGGATCGAGGGCATGGGCGGAAGGGTCCCACCGGACTTCGCCGGGTCCGGTGGGCGACCGCCGTACCAGGGTCACCACGGAGTGGCCGGCATTGCGGAAGGCTGCGGACATGGAGGAGCCGATGAGCCCGGAGGCGCCGGCCATGACGATGTGCATGGTCCATCTCACCACGGCAGCGCCGGTTGTGGACCTCCCGCAGCCCAGCGGAGGGGTTGACTATGATCGAACGATGACCTTTTCGAGCTACTTCCGTTTCCCGCATGTGCACGGTGACCTGGTCACTTTCGTGGCCGAGGACGACGTGTGGATTGCGCCCCTGGACGGCGGCCGGGCCTGGCGTGTCTCGTCGCTCCAGCTTCCTGCCCGCAATCCCCGTTTCACCTCCGACGGCAAGCGGCTGGTGTGGACCGTGGTCCAGGGAACGGCCCCGGAGGTCGTGTCGGCACAGGTGGACGGCGGCGGGTACCGGCAGCTCACCTACTTTGGCCACAGCACTACAAAGGTGAAGGGCTTCACTGCCGCCGGTTCGGTGGTGGTCACCAGCGCCTTCCGCCAGGCGGAAAGCCGGCACACCTACGCGTACAGCGTCCCCCTGGAGGGCGGCTGGGCCCAGGAGCTTCCGTATGGCCCGGTGGAATCAGTTGCCTATGGCCCCGAGGTGGGCGACGAACGTCCCGTGGTCCTGGCCAGCGTCCTGTCGCGTGAACCGGCATGGTGGAAGCGGTACCGCGGCGGAACCGCCGGCAAGCTCTGGATAGACCGCGACGGCAACGGCGAGTTCGAGCGCCTGTTGCCCGACCTCGACGGCAACCTCACCGATCCCCTTTGGGTGGACGGCCGGATCGCCTTCCTCTCAGACCACGAAGGCTACGGCAACCTGTACTCCGTCCTTCCTGACGGAACCGGACTGCGCCGGCACACCGACCACCAGGACTTCTACGTCCGGCATGCCACCACCGACGGGAAACGGGTCATCTTCGAATCCGCGGGTGAACTCTGGGTCCTCCATGACCTGGGCTCGGAGGCCGTGAAGCTGGACATCACCCTTGGCTCTGCCTCGCAGACGAGACGTCCGGCGCTGCTCGACGCCGTCAAGCACCTGGGCGGCGCAGTCCCGGACACCGCTGGCTCCGCCAGCGCCGTGGAAACACACGGAACCATCCACTGGCTGCGGCACAAGGATGGGCCCTCCCGGATCATCGAAGCCACCCCCGGGGTCCGGGCCCGCCTGCCCAGACCCCTCGGTGACGGCAGGATCGCCTACATCGCCGACCACGACGGCGTGGAGGCACTGCACATCAAGGACATCGCCGCGCCGGTTCCGTACACCGCGGCAGCTGTGGAGGCGCAGGTCATCAACGCGGCAGCAGCGTCCGGACCGGCCGGTTCCGGGAACCGTGGCCAGAGCACACCGGACGGGCAGGACACCATCAGCCTGCCCCAGCCTGTTCCTGCCGCGGGGGCCGCGGTGCTGGCGGGCGGTGCCATCCATGTGCCGGCCGACGATGAGCAGCAGGCCGACGTGGCACCGCAGGCCGAATCCGCAGCGGCTGAGGCGCCGGCACCTGTGGCAGGGGAACGCATCACCGTCCCGACGCCGTCGCGCGCCAGCTCCCTGGAAGCAAGCCCGGATGGCCAATGGGTTGCCCTGGGCACCTCGTTTGGCGACGTGTACGTGGTGGACACCCGCAACGGAGACCTCACGCAGGTTGCCAGTATCGGCGAGGGCAGCATTGCCGAGCTGGCCTGGTCGGCGGACTCGCGCTGGCTGGCGTGGTCGGAACCGGTCACGTCCTTCGGTTCCCGCAGCCGGCTGCGCCTGGCGACGGTGGACCAGCTCGATGCCGCACCCATCGAAGTCACGGACGGCCGTTTCCGCGACGCCTCCCCGGCCTTCACCCCGGACGGCAAGTTCCTGGCCTTCCTGTCCAACCGCAGCTTCGACCCCGTATACGACGGACACTCGTTCGATTTGTCCTTCCCCAGCCCCATCAAGCCCTACCTGGTGGCACTCGCCGCGGAGACGCCGTCGCCCTTTGGTCCGTCGGTTGATCCGGCAGGCGGGGAGCCCGAAACGGCCACCGATGAAGCTGACGCAGGCCAGACGGGGGACAACGCGATTCCTGCAGTTCAGATGGACGCGGAGGGCCTGGCGCACCGCGTCATCGCTGTCCCCGTGCCGCAGGGTAATTACAGCTCGCTGGCTGCCGTGGACGGCGGCCTCCTCTGGCTGGACTCCGTCCTGTCCGGCGTGACCGGTGACGGCAAGGCCAGCCAGGAGGACAAGGACGCAAGGCCCACCCTGGTTCGGTACGACATTGCACGGCGTCGGCAAACCACCCTGTCCGACGCCGTGGAGAGCTACCGCCTGTCCGGCGACCGCAGCAAGGCAGTGCTGGTGTCCGACAAGCAGGTCACGGTCATCCCTTCCGACGCCAAAGCGGACGAGGAGTCCGGCAAGGTGGTCAAGGTGGACCTTGCGCGGATCCGCGTAGTCATGGACCCGCTGAGCGTGTGGGGACAGGCTTTCGATGAGGCCTGGCGCCTGCAGCGGGACTTCTTCTGGACCGAGGACATGGCCGGCCAGGACTGGGAATCCATCCACGCACGCTACCGACCCCTCGTGGAGCGTTTGGGCTCGCACGACGACCTGGTTGACCTGCTCTGGGAACTGCATGGCGAATTGGGGACGTCCCACGCCTACGTGCGCCCCGCTGCCGTCACCGAACGCGGCAGCCGTGGACAGGGGCGTCTGGGCGCTGACCTGGCACACACCGCCCGCGGATGGGAAATCACCCGGATCCTCGCCGGTGAGTCATCCGATCCGTTGGCCACCTCCCCGCTGACCCGGCCCGGCGTGGGCGCCAAGGCCGGAGATGTCCTGCTGGCCATCGACGGCGTGCCGCTGTCCGGGAGCGTCACGCCCGCGATGCAGCTGGTGGGGGCAGCCGGCCGTGCCGTGGAGCTGACGCTCCTCAACGGTCCGGGCCACGGCGGTGCGGAAGGCACCCAACGCAGGGTCGCCGTCGTGCCCGTGAAGGATGAGGAGCGCCTGCGCTACCAGGAATGGGTGGCCGGCAACCGGCGTACCGTTCGGGAAGCCTCCAACGGAACTTTCGGCTACCTGCACATTCCGGACATGATGGCCAATGGCTGGGCCCAGCTGCACCGCGACCTGGATACGGAAACGGCGCTCGACGGCCTGATCGTGGACGTGCGCCGCAACCGCGGCGGCCACACGTCCCAGCTCGTCGCGGAACTGATTGGCCGCAAGGTGACCGGCTGGAGCATGCCGCGGGGCGAGAAGCCGCGCACCTACCCCCACCACGCTCCGAGGGGACCGGTCATCATCCTTGCTGATGAGTTTGCCGGGTCCGATGGCGACATCATCACGCAGGTCTCGAAGCTGCGGGGCATCGGCCCGGTGATTGGAACCCGGACGTGGGGCGGCGTGGTGGGCATCGACAACCGCTTTGCCCTGGCCGATGGTACCGGCGTCACCCAGCCCCGCTATGCCAACTGGTTCAGCGGAGGGGTTGGCTGGGGCGTGGAGAACTACGGCGTTGATCCTGATATCGAGGTGGCCTACCCGCCGCACGCCTACGCCGCAGGACGCGATCCGCAGCTCGAGTACGGCATCGGCGCGCTGAAGGAAATGATCCAGGAACTGCCCACCGACCGGCCGCCGGCGCGATCAGGCTACCGCCGCCTGAAGCCGGGACCCCTGCCGGCCCGCCAGCAGACAAGCTAGCCAACAGGAAAGGCCCTGCCTCTCCGGGATCTCCCGGAAAGGCAGGGCCTTTGGCTTGTCCTGCGGGCCTGGCAGGGCCAGCGGCGTGGCCTAGGACTGGAGCGTGGCGTCGAGGGTGATGTCGATGCCGGCGAGGGCCTGGGACACGGGGCAGCCCTTCTTGGCGGCCTCGGCAATGCGCTGGAAGTCCTCCTGCGAGATGCCGGGGATGCGGGCGTTGAGGGTCAGGTGGCTGCCGGTGATGCCGGTGCCGGGCTGGAAGCCAACCTCAGCCTTGGTGTTGACCTCTTCGGGGGTGAAACCGGCCTGGCTGAGTTCATGGCTGAAGGCCATGGAGAAGCAGGCCGAGTGCGCCGCGGCGATCAGCTCTTCCGGGCTGGTCTTTCCCTCGGCAGCCTCAGTGCGGGCCTTCCAGGTGACATCGAAGGTGCCCAGTCCGGAGCTGTCCAGGGTGGTGTTGCCTGAGCCTTCGGTCAGGCTGCCGGTCCATACGGTGTGGGCGTTGCGTGTTGTAGCCATGTCTCTCCTCAACGTCGGTTCGATCAGGGTCCGGCGCCGTTCGCTGCCGGGCCCACCGTTGTCCATCCTAGGGACCACGCACCTCCGGTGCACGGGTTGTCCGCTCTCAGATGATTGTGACCGCTTCGGCGGCCGGGGTGGCTACTGCCAGATGGTGGCGATCGCGATATTGACCAGGGCAAGGCCGCCGACGCCGTGGGCGAGGCCGGTGGAAACGGGCTGCCCGTTCTTGACCCTGCGCGTCCCGATGACGGCCAGGACGGCCACGACGACGGCGATGACGAACTTGATGCCCAGCTTGACGTAGTTGAGGTCGCCGAAATGGGCGGGATCCTGGTTGTGCAGGACAGGCAGGATCCCCATCATGGCGATGCCCGTCAGGAGCTGCAGGAAAGCACCGTCCCGCTGGCGTGGATGCACGGTGGGTGTCCGCATGGTGGCGATCCAGTAACCCACGATCATGGCGGCGCCGACGACGTGCAGGAACACCAAAATGTTGAGGAGTATAGTCATGGCTCCAGCTTAGCCAGTCTGTTCTACAGAGCGTAGCAAAGCCACGCGGGCCGCTGGCCGCCGTCATGGGTTAAACCGCGACGGCGGCGCCGGCTGCAGGAGGTTTCCCGCCTGCGCCGGCACCGCCGTCGTTGTTGTCCTGTGGAGGCTACAGTCCCAGGTCCGCTTCGAACGCGCCTTCTTCGAGGCGTGCCTTCAGGGTCTGCAGGAACCGGCCGGCGTCGGCACCGTCCACCAGGCGGTGGTCGTACGTCAGCGACAGGTACATCATGGAGCGGATGGCGATCGAGTCGTCACCGTTCTCGTCAGAGACGACCACGGGGCGCTTGACGATGGCCCCGGTGCCCAGGATGCCCACCTGCGGCTGGTTGATGATGGGGGTGTCGAACAGGGCCCCCACCGAACCGATGTTGGTGATGCTGAACGTGCCGCCGGACAGTTCGTCCGGGCCGATCTTGCCGTCGCGGGTGCGGGAAGCAACATCGGCGATCTTGCCGGCAAGACCGGCAAGGTTCAGGTTGCCGGCGTCGGCGATGACCGGGACCAGCAGGCCCTTGTCGGTGTCGACGGCGATCGCCAGGTGTTCGGCGTTGTGGTAGGTGATTTCCTGCTTTTCCTCGTCGTATGCAGCGTTGAGCTTGGGGTGCTGCTTGAGGGCCTCGGCGACCGCCTTGGCGATGAAGGGCAGGAAGGTCAGCTTGGTGCCGTTCTGGGCCTGGAACGAGTTCTTGGCGCGGGCACGGAGCTTGGCGACCTTGGTCATGTCCACCTCGTGGACCTGGGTCAGCTGGGTGGAGATTTCCAGCGACTCGCGCATGCGGCGGGCAATGACCTGGCGGATGCGGGGAGCCTTCTGGGTGGTGCCGCGAAGCGAGGAGGCAGCCGCGCCCGAGGCAGCCGGAGCAGAGGCGGCAGGGGCAGCCGCCGGAGCGGCTGCGGGAGTGGCCTTGGCTTCAGCGGCGGCAAGGACGTCCTGCTTGCGGATGCGGCCGCCGACGCCGGTGCCCGAGAGCGAGGAGATGTCCACGCCGTGCTGGTTGGCAAGCTTGCGGACCAGGGGAGTGACGTAGCCGGACTCAGCGCCGCCTGCGGACGGCGCTTCCTGGGCTGCCGGCGCAGGTGCGGGGGCAGCCTGAGGCGCGGGAGCCGGCGCCGCAGCGGGGGCGGGTGCCTCCTGCTGGGGTGCTTCCTGCTTCGGAGCCTCCTGCTGGGGTGCTTCCTGCTGGGGAGCGGCCGGTGCAGCCTGGGGAGCTGCGGCAGCGGGGGCGCCGGACCCGATGACGGCCAGCACGGAACCTACCTCGGCGGTCTCGTCCTCGTTGACCCGGATTTCCTGCAGCGTGCCGGCAACCGGGGACGGGATCTCGGTGTCCACCTTGTCGGTGGAGACCTCGAGCAGGGGTTCGTCGACCTCGACGGAGTCGCCCACGGCCTTGAGCCAGCGGGTAACGGTGCCTTCGGTGACGCTCTCGCCCAGCGCGGGGAGAGTTACCTCGTGGCTTTCGCCGCCGCCGGCGGCCGGGGCCTCCTGGGCGGGGGCGGCTTCGGCAGGGGCTTCCTGGGCGGGGGCTGCTTCAGCCGGTGCTGCCTCAGCCGGTGCGTCCTGGGCGGGCGCTGCTTCGGCCGGAGCCTCCGCGGGTGCGGATCCGTCGCCGATGCGAACCAGCGGTGCGCCTACCTCGGCCGTTTCGTCTTCAGCGACCAGGATTTCTTCAATCACGCCAGCTACAGGAGAGGGGATTTCAGTGTCTACTTTGTCGGTGGAGACTTCGAGCAGCGGCTCGTCCACCTCTACCCGGTCACCTACCTGCTTGAGCCAGCGGGTGACGGTTCCTTCGGTGACACTCTCACCGAGGGCGGGCAAGTTAACGGATTCAGACATGTCGTCCCCGTTCTCCTTATTGATGTTTAGTGCGAATGGTTGCTGCCTTGTTGAAAGCCTGGTGCACCCGGCNGCACCAGGCCTGGTAATGCTGTTGAAAACTAGCCGTGCAACGGCTTTCCTGCCAGCGCCAGGTGGGCTTCGCCGAGGGCTTCGTTCTGGGTGGGGTGGGCGTGCACCAGCTGCGCCACATCCTCCGGGTAAGCTTCCCAGTTCACGATCAGCTGGGCCTCGCCCACCTGCTCGCCCATGCGGGCACCGATCATGTGGACGCCCACCACGGGGCCGTCCTTCTGGCGGACCAGCTTGACCAGGCCGGAGGTGCCCAGGATGGAGCTCTTGCCGTTGCCGGCCAGGTTGTATTCCTGGGTCTGCACCTGGTCGTCGCCGAACTTTTCCTTGGCAGCCTTTTCGGTGTAGCCGACCGTGGCGATTTCGGGTTCGGAGTAGGTGACCTTGGGGATGTTGATGTCCTCGACGACCACCGGCTTCAGGCCGGCGATTTCCTCGGCGACGAAGATGCCCTGCTGGTAGCCGCGGTGGGCCAGCTGGACGCCGGGAACGATGTCGCCGACGGCGTAGATGTTTCCGACGCCGGTGTGCAGGCGCTCGTTGGTGATGACGAAGCCGCGGTCGATGGTGATGCCCGCTTCCTCGTAGCCGAGGTTGGCGGTGACGGGGCCGCGGCCAACAGCGACCAGGAGGAGGTCGGCCTCGAACGTCTTGCCGTCCACCAGGGTGACCTTCACCCCGTCGTCATTCTGTTCGACGCCCTGGAAGAAGATGCCGGTGGAGAACTTGATGCCGCGCTTCTTGAAGGCACGCTCGAAGTTCTTGACGATCGTGGCGTCCTCGTTGGGAACGAGGGAGGGCAGGCCTTCGACGATGGTGACGTCCACGCCGAAGGACTTCCAGACCGATGCGAACTCGACGCCGATCACGCCGCCGCCCAGGATGATGGCGCTCTTGGGGATGAAGTCCATGGTCAGCGCCTGGTCGGAGGTGATGACCTTGCCGCCGATCTCCAGGCCCGGAAGGGTGCGGGAGTAGGAGCCGGTGGCCAGCACGATGTTCTTGCCCTTGTAGGCGGTGCCGTTTACCACGACGGTGTCGGTGCCCTGCAGCTTGCCTTCACCCTCGATGACGGTGATGCCCTTGGACTTGATGAGACCCTGCAGGCCCTTGTACTTGCCGGCGATGATGCCGTCCTTGTACGCGTTGACAGCGTTGATGTCGATGCTGTCCAGCGTGACGTTCACGCCGTACTTGGCGGAGTCACGGGCGTGGTCGGCCAGTTCGGCCGAGTGCAGCAGTGCCTTGGTGGGGATGCAGCCGTTGTGCAGGCAGGTGCCGCCCAGCTTGGCCTTCTCCACGAGGCCGACGGTGAGGCCCAGCTGTACTGCCCGCAGCGCCGCAGCGTATCCGCCGCTGCCGCCACCGAGTACCAGGATGTCGAATTCTTGCGCAGTTGCCTGATCGGCCACTTAAACGCTCCCTCGCGTGAACGATGACACGATCAGCGCGCATCATCTGGTCTTGGAACTTGCACTGCCGTGATTATGTCAGCAGGGCAACTCTCTTGCATTTGTGACTACCGTGGTTCACCTTAGCGAACCACCTATCCATGCTCCACCTTGGCACTGCGTTTGTGGAGCGCTTGTGTCCAGTGTCACGCGGCTTTGTGGCACAGGGATCACCTGCGCCGCAAGGCCGCGTGACATGGCCTGCCGCCCCGCCGGGGCGGCTGCTCAGGCGGCGGCCAGGAGGTCCTCGACGTACGCAACCAGGGTACGGACGGTGCATCCGGTGCCCTGCTTGTGGGTGTAGCCGTACGGGCTGCCGTTATTGAAGGACGGTCCCGCGATGTCGATGTGCGCCCAGGGGATCTGTTCGCCCGCCTTGTCCTTACCCACAAACTCGCGCAGGAACACGGCGGCCGTCATCATGCCGCCATGGCGTTCGCCGATGTTGGCCAGGTCCGCCACTTGCGAGTCCAGGCTGGGACGCAGTTCCTCAGGCAGGGGCATGGGCCAAACCAGTTCGCCCGCGCGGTCGGCTGCTGCCTTGAGTGCCCCGGTGACCGTTTCGGATCCCATGACGCCGGCAGTGCGGTTGCCCAGGGCGATGAGCTGTGCCCCTGTCAGCGTGGCCACGTCGATGATGGCGTCCGGGTATTCGCGGCTTGCGGCGACGATGCCGTCCGCCATGACCAGCCGGCCCTCCGCATCGGTGTTGAGGACTTCCACCGTCTTGCCGCCGAACATGGTCAGGACGTCGGCTGGGCGCGATGCCCCGCCGCCGGGCATGTTTTCCGCGATGCACAGCCAGGCGGTCGCCTTGACTGGCAGGCCCAGACCGGCGAGGGCCAGGACAGTATTAAGGACGACGGCGGCACCCGCCATGTCGCTCTTCATGTCGCCCATGTTCAGGGCCGGTTTGAGGGAGATGCCGCCGGTGTCGAACGTGATGCCCTTGCCCACCAGGGCAATCTTTGCGGTGGCTTTGGCAGGGGAGTATTCGACCTTCACCAGGCGTGGTTGCCGGGTGGAGCCCTTGCCCACGCCCATGATGCCGCCGAAGCCTTCCTTCTCGAGGCGCTTCTCGTCCCAGACGGTGACCTTTACGGGAAGGCCCTTGGCGAGGTCCTTGGCGGCCTCGGCAAATGACTCGGGGTACAGGTGGCTTGGCGGGGTGTTGACCAGGGACCGGGTGGCGTTGACGGCCCTGGCCACCAGCTCGGCACGCTTCAGCGCCGCGTCCAGGTCCCCGTTGGCTGCCAGCTCCGTGAAGACAACGGCATTGCGGACCGGATCCTTGAGCCCGTCCGTGGAGGACCGGAATTCAGCGAAGGAGTAGGCGCCCAGCGCAGCCCCCTCCGCCACGGCCGCGACGTCCTGGACGGTCGCCGTCGGGAATGCCAGGGTGACCGTGGCCAGGCCTGCCAACTGGCGGACCGCGGATCCCGCCGCCCTGCGCAGTGACTCGCCCGTTGGCTGCTCTGAAGCGGAAACCTTGCCCACCCCGGCGAGGGCAAGGATGCCGGCTCCGGTTTCGGGCAGGCCGGGCAGGCGGACCAGCTGGTCCGCGGCGCCCGTCACGCCGAGCCCCTTGAGTGAGCCGGCGAGGGCCTCCGCGGACTTCGCCGTCAGCGGGTTCTCCAGCAGGACGGGCCCGTCGCTTCCCTGCCCTACCCCGATAACCACTGCATCGCTGGGGTTCCTCTTAAGGTCCCGCGAGACGGTACTAAGGTTGATTTCAGTATTCTTGACCACAGGGATGAGTCCTCGATTCTCGAAACGTTCGGGCAGGGATGCATGTTGGGCGCTCTGCCAAGGGTCCCGGATCCGGCCGTTCCGGACGGTTCCCGGGTGCGTGCAGGCCCGCCTGGCAGGCCAGTTCCGATCGTAGCCTTTCCCCGGCGCAGCGGGAGAATTTCCTGAGATGTGCACCACATCGTGCCGCGGAATGCCGGCCGCCCCTGCCGCGTTATGCATGATGTCCGCCCGTACCCCTGAAAGGAACATGCCGTGCTTGAACGGATTTCCGGCTCCCTGCTGGACCCCGACGCGCTCTACGCCAGCAACATCGAGCTGTTCCACAGCCCCGAACTGCGCGGGCTGAACATGGTCATGGGCTTCACCGGGTTCGCCGACGCCGGCCACGTGGTCAAGCAGATCAACGCCGAACTGCTGGACACCCTCGACGCCCAGCCGGTCGCGGTCTTCGACGCCGACCAGCTCATCGACTACCGGTCGCGCCGGCCGCACCTGACGTTCGTCGAGGACCATATCCAGGACTACCAGGAGCCCCGGCTGGCCCTCTACCGCCCGGTGGACGGCCTCGGGAAGCCGTTCCTCCTGCTGGCAGGGTTCGAGCCGGACCTGCAGTGGGAGCGGTTTTCCCGGGCCGTGGTGAACATCGTGGAGAAGCTCGACGTCAACCTGGTCACCTGGATCCACTCCATCCCCATGCCTGTTCCGCACACGCGGCCCGTGGGCGTCACGGTGCATGGCAACAGGCCGGAACTGATCGAGGGCATCTCCGTGTGGAAGCCGACCGTCGAGGTTCCCGCCGCCGTCGGGCACATCCTGGAGCTCCGCCTCGTTGAGGCCGGGCGCAACGTGGCCGGCTACGTGATCCACGTTCCGCACTACCTGGCGGAAGCGGAGTATCCCACCGCCGCCGTTGCCGGGCTCGAATACCTGGGCGCAGCCACTTCCCTGATGCTCCCCACCGACCGGCTCCGCGAATCCGGCCGCGAGGTCAGCCGCCAGATCGCGGAACAGATTGAGGCCTCCGAGGAGGTCCAGCAGGTGGTGTCCCGCCTCGAAACCCGGTACGACGAGAAGGCGGACGGCATGGTGCGCCGGTCTCTCCTGGCGAACGAAAACGATGAACTCCCGGACGCCGATGACCTTGGCGCCGCAGTGGAGGCTTACCTGGCCAGGGAAAACCCCGGGCAGTAACGCCGCTCACAGCCGCAGGGGTGCGGGCGCCCCGCCGGGCATAATAAAGGGGTGACTGCACCCCGCGCCTGGCTTATCTGGACCATTGGAATTTTCGGGTACCTGGTGGCCGTGGCGCAGCGGACCTCGTTCGGCGTGGTGGGGCTCGAAGCCACCGAGCGGTTCCACGCCACGGCCTCAGCTATCTCCTTCTTCACCGTCCTGCAGCTGTTGGTCTACGCCGGCCTCCAGATCCCTGTGGGCCTGCTGGTGGACCGCTTCGGCTCACGGGCCATGATCGCCGGCGGCGCCGTCCTGATGGGGCTGGGACAGCTGCAGTTGGCCTTCGCCGAAAGCATTCCCGGGGGAGTGCTGGGCCGTGTGCTGGTAGGGGCCGGCGACGCGATGACCTTTATCTCGGTGATCCGGCTCATCCCGCTGTGGTTCGCGCCCGCCCGGGTCCCGCTGGTCACCCAGCTGACCGGCATGTCGGGCCAGCTGGGGCAGCTGTTCAGTGTCCTGCCCTTCGCTTTGGTACTGCACCTGTCCGGCTGGACCACCGCGTTCCTGATGCTGGCCGGGATGTCCGGGCTCGCCGTCGTCCTAGTCCTCCTGCTGCTGCAGGATGCTCCTCCCGGCACCGAACGCCCGCACGCCCGGCAGGGGCTTCGGGCCACTGGCGCCTCGCTGGCCCGCGCCTGGCGACAGCCCGGCACCAGGTTGGGCATGTGGAGCCATTTCACCATCCAGTTCAGCGGCACCGTGTTCGCCATGACCTGGGGCTATCCGTTCCTGATCTCGGGGCAGGGCCTGGACGCGGGCACCGTCGCCGCCCTCATGGCGCTGTACGTGGCGGCGGCCATGGCGGTGGGACCCTTTATTGGACGCTTTGTGTCGCGCCATCCGCTGCGCCGCTCGACCATGGTGCTGCTGATCGCCGGCGCCACCGCCGCAGCCTGGGCCGCGGTGCTGCTGCTGCCCGGACGTGCGCCGTTGTGGCTGCTGGCCGGCCTGGTGGTGGTGCTCGCGGTGGGCGGCCCCGGTTCCATGATCGGTTTCGATTTCGCCAGGACCTTCAATCCTGCACACCGGATCGGTACTGCCACCGGGATTGTCAACGTTGGCGGCTTTATTGCGGCCCTGGTGTCCATCTTCCTCATTGGCCTGGTTCTCGACGTGCTGTACGCCACCGGGTTCTCGCAGGGGGTACTGTACGGCCTGGCTCCCTTCCGGCTTGCCCTGAGTGTCCAGTTCCTGCTGCTTGCCTTCGGCGCCGGCGCCCTCCTCGCCGCCCGGCGTAAGGTGCGCCGGCAGATGGCCGCACAGGGGATCGTGGTGCCGCCGCTGCGCAGCGCCCTCGCCCGGCAGCGCCGGGAAAACCTGGCACGCCGCCGACAGAAAATCTCCCCGGGCGACTGACTGCTCCTCCACAGCCGCGCCTTGCGCTGATTTCAGCCATGCCTGGCCGGACTTGTCCACTTACGCTCCGGGCTGCCTTCTGTGTAGAAGAGCCGGGGCCAATGCTGGAGCCATGACAGCTCCAGAACGATTGACAATCCGAGGGCCGGAAGACATTCTCGGCTTCATTCCCCATTCCCTGGGGTACTGGCCGGTTTCAAGCCTGGTGGCCATGACCCTGCACGGCACAACATTGGGCGCCACGCTGCGCCTTGACCTCCCCGGCCCTGACGGACTCGCCGAACCCTCCGGTTTCGCCCGTGCCGTCCGCCGCTACCTGGAGTCGGACCAGGATGCGGACGGCGCGCTGCTGGCCGTCTTTACCACCGACGCAGGCATGGCTGCGCCGTCGGCCTATGACCTCCTGCTGTCCGTGGTGGAGTCCGTCCTGGACCAGGCCGGACTGCCGGTCCGCGACGCCTGGTACGTCGGCGACGCCTACTGGCGGGACGCATGGTGCGCCGATTCATCCTGCTGCCCTCCCGACGGGCGTCCGGTCCAGGTCATCAGGGACAGCATGCTCAACACCGAGATGGTGTACCGGGGCAGCAGCGTGGGCCCGGCGCCCCGTGCCAACAGCAGGCCCACAGCCGCCGTCCCCTCCATGCACCTGGCAGCCGTCCGCGAAGCCCAGGCTGCCTGGGAGCAGGACCTCGCCGGGCGGACCAGGAACAGGGCGCAGTTCAATGCCGTGCTGGATGCCTGGGGGGAACTGCTGGCCGGAGCCGAAGACCGGCCCTGGACAGCGGATGTTGAGCGGGATGCCTTCCTTCGCGCCACACTGCTGGTGCCCGCCTGGCGCGACGCCGTGATGGTGATGGCCGCCGCCGGCAAGCAGGCTGCCCTGGCCGGCGCCGAACAGTTCGGGATCTTTGAAGATTGGGGTGGGGAGACCGGTGATGCCTCCCCGCTGCTGCCTCCGCTGCTGGCTCCCACCACCCGGCCGGTCCGGCGGCTGCCTGCGGAACAAGGGCAGCCCAATGCCGTGCGGGAATTCGCGCCCGCGGCGCGGCGCAGGGGGACTGCCGGCCCTGTTTCCAGCCGGGTTCCCGCCGGTTATGGGGAGGTCCTGATGGGGGTGGCACCCGACGTTCCCGACTGGGCGGCCCTGGGCGTCCTGGACCGGATCCTCGGCGAACTTGCCGTCCTTGGCGGGCGTGCGGCTGCTGCCGCGTTGACGCTCCGCGGGTGGGTGGCGTGGTGCCGGGGCCGGGGGTCCTATGCAGCGGCGTACCTGGGCGGGGCCCTCGAACTGGAGCCGGGCTGCCGCCTTGCAGAACTTCTGCTGGACCTCGTGGGCAGGGGAACGCTCTGCGGCTGGGCTGCACGGAAGGAAGCGGCCTGGCAGAAATTCCAGGCCGATCCCGCAGGGGAGCCGGGGGAGAAGGAAGTGCTCTAGGCGGACGGCTGCCGGCCCTGAACCCGGCCCCGGACCACTCCGGTGGAGCAGGCCCGGGTGCGCCGAGGGGAACGGATGACGGATGGGGAGGCCGGATCCGGGCAAATCATGAGACAATGGATGCCGAGACCCGGTTGGGTCCGTGTATCGAGTGCTTGTAAACGTCCCCGCAAGGGAACATTACAGCCGCTCCGGGAGTTGTCTTAAGTGACTCTGCCGGCCGTGGTGGCGCTTGGTTTTCACCACGGACTTGACAGGGTCATAGTGGTGTTGCCCGTATGGTGATTCCACAGACCACCGCTAGAAAGGTTTTCTGTGACCCCGTCTTCCACGAAGAAGGATTCCGCCGCCCAGGATGTCTTGTCCCCTGAGGAGAAGCAGGCCGCGACCAATGCCAAGCGGGCAGCCACGCGTGCAGCCAACAAGGCCTCGGCCGGCAAGACTGCAGCGGACGGCACGCGCGAGCCCAAGAAGCGTGGGCCCAAGCCCGGTGCCAAGGCCGCAGCGGAAGCTGCCGGAAAGTCCGGCACCGATGTTGATCCGGACGAGGTCGAAGACGTCGAGGAAGACCTCGACGACATCGTCCTCGAAGAAGGCCCGGAGACACCCGAGGATGCTGACGCCGATCCCGTCAAGGGTGCCGCCGGCAGCGGCAAGGGCTTCGTCTACTCTGACGCAGACGATGATGACGCCCCCGTGCAGCAGGTCATGTCGGCCGGTGCCACGGCCGACCCCGTCAAGGACTACCTCAAGCAGATCGGTAAGGTCGCACTGCTCAACGCCGAGCAGGAAGTCGACCTTGCACTGCGGATCGAGGCCGGCCTGTTTGCCGAAGAAAAGATCGCTGCCGACGACGGTTCCATGGATCCGAAGTACAAGCGTGAACTGGAATTCATCATCCATGACGGCAAGCGCGCCAAGAACCACCTGCTGGAAGCCAACCTCCGCCTGGTGGTCTCGCTGGCCAAGCGCTACACCGGCCGCGGCATGCTCTTCCTGGACCTGATCCAGGAAGGCAACCTGGGCCTGATCCGTGCCGTCGAGAAGTTCGACTACACCAAGGGCTTCAAGTTCTCCACATATGCCACGTGGTGGATCCGGCAAGCAATCACCCGTGCCATGGCCGACCAGGCCCGCACCATCCGAATCCCTGTCCACATGGTTGAGGTCATCAACAAGCTGGCCCGTGTCCAGCGGCAAATGCTGCAGGACCTCGGCCGCGAACCCACGCCGGAAGAGCTGGCGCTGGAACTGGACATGACTCCGGAAAAGGTCGTCGAGGTCCAGAAGTACGGCCGCGAGCCGATTTCGCTGCACACGCCCCTGGGCGAGGACGGCGATTCCGAGTTCGGCGACCTGATCGAGGACTCGGAGGCCGTTGTTCCGGCCGACGCCGTGAGCTTCACCCTCCTGCAGGAGCAGCTGCACTCCGTGCTGGACACCCTCTCCGAACGCGAGGCCGGCGTGGTCGCCATGCGGTTCGGCCTGACCGACGGACAGCCGAAGACTTTAGACGAAATCGGAAAGGTCTACGGCGTGACCCGCGAACGGATCCGCCAGATCGAATCAAAGACCATGTCCAAGCTGCGCCACCCCTCCCGGTCGCAGGTGCTGCGGGACTACCTGGACTAATCCCAGGGACGACGCGACAAGCACTGCTCCTGAACAAGCACTGTTCAAAACAAGCACTGCTCAAAACAAGCACTGCTCAAAACAAGCAGGGCAAGACGCAAAGGGCCGTTCCGGANCCCTTCTTCATCCATGCATGGAAGCCGGCAGTCCCTTAAACGCCTGCGGGACCCCTCCGTAATGGAAGGGTCCCGCGGGGTCGCTGTTACCGATGCCTCATCTAGTCGATCTCGACGGCAGCTTTCTCGTGAAGCTTTCCCGTCTCGTCGTGCCAGCCGGAGCTCAAGGGCTTGAGCGTCGCCTCGACTGCACGCGCGTGGTGGCCGCAGAACAGCAGCTCACCGCCGGAGGACTCGAGTACAACCCGGACATATGCCTGAGCTCCGCAACGGTCGCACCGGTCGAGTGCGTTTAGTGTGCGGTCTGCCACTGCTGTTGTCATGTCGGCCTCCTTAGTAGATCAGTACATCTATATAACCAGTATTCGTATCCAAACCATCGCAAGGATGGGGCAAGTTCGCTGTGCGCGTATCCACAAGGTTCGGTCAAGAATTTCCCAGTTCCGCACATCACGGCCCCTGGTGGCGTGGCGCACACCCGCCGGAGGGTGTGGCAGACGACCGCCGGGGCTGCCGCCGACTACCCTAGAAGATGCGGTCCCGCACCGCTTCGACGTCCCTGAAGGAGTTCATCAACAGTGGCACCCAGCTCTGAGTACACCGCGCGGCACCTTTCCGTCCTGGAAGGCCTCGAAGCCGTCCGCAAGCGCCCGGGCATGTACATCGGCTCAACCGACTCGCGCGGACTCATGCACTGCCTCTGGGAAATCATCGACAACTCCGTGGACGAGGCCCTGGCCGGTTTCGGGCATGACATCCGGATCATCCTGCACGCGGACAACTCCGTGGAGATCCATGACGACGGCCGCGGCATTCCCATCGACAAGGAGCCCAAAACCGGTCTCACCGGCGTCGAAGTGGTCTTCACCAAACTGCACGCCGGCGGCAAGTTCGGCGGCGGCTCCTACACCGCCTCCGGCGGCCTCCACGGCGTCGGCGCGTCCGTAGTGAACGCCCTCTCCGCACGGCTGGACGTCGAGGTGGACCGTGGCGGCAAGACGTACCGGATGTCCTTCCGCCGCGGCGAACCCGGACGGTTCAAGGACACCGGGTCCAAGCTGGATCCGGCGGCGCCGTTCACGCCGTTTGTCGACGACTCCGTGCTGGACGTCGTGGGCAAGGCCAAGCGCGGAGTGACCGGCACCAGGATCAGGTACTGGGCTGACCGGCAGATCTTCACCCCCGACGCGAAGTTCTCCTATGACGACCTGGTTGCCCGCGCGCGGCAGACGTCCTTCCTGGTGCCCGGCCTCAAGCTCACCGTCCGGGACGAGCGCAGGCTCGCGGGCACCCCGGGCGAGGGCGGCCCCCATGAGGAGGTCTTCCACCACGACGGCGGCATCTCCGAGTTCGCCGAGTTCCTTGCCGTGGATCCTGCGGTCACCGACGTGTGGCGGCTGCACGGCTCCGGCAAGTTCAAGGAGACGGTCCCGGTCCTTGACGAGCGCGGGCACAGCCAGCTCGCCGAAGTTGAGCGGGACTGCGAGGTGGACGTGGCCCTGCGTTGGGGCATCGGCTACGACAGCACCGTGCGCAGCTTCGTCAACATCATCTCCACTCCCAAGGGCGGCACCCACCAGTCGGGGTTCGAGCAGGCCCTGGTCAAGACGTTCCGGAAAGCCGTGGAGGCCAACGCCCGCAAGCTCAAGGCCGGAAACGACAAGATCGAAAAGGACGACATCTTCGCAGGCCTGACGGCCGTGCTGACCGTCCGGCTCGCCGAACCGCAGTTCGAAGGACAGACCAAGGAAATCCTTGGCACCAGCGCCGTCCGCGCCATCGTGGCCCGCGTGGTGGAGCGGGAAATCTCAGCCAAGCTGACCTCCAGCAACAAGAACGACAAGTCCCAGTCGTCCCTCCTGCTGGAAAAGATCGTTAACGAGATGAAGTCCCGCATCTCGGCGCGGGTGCACAAGGAAACGCAACGGCGCAAGAACGCGCTGGAAACGTCCTCCATGCCCACCAAGCTGGCCGACTGCCGGACGGACGACGTCGAACGTTCCGAACTGTTCATCGTGGAAGGTGACTCCGCGCTGGGCACCGCCAAGCTGGCCCGTTCCTCCGATTTCCAGGCGCTGCTGCCCATCCGCGGCAAGATCCTGAACGTCCAGAAGGCATCCGTGGGGGATATGCTCTCCAATGCCGAATGCGCCGCCCTGATCCAGGTGGTGGGTGCCGGGTCCGGCCGGAGCTTCGACATCAGCGCGGCACGGTACGGCAAGGTGATCCTCATGACGGACGCCGACGTCGACGGAGCCCACATCCGCACCCTGCTGCTGACCCTCTTCTTCCGGTACATGCGGCCCATGATCCTCGATGGCAGGGTGTTCGCCGCGGTTCCGCCGCTGCACCGGGTGGAGGTGATCAACGCGGGCCAGAAGGCCAACGAGATGATCTACACCTACTCCGAGGCCGAACTCCACGTGCTGCTGGCGCGCCTTGCCAAGGAAGGCAAGCGGTACAAGGAGCCCATCCAGCGGTACAAGGGCCTCGGTGAGATGGATGCCGAGCAGCTGGCCGAGACCACCATGGACCCGCGGCACCGGACCCTGCGCAAGGTGGGGATCGAAAACGCACAGCAGGCGGAGGAGATCTTTGACCTTCTGATGGGCTCGGATGTGTCCCCGCGCAAGGACTTCATCATTGCCGGCGCATCGAGCCTGGACCGGGAACGCATCGACGCCTGACGGCGTCGGCCGAGCCTGAAGGCGTCAGAACAATCCCGAAGGCGTCAGCCCAGCAGGCCCGGAACCACCAGGAGGGCGGTGGGCAGCGCCAACAGCAGGACTGACCCCGCCAGGACCGCGCCGCGGATGGCAGCCGGGAGCTGGGGCTGCGGCGTCAGGAGACGGCTGACCCGCGATGCCGCTGTCCGGACGGCGTCGGAGCCCGGTCCGCCGGATGCCGCCTCAAGCCCGGACAGGGCCAGGCTGGGGGAGGAAGGCCGGATGTCGCCGCCGCCGGCGGGACCCGCTGAACCGCTGGCAACGATGGCGATGGCCTTAATGAGGGTCGCTTTGCTCTCGGTCCGGAGCGCCACGTCATCGGCCAGCATCTCAATCAGCGAGTTCACCGATTCCTGGGCAAGCCGGGTGGTGGGCAGCCAGGGGAGGGCCTGGCGCCACGCGGCGAAGGCCCAGAGCAGCAGGTGGTGCCGTTGGCTCAGGTGCGCATTCTCGTGAATCAGCACGGCACGCAACTCGGCCGGTTCCAGGGCTGCCATCAGGCCATCGGAGAGGACCGTCACGGAGCGGGCACCGCCCGGAAGGCAGTAGGCAACGGGGGAGTCGTGGCTGATGACCAGGGTACCCGCGTCCTGGCCCGACGGTGATGCCAGGAGCGCCAGCAGCTCGCGGTGCCGGCGCCGCTGCCGCTGGATCTTGTAGTAGGTCAGCAGCAGCGTGAAGACCAGGTGGGCTGTGAGCAGGGCAGCCGCGGACAGGGCGAAGATGTGCCAGAATCCCAGGGCCGTGGTGGGTGCATTGAACAGCACCATGCCGGCAAGGGCGCGGAGCCCCGCGATGAGGTTGTCGCCGACGGGTTCCAGGCCGTACACCAGCATGGCGCCGATCATGGACAACCCACCGGCGAGGGCGATGGCCTGCCACAGCAGCATCGCCGTGAACGGCGACCTGGCCGGCCATTGCGCCCGTGACAGCAGGACCGGCACCGGCCAGGCCAGGATGATCGCCAGGACCGCCAGCAGGTACGAGGCCCAGAACATGGTGGGTTAGAGGTGACCCAGCAGTTTGCGCAGCGTCTCGGCTTCACCTTCGGACACGGACCCGATGAAGCGGGCCAGGACGGCCTCGCGGTCGGGCGCTGAGCCGAGGACCTCATGCATGAGTTCCGCGGTATGGTCCGCGCGGCTGGACACTGCCTGGTAGCGGTGCGGGCGGGTTCCACGCTCGCGCTCCACGAGGCCCTTCTTCTCCAGGCGGGAGAGAACGGTCAGTACCGTTGTAACGGCCAGTTCCTTGCCTTCATGGCCCGGTCCGCCCTGGGCCGCCGACGTACGCGCCAGCTGGTCCCGCAGGGTATTAGCCGTAGCCGCTTCCTGGCCCGCCCAGAGCAGATCCATCACTGCCCGTTCCAGTTCACCAAGACTAGCCATTGCACTTTTCCTTTATTTCCCCGCACCGGACGCTGTTTGCGCCGGTGACATCACGCGGTGTTCAACTACTCATCAAATCTACCCCGAAACCGGCCAACCTTCTACACCGGGTAGAACATGTGGCGCGCCGGGCGTTGCCGCGCCATCCTTATGAAGGGGGGCGGTTATCACCCACGTGTCCTCTTGTTCTACACTGTGTAGAAGTTAGAGTTCTACGGCTTGTAGAAGAACTGCATTGGCTCACAGTAGGGACCGCCATGGACGCCTTGGAAATCGCACGCTGGCAATTCGGCATCACCACCGTTTACCACTTCATGATGGTGCCGTTGACCATCGGCCTGGGGCTGGTGGTGGCCGTCATCCAGACCGCCTGGTACCGAACCGGCAAACCGGAATACCTGCGCATGACCAAGTTCTGGGGAAAGCTGTTCCTCATCAACTTCATCATGGGTGTGGCCACCGGCATCGTGCAGGAATTCCAGTTCGGCATGGCCTGGAGCGAATACAGCCGCTTCGTGGGCGACGTTTTCGGCGCTCCGCTGGCCCTTGAGGCCCTGCTGGCCTTCTTCGTTGAGTCAACCTTCCTGGGCCTGTGGATCTTCGGCTGGAAGCAGCTCAAGCCCGCCATCCACCTCGCGTGCCTCTGGGTGGCAGTTATTGGATCGGCGCTCTCCGCCTACTTCATCATCGTGGCGAACAGCTGGATGCAGCACCCGGTGGGCGTGGAAATGATCAACGGCCGGCCCGTCATGACCGATGCGTGGGCCGTCTTCACCAACAACACGGCCCTGGTGGCCGTCCCGCACACCCTGTTCGGCGCCCTCGCCGTGGCCGGCGGCTTCCTGCTGGGGATCGCCTGGTACCACCTGTGGCGGAGGCGGCACGACGGCGTTGACACGGTGGGTGCCGACGGCCGGGTCATCCCGGGTGAAGACGCGCACATCCCGGGGCGTGACCGGGTGGACCACCACGTGTGGATCCGTTCCCTGCGGATCGGCGCCGTGGTGGCCATGATCTCGTTCGCCGGCACTGCCGTGACCGGTGACCTGCAGGGCAAGCTCATGTTCCAGCAGCAGCCCATGAAGATGGCCGCCGCCGAAGCCGCCTGCCACGACGGCACCGGCTTCTCCGTCCTGAGCGTCGGCAATGTGGGATCGAAGAACTGCGACGACGTCGTGGCAGTCATCGAGGTCCCTGGCATCCTGTCCTTCCTTGCCAAGGGTGACTTCACCACCGAAGTCAAGGGCGTCAACAGCCTGCTGCCCGAGTACAAGGCCAACTACGGCAGCAACCTGCCCGACAACCCGATCTACGGTGATCGCGCGGGCCAGGAAATCCAGTACGTGCCCGTCATGGAGGTCACCTACTGGGGATTCCGGATGATGATCGGCTTCGGCGGCCTGGCTGCCCTGGCGGCACTGGTGGCGCTCTGGCTCACCCGCAGGGGCACCGTGCCGGAGTCGCGGTGGCTGATGCGCCTGGCCGTTTTCGGGATCATGGCGCCCTTCGGTGCCAACGCCGCGGGCTGGATCTTCACCGAGATGGGCCGCCAGCCCTTCGTCGTGGCACCCAACCCGGATCCCAGCGGCATCGACCAGGTGTTCATGTTCACCGCGGCCGCCGTATCCCCGGGCGTCTCGGCAGGCGAACTCATCGCCTCGCTGGTGGCCTTGACCGCCGTGTACGCCGTCCTGCTGGTGGTTGAAGTGAAGCTGCTGGTGAAGTACGTCCGCGGCGGCGTGGTCTCCGCGATGCCCGAACTCGGCCACGCACCGGCGGACGAGAACGAGGACGAAACGCCGGGTCCCGGCGACACCAAACCCGCCGACGACGTCCTGGCCTTCGCCTACTAGCAGAGGAACAAACAATGGAACTGCTTCCCACCATATGGTTCATCGCCATCGCGGTGCTGTGGACCGGCTACCTCTTCCTGGAGGGCTTCGACCTGGGCGTCGGAATGCTGATGAAGCTCTTCGCCCGCAACAACACCGAGCGCCGGGTGCTGCTGAACACCATCGGACCTGTCTGGGACGGCAACGAAGTCTGGCTGCTGACCGCCGGCGGGGCCACGTTCGCCGCGTTCCCGCTCTGGTACGCGTCGCTGTTCTCCGCGCTTTACCTGCCGCTGCTGGTGGTCCTGCTGGCCCTGATCTTCCGCGCTGTGGCCTTCGAATACCGCGGCAAGGTGGACACGGACACGTGGCGGAACCGGTGGGACTGGGCCATTGCCCTGGGTTCCTTCTTCGCCGCCTTCGGCGTGGGCGCCGCCCTGGCACTCACCACCACCGGCCTGCCCCTGAACGCCAACGGCGACCGTGAAGGCGGCCCCATGGCCTGGTTCAGCGGCTACGCCCTCCTGGGTGGGGCGGCAGTGGTGGGATTCTCGCTCCTGCACGCCCTCGCCTTCCTGGCCCTCAAGACGGACGGGGACGTGCGGCACCGCGCCCGCCAGTGGTTCGTGCGGCTCCTTCCGGTCCTGCTCCTGCCCATCGCGGCGTGGGCCCTCGCCATCCAGTTCATGGACGGCAAGCCCTGGACCTGGGCCACCGTCGCCCTGGCCGTTGCTGCCGCCGTTACCGCCTGGCTGCTGGCCCGCAACGGCTCCGAAGGCCGGTCCTTCCTGGCCCTGGGCGCCTTCCTGGTACTGGGCACCGCGTCCATCTTCGGGGCCGTGTTCCCTGTGGTGCTGCCCTCCACGCTGGACAGTGCCTTTGACCTGACCATCTCCAACGCCTCCTCCTCGGATTACACCCTGGGACTGATGAGCATCGTGGCAGCATTTGGGCTTCCGCTGGTGATCGCGTACCAGGCCTGGACCTACTGGGTCTTCCGCCGCCGTGTCAGCGCAGCCCACATCCCGGAAGCCCACAGCTTCCTCCCGGCCGTGGCCGCCAAGGCGTTCACCACCAAGGGCTGACATGCGGCCAACCTTTCCCGCCGGTCCGGCCACCCGTTCAGCCATCTACTGGCTGGGATTCCTCGCCGCGCTCAAGGCCCTGTCCCTGGTCCTGATCGGCCAGGCCATGGCCTCCGTCCTGGCCGGCCTGGCGGCGGGAAACCCCGCTTGGGACGCACAGCTGACCGCCGGACTTGCCGGCGTCGTGCTCCGCTCCCTGACGGTCTGGGGGCAGGCCGTGGCCGCCCGCAGGGCAGCCCTGGGCGTGAAGGAAGAACTCCGGGCCGAACTGCTCGAGCGGGCACTACGCACCGGCGTCCGGACTTCCGGTCCCGGCGACGGCGGCTTGGCGGTCCTGGCAACCCGTGGCCTGGACGCGCTGGACAGCTACTACACCCAGTTCCTTCCCGCCCTGGTCAACTGTGCTGCCGTTCCGCTGCTGCTGGGGGCGCGGATCCTCTTCGCCGACTGGGTGAGCGCGCTGGTCATTGTGCTGACGGTGCCACTGATCCCGGTGTTCATGGTTTTGATCGGCCGGTACACCGAGGACAGCGTCCGCCAGGCGCAGGCCTCGCTGGCACGGCTGTCGGCGCACATGCTCGAGCTCGCCAAGGGCCTGCCGGTCCTGGTGGGGCTGGGACGGGCCACCGCCCAGCGCAAGGCCCTCGAGGAAATTTCAGAGGAGTACCGCTCACGCACCATGGGCACCCTGCGGACCGCCTTCCTGTCCGCGCTGGCACTGGAACTCATCGCCACCATCTCCGTGGCCGTGGTGGCCGTCTTCATCGGAGTCCGGCTGGTCCACGGGGACATGCCGCTGGAGGCAGGCCTGCTGGCGCTCCTCCTGGCGCCGGACTGCTACCTCCCGCTGCGTGAGCTGGGTACCGCCCACCACGCCAGCGACGACGGCAGGGTGGCCCTGGCGGAAACCACCGCCGTCACTAATGCGCAGCAACCGGTGCCGCTGCCCGCCGCCAAGGCCGGCAGGCCGGGTGCTCCGCTCGAGGTCACCGCACTCACGGTGACCTATGCCGGGCGCTCCACCGCCGCCGTCGGGCCCCTGACCTTCACCGCCCCGCAGGAGAGGATTACCGCCCTGGACGGCCCCAGCGGCGCCGGCAAAAGCACGGTCCTCGGCGTACTGGCCGGAACCATCGCCGCCGGTGGGGGGACCAGCATCACCGGATCCATCAGCGGCCTGGACCGGCGCAGCGTGGCCTGGGTGACGCAGCATCCCGTCATGGTTGCACCGACCGTCCTGGACGAGGTGCTGCTGTACCTTTCGCCGGACTCCGGCTCCAGCCCCGACCGGTTCGCCGCCGAAGAAGCCGCCCGCCGCTGCCTGGAGCGCGCCGGTGCCGGGCACCTGGCCGGGAAGCACCAGGCGGAGCTGAGCCCGGGCGAACTTCGCCGGGTGGCATTGGCGCGCGGTCTGGCGAGGATCGAGGCCGGGGCCACGCTCCTGCTGCTCGACGAACCCACCGCGCACCTGGACGACGCCTCCGCCGCCATCGTGGAGAACGCCATCCGCCGGCTGCGCGGCCAGGTGACCGTGATCCTGGTAGCCCACAACCAGCGGACCCGGGAACTCGCGGACCAGTTGGTGCCGGTGGCGCTGCCGTCTGGCACCGTGGCGGCAGCGCAGCACGCCCGTATAGTCAACCTGCACGCCAGCTTCTCTGAGTCTTCCACAGGTGGCAGCAGCGCGGACGCCGGCGCACCTGGATGGACCGCCCACCCCCAGTCCGCCCACTCCCAGCCCGCCAGCACCGGGACCGGCAGCACCCAGGCCGGGTCAGGCACTGCCCGTCTCCTGGCCGCCCTCCTGGGCCCGGTCCGCGGCCAGTCCGCGGCGGCTGCGTTCGTCGGCACCCTGGCGGCTGTCTTCGCCGTCGCGCTGTCCGGTTTGTCCGGCTGGCTGATCATCCGGGCCAGCGAGCAGCCGCCCATCCTCTACCTCCTGACCGCCATCGTCGGCGTCCGGTTCTTCGGCATCGGCCGGGCCGTGTTCCGGTACTGGGAACGGCTGCTGCTGCACGACGCAGTCTTCGCCGCGCTCACCCGCCTGCGCGGCCGGCTCTGGGAGTCACTGAGCCGCCGCGCGCTGTCGCTGCGCCGGCTGTTGCAGGGCGGCAACGTTCTGGGCACGGTGATCGACGACGTCGACACGATCCGCGACCTCCTGCCCCGTGTAGTCCTGCCGCCCGTCACTGCGCTCGCAGTGTCCGTCCTTGCCGTGGCCACCACGGCCGTCCTGGTGCCTGCCGCCGTTCCCGCGGTGCTTGCCGCCGTCGCGTGTGGCCTGCTGGTGGCGCCCGCTGCCGCCCTGTGGGGCGACCGCAAGTCCGCCAGCGTGGAGCAGTCCCTGCGATCCGGTGTCCTGCGCCGTGTCGCTGCGGCACTGGATGCACGGGCCGAACTGCACGCCAACGGGGTGGCACCGCGGGTGCTCGAAGCGCTGCTGGCGGAGGACCGGGACGCCACCCGGGCCTCCCGCCGCTCTGCCTGGGCCGACGGGCTGGGCCAGGCCCTTGCCACCGCCGGCTGCGGCACCGCAGCCCTTGCCGCGGCCCGGTTGGCCGGTCCAGAGGTGCTGGGCGACAGGGTGGCTCCGGCCACCGCGGCGGTGGTGGTCCTCCTGCTGCTCGCGCTGGTGGAGCCCTTTGCGGCCATGACGACGGCGGTGCGCCAGTTCCCGGCACTGCGCGCCGTGATGCGCAAAGTGGGGGAGTCCGGTGCCCTTGACGGCGACGCGTCGTCCGATGTTGACGGGCTTAACGGACTGCAGCCGGTTCCGGGCCGGGACGGCGGCGCCCGCGGTGTTGAGCTGGTGGACCTGGCGGCGGCGTGGCCGGGCGGTGCACCGGTCTTCGAGGGCCTGGATGCGGTGGCGGAGCCGGGACGCTGGCTGGCGGTCACCGGGCCATCTGGGTCCGGCAAATCCACGCTGCTCTCCGTGCTCCTGGGCTTCCTGCCCCCGGCCGCGGGCCAGGCCAGGGTCACCGGCCGGGCGGCATGGTGCCCGCAGGAGGCGCACTTGTTCGATTCCACCATCCGCGGAAACCTGCTGCTGGGCCGGCCGTCCCAAGCCGATGCGTCCCAGGCCGGTACAACCACGGACGGTGACAGTGGGCTGGAAGCCGTGCTGGCCGCCGTCGGACTTACTGAACTTGTGGGCCGGCTGCCGGCGGGACTCGACACCCGGATCGGCCCGGGCGGTGCCTTCCTCAGCGGCGGCGAGCGCCAGCGCCTGGCCGTGGCGCGGACCCTGTTGACCGGCGCCGAAGTGATCCTGCTGGATGAGCCCACGGCACACCTGGACGCGGAGGCCGCTGCCCTCATGCTGGCGGACCTGCGGGCGGGGCTGCAGGACCGCACCGTGGTTCTGGTGACCCACAACCCCGCGGACATCCACTCGGGCGATGCCCGGCTGGATCTTGCGGCGTCCTCGGGCCAGCCGCGGGGATCCCTGGCGCCCTCCCGCTGACGCTGAGCCTTCCCGCTGACGCTGAGCCTTCCCGCTGACGCTGCGCCTTCCCGCAGAAGCCTTGCCTGCGGGGCCGCGGGTTAGTGCAGGGGCCCAGTACAGCGGGGTCGGTTCAACTAGCCGTTGACGTCGTGCAGGTGGTGGACCACGTCGTGGAGGAAGTACTGGGCGAGCGTCAGGACCGTGAACTCCGAGCCGTTGCTGCGCAGCCCCCGGCGTCCCCAGTCCTCCTCACGCACGCGGGCGAAGGATTCGGCGGCCTGGTGGCCTTCCGCGGCAAGTTCCGCGCCCACCACGGACGGGTCAGAGTTGGCATAGTCCTTCTCCTCGGCGGTGGCGTCCTGGTCCCAGTTGTCGAACCGGGCGTCGTCCGATTCCAACATGAGGTTCAGCCGCTGGTCGAAGAGCGCGAAGACGTCCCGCACGTGGCAGGCGTACTCCAGCGCGGACCACGTGTCATCATTGGGGCGCTGCGCCACACCCGGCCGGCGAAGGACGGCCCGCCACCGCGGGAGCATGCTTTCGATGCTCCCTGGAACGGTTGCCGGAGTGGCCGTGGAGGCGTCGAAGGAGCATTCCGGGCAGGGGCGGGACAGGACCCAGGTCCAGTCCTTCTCATCAGGCACGATAGGCATGGGAGCAGTCTAGTTCTCCGGCCCGTCCGTCCACGCCATGACCGGACCGACGGCTTCCACGGCCTGGGAGAGCGGGACGCCGGAGCCATCGCGGCGGCCGTGCTCCTGCGGCAGTGACCGGGCCACGCCGGCAGCCGAAGATGCCTTGGCCGGGCCATGCCCCGCCCAGGCAAGCAGCAGCGTGTCCTCGCCCTTCAGGAAACGGTGCGACCGGACCCCTGCCGTGGCGCGGCCCTTGGCCGGGTATTCGGAGAATGCTGTCACCTTGGCCGTGCCCGGCGCCGTTCCGGGCAGGGCGCCGTTGGTCCCGGCAATGGTCACCACGACGGCGGACTCGTCCTTGGGCTGGACGGCACCGAAGAAGATCACCTGGTCACCCGCGGCGAGTTTGATGCCCGACATCCCGCCGGCCGTGCGTCCCTGGGGGCGGACGGCGGAGGCCGGGAACTTCAGCAGCTGGGCTTCCCGGGTGACGAACACCAGCTCGGCGTCGTCCTCGCCTGCGGGAGCCACGCCCACCACGGTGTCCTTGTCCTTGAGGCTGATCACTTCCCAGTCTTCCCGGTTCAGCGGGTAGTCAGGCTGGACGCGCTTCACCACGCCCTGGGCCGTGCCGATGGCCAGGACCTCGTCCAGCCGGACAAAGGCCACCAGGGTCTCGCCCTTGACCAGGGTCAGGAAATCCTTCGCCGGAACACCGCCGGCCAGGTTGGGCAGGCCGGTGACGGGAGGCAGCACCGGCATGTCCATGACCTGCAGGCGCAGCATGCGTCCCAGCGAGGTTACGGCGGCTATTTCGCCGCGGGCCGACGTCTTCACTACAGAGGTGTAGACGTCGTGCTTGCTGCGGGGTCCTGCTTCGGCCAGCGGCTCCTGGTTGCTGGTGCGCGCCACCTGTCCGGAGGCGCTGAGGATGGCCCAGCAGGGGTCGTCGGCGATTTCCAGGGCCAGCGGCGCGGCTTTGGCCTTCCTGCCGTTCGCTCCTGCAAGCTCTGCGGCCACGGTGGGGGAGACGGCCTCGGATTCCAGCAGTACCGTGCGGCGCGGGGTGCCGTGTTCTTCGGCGATGGCGCCCAGCTCGTCGGACACCACCGTGCGCAGCAGTTCCTCGGAGTCCAGGATGGCCTGCAGCTCCGCGATCTCGCGGCGGAGCTCGTCCTGCTCCTTCTCGAGTTCGATCCGGGAGTACTTGGTGAGCTGGCGGAGACGCAGTTCCAGGATGTAGTTGGCCTGGACCTCGGTGAGGTCGTAGATGGACATCAACCGCTCACGGGCAGCCGCGGCCTCGTCCGAGGACCGGATGATCTGGATGACCTCGTCGATGTCCACGATGGCAATGAGGAGGCCCTCCACCAGGTGCAGGCGGTCCTTCTTCTTCCCCAGGCGGAAAACGGTACGCCGGCGGACCACGTTGATCCGGTGGTTCACGTACACGGACAGCAGGTCCACCAGGCCCAGCGTCTGCGGCTGGCCGTCCACCAGCGTGACGTTGTTGATGCCGAAGGAGTCCTCCATCGGCGTGTAACGGTAGAGCTGCTGCAGCACGGCGGTGGGGTTGAAGCCGTTCTTGAGCTCGATGACCAGCCGCAGCCCGTGCTTGCGGTCGGTCAGGTCCACGATGTCGCTGATGCCGGTCAGCTTCTTGGCGTTGACCGCGTCCTTGATCTTTTCGATCACCTTTTCCGGGCCCACCATGTACGGCAGTTCCGTGACCACCAGTCCGGTGCGGCGCGCCGAGAGCTGCTCGATCTCCACCTTGGCCCTGGTCTTGAAGGATCCGCGGCCGGTGGCGTAGGCGTCGCGGATGCCGTCCAGGCCCACGATCCGGCCGCCGCTGGGCAGGTCCGGGCCCGGGACAAACCGCATGAGGTCATCCAGTGTGGCGTCGGGGTTGGCGATCAGGTGCCGGGCAGCGGAGATGACTTCCACCAGGTTGTGCGGGGCCATGTTGGTGGCCATGCCGACGGCGATGCCGGTTGCGCCGTTGACCAGCAGGTTGGGGAAGGCGGCGGGAAGGACATCCGGCTGGGTGAGCTGGTTGTCGTAGTTGGGAACGAAGTCCACCACGTCTTCGTCGAGGTGGTTGGTGAGCGTGAGGGCGGCCGCCGCGAGCCGGGCCTCCGTGTACCGCGGTGCTGCCGGGCCGTCGTCGAGCGAGCCGAAGTTGCCGTGCCCGTCAATGAGCGGCAGCCGCAGCGAGAAGTCCTGCGCCATGCGCACCATGGCGTCGTAAATGGCGGCGTCACCATGGGGGTGCAGCTTGCCCATCACTTCACCCACGACGCGCGCACTCTTGACGTGGCCGCGGTCCGGGCGCAGGCCCATGTCGCTCATCATGTACAGGATGCGGCGCTGTACCGGCTTCAGTCCGTCCCGGGCATCCGGCAGGGCGCGGGAGTAGATCACCGAATACGCGTACTCCAGGAACGATCCCTGCATCTCGGACGTGACGTCGATATCGACGATGTTCTCCGTGTAGCTGTCGTCCACGATGGGCGTTGAATTCTGGCGGCGGGCCATGGGTTTGGTAGATCCTTCTGGGGTTGCTGCGCAGCCTTGCAGGCGTGCTGCGATAGTTTGTGGCTAGGCTAAGCCTATGGTGGATCAGCCCGGGGACGGCGAATATCCGGAACATTGGGAAGCCGATGTCGTCCTGCGCGACGGCGGAACGGCGCACCTGCGCCCCATCCACCCCTCGGACTCCGACGCCGTCCAGGCATTCCACACCGGGCAGTCGCAGAATTCAATTTACATGCGCTTCTTCGCCTTCAAAGCCAGGTTGTCCGCCAAGGAGCTGAAGCGCTTCACGGAAGTGGACTACAAGGACCGGGTGGCGTTCGTCATCACCATCCACGGCGAAATCATCGGCATCGGCCGCTACGACCGGCTGCCCGACCCCACAGAAGCCGAGGTCGCCTTCAACATCGCCGACGCCCACCAGGGCAGGGGCATCGGCTCCATCCTCCTGGAGCACCTGGCTGCCGCCGCCCATGAAAACGGGATCCGGAAGTTCACCGCGGAGGTCCTGCCGGAGAACCGCAAGATGCTGATGGTTTTCTCCGACGCCGGGTACGACGTCAAACGCCACTTCGACGACGGCGTCGTGAGCCTTGAGTTCAACATCGACCCCACCGAAAAATCACGTGCCGTGATGGAATCCCGCGAGCACCGCGCCGAGGCCAGGAGCGTCCGGGAGCTGCTGGCGCCGTCGTCCGTTGCCGTCATCGGGGCCAGCCGCAAATGGGGCACCGTGGGCTACCAGCTGCTGGAGCACATCATCGAAGGCGGCTTCCACGGCACCGTCTATGCCATCAACCCGGAGGCGCTGGAGCTGGCGGGCATGATGTCCTACGGCAAGCTCGCGGACGTCCCGGAACCGGTGCAGCTGGCCATCATCGCCGTGCCGTACGAGGAAGTCCCCGGGGTGGTTGCGGACTGCGCGGCCGCCGGCGTCAAGGGCGTGGTGATCGCCTCTGCGGGATTCGCGGACGACGGCGAGCGCGGGCTGCTCAGGCAGCGCGCCCTGGTGCGCCAGGCAAGGGCGAACGGGATGCGGGTGATCGGTCCGGCCTCCCTGGGCATCGCCAACACCCACCCCGGTGTGTCACTGAATGCCTCGATGGCGCCCACCATGCCGCTGCGCGGCAGCCTGGGCCTGTTCACCCAGTCCGCCGCGATCGGCGTCGCGCTCTACGCAGCCTCCAGCCGGCGCCGGCTGGGACTGTCCAGCCTCCTTTCCGCGGGCAACCGGGCGGACGTCTCGGGTAACGACATGATGCAGTACTGGGAGGACGACGCCGACACCTCCGCCGTGGGCCTGTACCTGGAGTCGATCGGCAACCCCCGCAAGTTCTCCCGCATTGCCCGGCGCTTGGCGCGCACCAAACCGGTCATCGTTGCCAAGTCGGACGCCATGGGGCTGCGCCTTCCTCCCGGCCACGCCGTCCGGACCACCCAGGCGCCGGCGGGGGCGCTGGACGCCATGCTGCGCCAGTCCGGCGTAATCCGTGTGGAAACCATAGAGCAGTTGGTGGACGTGGCGCAGGTGGTGTCAGGCCAGCGGCTTCCCACCGGACCGGACGTCGCAGTCTTCAGCAACTCCCAGGCGCTGGGCAACGTGGTGGCGGACAGCGCCGTCGCGCACGGGCTGGGAGTGGCGCAGGTGGTCTCCGGGCTCGACCTTGACGCCGGCCAGTCGGTGGCCCTGCCCGCTCTGCGGAAGGCCCTCCTGGACGCCCTCGCCTCGGACGCCGTTCATGCCGCCGTCGCCGCCCTGCTCCCTGCCCGCGGCCTTACCGCCGACGCCGTGGCGCAGGTCCTCGCGGAATGTTCCGCCAGTTCAGGGAAACCGGTGGTTGCCGCGTTCACCGGCATCCTGGACCCGGCCACCCATGTGGAGGGGCTGGTGGGCGCCGACGGGTGCACCGTCCCGTGCTTTTCCAATCCCGGAGCTGCGGTTGCCGCGCTCGCAGCCGTGGTCCGCTACGCCGAGTGGGCCGCGCGCGACCAGGGGCAGTTCGTGGAGCCTTCCGGATGCGACCCCCGGCAGGCCGAGGCCGAGCTCGACGCCCTGCTGGAAGACGTGGAGGGCGAGCAGCTCAAGCAGCTGGACCCGGCGGCCGCCGCCAGCCTGCTCGGGCATTACGGCATTTCCGTCCTTCCCTCGGCACCGTTCACCACCCCGGACGAGGCCGTGGCGGCAGCAGACGCCCTGGGCTGGCCCGTAGTGCTCAAGACCACCGAGCCTGCGCTGCGGCACCGGCTGGACCTCGGCGGCGTGCGCCTTGGCATCGAGGACGCGGAATCACTGCGGCTCAACATCGAGCAGATGCGGCGGGCACTCGCAGCCTACGGCGACCCCGCGCTCGAAGTGCAGGCGATGGCGCCGGTGGGGCAGGCCTGCACCTTCCGGGCCATCGAGGATCCGTTGCTGGGCCCGGTCATTTCCTTCGGCCTGGCCGGGGATGCCGTCAACCTGCTGGATGACTGGGCGCACCGGGTGCCGCCGCTCTCCGCGGCGGACGTGCACGACTTCATCCGTTCGCCCCGGGCCTCGCTTAAACTCTTCGGCTACCAGGGCCTGCCGGCCGTTGACGTCCAGGCGCTGGAGGATCTTGCCGGCCGGCTGGCGTGGATGAAGGACAACCATCCCGAGATCGCCCTGGTGGAATTCAACCCTGTTCTGTGCGGGACCGCAGGGGTGACCATCCTGGCCGCGGACGTCCGGATCGGCAACGCTGCGCAACGCACGGACAGCGCCCGAAGGGCCATGCTGGGCTGACGCGGTTAGCAAGTGACCGGACGATCTGTGAAAATGGGGGCATGAGCTTCCAGCCTCCCGCTTCGGCGCCCGAAACGCCCGGCAACGAAAACCAGGCAGTCCGCCAACACAGCTCACACAACCACGGCATCCAGGGCCAGAGCCTGGAAGACGCCCTGCAGAAGGCAGGGTTCTACCCGCGTCTGGTCTCGGACGTCGTCGATGACGCACTCGACGGCCGGGACTGCGTGGCCCACCTGGTGCACCTGGAAACGCACTTCGACCGGGCAGAAGTGCGCCGCCATATCACCGTGCTTGTCCTCACCGCCGACATGCTGGTCATTACCCACGTGGACGACCAGCAGCTCGACGAAGCGGGGGAACAGATCGTCGCCCAGATCTCCACGGAGTCTGTGCCTGTGGCACAGATCCGCTCCGTGGTCCTGAGCTACATGTACGCGCAGCCGCAGAACTACAAGCCCTCGGATCCCGTCCGTGAACTCACCCTGTCCATCGCCTGGTCCGGCGGCCAGCGGCTGGACATGGGCCCCGCGAGCTGCGGCGACCCGCAGTGCGAGGCCGACCACGGTTACACCGGAACCATTGCCCAGGAAGACATCGTGCTGCGCATCAGCGCCGAGGCGGACGGCCTGCAGGCCGTGCAGGACGCCAAGCTCTTCGCCAGGGCCCTGCGGGCGGTCAACACCGGTTCCCCCGCACCCATGTCCCACGCCCAGTCCATGGCGCCGCGGCCGCGGTCAGGAGTGTTCGGCAACCGGCTCAGCCGCGGGCACCAGCAGCGCTGAGATGCCGGAAGACCGCCCTCACGCCGTACCTGCCGCCACCATCGCCGGACGCACTCCTGACCTTCCGCCCCCACCCGCCTACGGGCACCGTTCCATTGCCGAAGTCCTCACCAGCGCCGCAGCATGCCTGGGAGTGGAGGGCTTCACCAACACGTTGGGGCTCCCGGCCGCGGCGCGCGTCTGCGTCGTCCTCGCGGACGGCCTGGGCCGGAACCTGCTCAAGCAAAAAGCAGCGCACACGCCGTTCCTGCGGTCCGTGATGCAGGCCGGGCAGGGCGACGTTCCGGTCTGGCTGGACTCGGCCTTCCCCTCCACCACGGCAGCGGCCTTGTCCAGCTTTGGGACCGGGCTGCCCGCAGGCCAGCACGGCATGGTGGGCTACGACGTCCTGGACCCCGACCAGGACAAGGTGGTCAACCTGCTGGGGAACTGGGACCCGGGTGTGGACCCCGCTGCCTGGCAGCCGTTCCCCACCGTGTTTGAACGCGTCGACGGCAACGTGGCGGTCAGCACCGTCAGCCTCTCCCAGTTCGACGGCTCACCCATGACCCGCGCAGCGCTGCGGGGAGGAAGTTTCATTTCCGGCACCACCTCCCACGCCCGCACCGCAGCGGCGGCCGACACCATGGCAGCCTCCGGCCCGGCCCTTATGTACTTCTACGTCAACGAACTGGACAAGGCGGGGCACCGCTACGGCTGCCGCTCCGAGCAGTGGGAACACCAGCTCGAAGAGCTCGATGCCACGGTCAAACGGCTCAACGCCTCGCTTCCGGCCGGCACACTAATCCTGCTGACGGCCGACCACGGCATGCTGGACGTTGCCGAATCCCAGCGGATCGACTTCTCCGCCTACCCCGAGCTGGTGGACGGCGTCCGTCACACGGCGGGGGAGCCGCGCATGGTGCATCTGTACCTGGACGGCACGGAGCCCACGGAAAGTCCAAGGGCCGGGGACAGTGCCGGCGCAGCCGTTCGGGAGCGGCTGCTGGCCGCCTGGAAAGCGCGCTTCGGTGACCGGGTTTGGGCTTTCACCCGTGAGGAGGCTGTGGCCGGGGGACTTTTTGGTGACGTGCGGCCCGCTGTGGAAGGCAGGATCGGTGACGTCATGATCGCCGCCCGGGACGCCGTCGCGCTTTACGACGGGCGGCGCATGCGGCCGACCGCCATGGAAGTGGTAGGCCAGCACGGCTCCCTGACCAAGGCCGAGCGGGAGGTACCGCTGCTGTGCTTCACCGCCGAAGGAAGGACCAAGCGGCGTGGCTGAGCTGATTTTTTTCTCCGGCACCATGGACTGCGGCAAGTCCACTCTCGCCCTGCAAATGGACTACAACCACCGGGCCCGCGGCCGGGGTGGCGTCCGCTTCAGCCGGAACGACCGCGCCGGTGAGTCCCGGATTTCCAGCCGCCTCGGCCTTGAGACCGACGCGGTGGAGGTGCTGGACTCCACTGACTTCTGGGAGGAAGTCATGCTTCGCCGCACCCGGGGCCAGCGGGTTGACTACCTGATCTGCGACGAGGCCCAGTTCTACACCCCGGAACAGGTTGAGCAGCTGGCCAAGGTGGTGGACGAGATCGACGTCGACGTCTTTGCCTTCGGGATCACCGCTGATTTCCGGACGCGCCTGTTCCCGGGGTCACAGCGGCTGATCGAGCTCGCCGACCGGGTGCAGGTACTGCAGGTGGAAGCGCTGTGCTGGTGCGGCCGCCGCGCCACCCACAATGCCAGGACGGTCGACGGCGTCATGGTCACCGAGGGTGCCCAGGTGGTGGTGGGTGACGTGGACATGGTGGTGGAGGCCGCCGCAGCCCCCGAGGCGGAGCATGTACCGGTGGTGGGCTACGAGACGCTGTGCCGGCGCCACTTCATGCGCAGGGTGACCGCGCACGGTGCGAACCTGATGGCCCAGCAGGACCAGTTGCTGCCGTTCGATGTGGATGCCTGCCTGTGGCAGGGCTCGGGCGGACCGGGGGAGGGCCCATGAGCCACTCGCCGGTCAGTAAGGCGTCGACAGGGTGAACGTTCCGACGGCTCTCGCGCTCTTCCCCCGCGACCTTGCGAGCCCACCCCGCAGCTGGGCTGAGCGAACGTACGATCTCAGGCGCTTCACAACGATGCCCCGTGGGGGACACTTCGCACCACACGAGGAACCTGAACTACTGGCCGACGACATCATGGAGTTTCTTCAGACGTTGTGAGCGGCCTGGGTCCGCTATGGGATTCGCCAGTCGCGACCTGAACCTGCCACTGGCGCCCGAGCCACATCGGTTCACTGAAGTCGTAATCGGCTGCAAGCCCACGCGGGCTTCCTGCGAGTCCATATCGTGGACTTTTTTGTCTCACTTTGTGGATGGTATGCAGAATCAGCATATGGACCCTACGCTCGTGAAAACTGACCATTCCATTACCGGCGCCAGCACCACGATGGCAGCATGGCTCATGCTGACGCTGGGAGTTGCGGCCCAGGCTGCAGGCACGCTGGTCGTGTCAACGCCCGCTTATCTGATTCCGTATCTCCTTTCCGAGCGAGGATTGTCACTGGCGGACGCGGGAATGCTGGCTGCTGCTCCCACTCTTGGAATGGTGTTTACCTTGGTCGCCTGGGGTGCGGCGGCGGACCGTTTCGGAGAGCGATGGGTGATCGCGGGCGGCCTTGCCGGCACGGCGCTCTTCATGCTCCTTGCGGTATCAGCCACTGACACCGTGGGGCTCGGTGCGATGCTCGGGCTGGCGGGTGCAGCATCGGCCAGCAGCAACGCGGCCACCGGGCGCGTGGTCGTCGGATGGTTTCCCCGACCGCGCCGCGGTCTTGCGATGGGTATCCGGCAGATGTCCCAACCGCTGGGGGTCGCCGCCGCTGCCCTGACCGTGCCGATGATGGCCGCACATCACGGTCTGTCCGGGCCCCTGGTCCTTTCGGGTATCACGGCTTCTGTCGTTGCGGTCGCGTGTGCGGTAGGGATCCGGAACCCGCCGCGGGCCATGCAAAACATCACCGTCTCCCGCCACAACCCCTACAAGGGATCGACGTTCCTGTGGCGGATCCACGCGGTGTCGATGCTTCTCGTCGCCCCACAGTTCACCCTGTCCATCTTCGGGCTGGTCTGGCTGACCTCGGCTCTTGGCTGGGCCGCCACCCCCGCCGGCACTGTCATTGCCCTTGCCCAATTCCTCGGTGCGTTGGGAAGGATCGCTGTCGGTCATCTCAGTGATCGAACGGGAAGCCGCGTGACGGTGCTGCGATGGGTCGCTTTCAGCTGCGTCGTGGTGATGCTCCTGCTCGCACTTACCGGATGGCAGGAATGGGCGCTGCCGGGCGCACTGGCCCTAACGCTTGCGACTGTCGTCTCCGTGGCAGATAACGGGCTCGCCTTCACCTCCGTAGCCGAGGCAGCCGGGCCCCGATGGTCCGGTCGCGCGCTCGGCATCCAGAACACCGGACAATTCATCACCGCATCAGCCGTCGGCCCTGTTGTGGGATCACTCGTAGGCCTTCTCGGGTATCCCGCTGCCTTCGCCCTTGCCGCCTTGACCCCCTTGATAGCCCTTCCACTGATCCCAGCAAGAGATCTATGTCCGGGCACTGACAGCACGGCCACTCGAGTCTCCGAGCAGATCGCAGGCGGGGACCATCCCGGCCGGCAACGATCCAGGGTGCAGTAGACGAAGTTCTAACGTTCCCCATTACCCGGGCACACCCCGCGGGCCGCAGGGTGATGAGAACGGCCGACGGGGAGCCAGGGGAGTTCAAGATCGGAAGGGTCCTGTCCTTGAGGAATGGGCTCAAGTACGCAAGATATGCGACGTCCCAAACCGTCGGGGAAGGTGCCACAGGATGGCTGTTTGAATGTCACACCCTCTTGTCATGATGGGTTTATGGGTACAGCGGCGGTGGTGAAGGCGTTCGGGGATATCCGGGCGGCTCTTGCCGTGCTCAATGCTGAAGTGGACGGGGCGGGTTCGGCGCCGTTTTCGGCGGCCGATCCGTTGGCTGGTTTGGCGGATGGGTGCCTGGATATTTTGGCCGGTGCCCGTGAGGTGGAGGCCGGGATTGCGGGGTTGAAGGCGAAGGCGGCGGTGAAGTATTCGGAGTCAGCTTTTGCTGTTGCGGGGCCGGATGCGCCGGTGGTGGCGCAGGAGATGGCGGTCACGGCGGAGATCGGGTGCGTTTTGGCGCTGGGGCCGCGGGCTGCGGGTTCGTTCCTGGCCACTTCCCACGCCCTGACCACCGGTTTGCCGCGGACCTTGGAGGCTTTGCAGGCCGGGACGATCTCGTGGCAGCACGCGGTGGTGATGGCCGATGAAACCGCAGGCCTGGACGCTGCCGGGGCGGCGGCCTTGGAAGCCCATTTCCTTGATCCGGACGCACCGGATGCGGCGCGGGGCTGCCCCTCCGGGGAGTTGCCGGCGCACCGGTTCCGGGTCAAGGCCCGGACGTGGCGGGAACGCCACCACGCCGAGAGCATCGAGGAACGGCACGCCAAAGGGGTGGCGGAGCGGCGGGTGGAGTTCCGGCCGGACCGGGACGGGATGGCCTGGCTTTCGGCGTGCCTGCCCGCGGATCAGGCGCTTGCCGGGTGGAACCGGCTCACCGCGATCGCCCGGTCCTTGCAGGGGCCGGACGAACCCCGGACCCTGACCCAGCTCCGCGCCGACACCTTCGCCGCCGCAATCCTTGGCAGCGGCACCACGGACGCCAGCGGGACTCCCGCCATGACGGACGAATGCGGGACGCACGCTCTCCCTGAAACGGCAGGCCGCACCCTGGCCCGCGACCCCGAGGGACCGGACGTGTTGCGGTCATCGATCCGGGCGCAGGTGCTGGTCACGGTCCCGGTGTTCTCCTTGATGGGCCTGACGGACGAACCGGCGGTGCTGGACGGGTACGGGCCGGTCCCCCCGTCAATGGCCCGGCGGCTCGTCGCTGAGGGTGCGGGGTCGTTCTACCGGGTGTTGGTGGACCCGCGGGACGGGGCGCCGCTGGAAATCGGCAGGACCAGCTACCGGGTCACGAAAGCGATGCGGACCTGGCTGCGGATGCGGGACGGGAAGTGCCCGTTCCCGGGGTGCAGCAACAACTCACTGGATACCGAGGCCGACCACCTCCTCGCCTGGGCCAAGGGCGGCACCACCGGGATCAGCAACCTGGGACAACCCTGCCCCAAACACCACAAACTCCGCCACAGTACAGGCTGGAAACCCACCCCCGCGACCAAGAACGAACCACCCGGCTGGACCTCACCCACCGGCCGCCACTACCAAAGCGAACACCAGGACTGGGAACCACCGCAACGGCCTCCCGGGTTCCTGCCTGATGCACGCAAACTTAGAGAACAGATCCATCTCAAGGAACGGATCCCGATCAAAGAACGCAGTCTCCTCGAAGAAGCTCTCCTTCAACACCTCGCCCGGTGATCAGGCAATCTGCCGAGCGCCGGTCGGTTGAACTGCCCGCTGTCTTGCTGCCGGGCGTGTCGATGTTGGGGCTGGTTCTACTCGGCGACGTTCCCGTACTGGCCAGGACGTTCGACAGGCCGACGTTCTTCTACCGGCCGGGGCCTTCTACTCAGAGACCCGGCGGTAGCGGATGTGGGTGGCAAGGGGAGAGTGGAGCACCTCAACGGGTTCGAAACCGAACGATGCAATCCCGTCGAAGATCCGCTCTCCTGAACCGAGCAGGACCGGCGCGATGTCGAGCGTGAGTTCGTCAACCACCCCGGCGGCCAGCGCCTGCCGAACGGTGGAGGCTCCTCCTGCGATGTCAATGCCCTTGCCGTCGGCAGCGTTGAGGGCCGCAGCGTACGCCGCATCGAAACCATCCGTGACGAAGTGGAACGTTGTCCCGCCCTCCATCCGGATGGGTTCGTGAGGGTGGTGGGTCAGCACGAACACCGGCGCGTGGTACGGCGGTTCCGAACCCCACCAGCCGCTCCACTCCTCATCCCAGTCGCCGCGGACGGGGCCAAACATGTTCCGGCCCATCACGTAGGCCCCCCGCGGACGCATGAGCCATTCGGCGGCCGCTTGGTCGGCGTCGTTGGCACGGGGATCACCAATATGCCAGCCGTGCAGTTCCAGCCCGCGCTTGCCCAGCGGGTTCTCCCTGCTTTGGTCAGGGCCGGCAACAAAGCCGTCCAGTGAGATGGACATGTGACAGGTGGTGTCCGGCACAGCGAGCCTCCCGGGTGATCAGGCCTTGCAGTGGGCCGTGGTGACGGATCCTAGCATCTGCACGTCGCCATGCCCATGGACGGTAAGAAGTAGCCTATTAGTCGCTTCGCGTCCCGAACACGATCTCGTCCCATGAGGGGACGCTCGAGCGCTTGGGCCGTGCAGGCCGTTCCGGCGCCTCGGTTTCCGGCAGCTGTCCGGTCGCGGGGGACGCATCGTCCTGCTTGTTTGCAGGACGACGGGGGTTACTGCCCAGGAGCTCATCGAGCCCAGCTCCGCCTGACGGGGTGCTTCCTGTTCCAGTGGTGGTGCCGGAGGGCTTGGCCGGGGACGCCGCGATGGTGATCTCACGCGTGTCCGTGCTGACGCCGTCGTGAAGCCGCAGGGCCTCGTCGTGGCTGTCCCGGTGCGGCGGAAGAAGGCTGAGCCGGGAGAGCATCGAAGGCCGGGTGTCCCTGCGCCGGATGAAGGAATCACCCTGTGCTGCCGGAGCGTCCCGCTGGTCTTCCTGCGTTTCCGGTTCCGTGGATTCGGGTTCAGCGGCAACCTCGGACGGCCTGGGGTGGGCGGCCGGAACACCGTGGGTGAGCAGCAGGGCCAGGGCGTCGTCCGCATCCTCGTCGACGCCCAGCCGCTGGCCCCGCCGGGACCTGAGCATGTCGAGGAGCCCATCGGATTCCTTGCCGGCGTCCTGTCCGGGAGCGGCCTGGCCGGACGGCGTTTTTGGCGTATCCGCGTCAGTTTCGAAATCAAAGGGGCGGTCGGAGACCGCGGTAAGCCTGCGGGCGGGAACGGGTCCGTCCAGCGGCTCGAGTTCGCTTAGCTGCTGTGCCCAGCGGTTGGTGTTCTGCAGCGTCTTGCGGGCTGGATTGAAGGTCCACAGGGCTGGAGGTTCTTCGCCGATGCCCGAGGTACCGCCGGGCTTGGCCTCGAAACTCGCCGATACCGTCCAGGTGCCGTCCTGGCGCCGCCAGGAGTCCCATTCCACGGTTGCTGGGTCAATGCCGTGGGCGGACAGGCGGTGGGCCACCATGTCGTCCAGCGTTGCCGGGTTGTCGCCGAAGGCGGACCGGTAGACGTCGTGGCCGGGGGAGGGTGCCGCGACTTCAACCTTGCGTGCCTGCTGGGCGACGTATTCGCGCTCCGCCAGGACCGGGCCCTCGTAGCGCTCCACCTTGGCCAGCGGCATTCCGGACAACTCGGCCACGTCCGCGGCGGTGGCGCCGGCGCGGATCCGGGCCTGGATATCCCGGGGGGACAT
Organism: Paenarthrobacter sp. 22069; assembly: GCF_052046035.1. Taxonomy (NCBI): domain Bacteria; kingdom Bacillati; phylum Actinomycetota; class Actinomycetes; order Micrococcales; family Micrococcaceae; genus Paenarthrobacter; species Paenarthrobacter sp. 22069. The sequence continues at coordinate 88,061 of NZ_JBQEQF010000015.1, read as the reverse complement.
CGGAACCGCCGGGCGGTCTACCCGCGGTTTCGCTGTGGACCGGCTGGCCGTCCTGAGGGCCTCGTCGATCGGCAGCTGGAACATCTCGCCGCCGGGCCCGCTCAACAGGAGATGCGTCCCGTCGTCGTGCACGCCTACAAGCCGTAGATCCTGCATACAAATCCTCCACCCTGGCATTACTATCAATCGAAACTCTGCCATCCGGCGGCGCGGATTTGGCTCAAGGAGCAGGGCGCGCCGTGATTTTCCGCCGATCGGCGGCCGGCCTAGCTTCGGGTGAGGGCTGCCGCCAGCCGGTCCGGGTGGCGGGTGGAGGTCAGCCAGTAGGGGGTGCGGTCGGCGGGGTCAGTGATCTCGATCTTCACTACAGGATCGATCCAGCCCCGGATGCACAGGTAGGCCAGCCCGTTCAGCCGGGTTCCCCGCTCCGCCGTTGCTTCGCCGGACGTGAACTGTTCCACCGTGCCGACGAAGCGGCGTTCAATGGTTGCCCGTCCAACGGTGAGCGTGTCAGCCGTGACCGTGATGGCAGGGGTGGACAGGATCAGGAGGGCAGCGATAACGGCAAAAAGAACCACCGCTGCGGTGTACCCTGCCGCCATGCTGATGGGTGCGAAAACCAGGATGCCCGCGGCCGAGACGCCGGCTGCAATAATCCAGATCCAGGCGCTGGGCCACAGCTTCTCCCTGTAGATGGCAGGCGCCCCTGCGGAGGGTGTGCCGGGTACGGATGGAGACGGGCTTGATTCGGGCATGTCCCCAGCTTTCCACCTTTGTCCGGCTATTTCACATTGGGTCCCTGCCGGCCGGCGGTGGGTGGGGCTACGGCCTACCTAGGACCGATGGAGGGGCGCGGGTTAGAGTGAGTGATTGTGACTGATCATCCCGCCACGGTAGACCTTGTCCCGGACGCAGCATCACCCGCTCCCGGCGCCCCCACCCTGCAGGTCCAGCTGAAGATGCTGGATCCTGGGCTGGAGGCACCCTCTTATGCCCATCCGGGCGACGCCGGCGCGGACCTGCGTGCCCGGCAGGACGTGGTCCTGTTGCCAGGGGAGCGCAAGCTGGTTCCCACGGGCGTCGCCATCGCGCTTCCGTACGGTTTCGTGGCCCTGATCCACCCCCGGTCCGGCCTCGCCACCAAGCATGGCCTGACGATCGTGAACGCTCCGGGCACCGTGGATGCGGGCTACCGGGGCGAGATCTCCGTGACTTTGCTGAACACCGATGCCACCCAGCCGATAGAGCTGCGGCGCGGCGATAGAATTGCCCAAATGGTCATCCAGCGGGTGGAGCATGCCCAATTCATTCCTGTCACCGAGTTGAGCGGATCCGTGCGCGGCTCCGGAGGCTTCGGCTCCACCGGTGGGTTCAACATCCCCGGAGCCTGACCACAGGCTGCATCCGCTGCCACGCCAGCACGTACGACGGCGGGACCTCCAAGGTCCCGGCCGGCAGGTTCCAGCACTGGCATATTTCAGAATTAAGGAGTCACCCATGGTCTTTGGGTTTGGCAGGAAAGCAAAGAACGACGAACTGGCGGAGCCGGCAGAGGAGCTTACTGTCGCCGAGGGCGAAGAAAGCCCAGCAGCCGCCGGCCGGCGGCAGGACGGCCCTTTCGACGAGTCTGAGATCAACAGCCGCGACGGCTTTGTTGACCTCGGCGCCCTGCTGGTCACGCCCAGCGAGGGCCTTCAGCTCCGCCTCGAAGTGGAAGAGGCAACCCAGCGGGTAGTTGCAGTAACCCTGGACCTGAATGGGTCCAGCCTGCAGCTGCAGGCCTTCGCCGCCCCCAAGACCGAAACCCTGTGGGATGAGATCCGTGAACAGATCGGCCAGTCGGTCGGCGCGCAGGGCGGACAGGTCGAAGAGATTGAGGGCGCTTTTGGCACCGAACTGGTGGCCAAGCTGCCGGCCGGCCTCCCGGACGGCAGCCAGGGTTACCGGGTGGCCCGGTTCATTGGCGTCGACGGCCCCCGCTGGTTCCTTCGCGGCGTCCTGGGTGGACCGGCCGCGTTGGAACGCCCCGCCGCCGAACCGCTTGAGGCCCTGTTCAGGCAGGTGGTGGTGGTCCGCGGCGACAGCCCCATGCCGCCGCGCGACCTGCTGCAGCTGCGCCTGCCCAAGGACGCTTCCGCGACTCCTCCACCCGCCGCGCCCACCCTGGAGGAGCCCGAACGTGGTCCCGAAATTACCCAGATCGGCTGAGCCGGCCGCCAAAGCAACCCCGACTGCCGCTGGTGGAATCACGCCCTTGGACCAGTTGCCGGACCGGGGACGTGTCCTTTGCCAGGGGCACGTGGAATCGGTGACCTTCGTTCCCGCTGACCGGACCGCCGAATTCAGCGCCATCGTTTCAGAGGATGACGCCGGGTACCGCGGCGCAGGTGCAGGGCGGGGAAGGCCCCCACGACTGCGCATTGTGTGGCTGGGACGCCGTCGCGTGCCGGGCATCGAAGCCGGCGCGCAAATCCGGGTCGAAGGGATGCTGGCCCGGGGCAAGGACATGCCGACCATTTTCAATCCCCGCTACGAGATACTGTCCCGCCAGGAGCATGAATGAGCGCGCACGAGCCCGAACAGCCCTCAGGCGCTGCAAATCCCGGACGGGGCGGCCAGCCCCAGGATCCAGGCCAGCCCACGGTCGCCGGGATCGCCGCCGGCTATGCCGCAAAGGCGGGACTCCACCGCACCCACGATGGGCGGGTTGACGTTCTGCGGAGCGCCGGGGGAGTGCAGGGCATTGCCGAAAGCATTGTTCCCGGCCTCGTGTACCTGGTCGCTTTCACCATCACGCGTGAGCTCACCCTGTCCTTGGTGGCGGCCCTGGCATCGGCGGCCATCTTCACGGTGGTCCGGCTGGTGCAGCGGCGCCCGCTCACGCAGGCCCTTGCCGGTGTAGTGGGTGTTGGCATTTCCGCCTGGCTGGCCAACACCACCGGCAAAGCGGAGGACTTCTACCTCCCCGGCTTCTTCACCAACGCGGCATACATTCTGGCGATGGTCGTCTCGATTGCCATCAAGTGGCCCGTTGCCGGGCTCCTCTTCGGCTTCATCCGCAATGAGGGCGTGGAGTGGCGAAAGGAACCCGACCGGGTAAAGGCCTACCGCCTGGGAACCTGGATCATCGTGGCGGTCCTGGCGCTTCGCCTCATCGTCCAGGTGCCTCTTTACCTGATGGGCACAGACGGCCTTGCTGCCCTTGCCACCACGCGCCTCATCATGGGCGCGCCGCTGTACATCCTTGGTGTCTGGGTGGCCTGGCTCGTGACCCGGCCGGCTCCAACCGAGGCTGAAACCAGCCCGGCCGCCTGATCCACTAAAGACGCCGGACTCCCGGAAGTTCGTGACCTGTGGCGCCCGCGCGCCTAGCCGTCGAAGCCGTCGTCGTCCGCCACATGCCCGTGGCTGCCGGCGGTGGCGGGCTCGGCGCTGACTGTAGGCCCATCCACGGCGTTAATGCTGCCGGGGGCGGAGGAGAGCAACTCCCGCAGCTTGTCCTCAGCCGCGATGGTGGTGACGAAGAACAGTTCGTCACCGCCGTCGATCACGTCATCCCGGCTGGGCGTGATAGGCGCCTGGTCCCGCAGGATTGCCACGAGGGTGGCGTCCTCGGGCCAGTGGATGTCGCCTACAGTCATGCCGATCACATGGGAATCGTGCGGAACGGTGAATTCCACCAGCGACGCAACGCCGGTCTGCAGCGTCAGCAGGCGGACGAGGTCCCCGATCTCCACGGCTTCCTCCACCAGTGCGGTCATCAGCTGGGGGGTGTTGACGGCCACGTCCACGCCCCACGAGTCGTTGAACATCCAGTCGTTCTTGGGGTTGTTGACACGGCCCACCGTGCGGCCCACGCCGAACTCGGTCTTCGCCAACAGGGACACCACCAGGTTGACTTTGTCATCACCCGTGGCGGAGACCACGACGTCGGCGTCCTCCACCTTGGCGCCCTGCAGCGTGGACAGCTCGCAGGCGTCGCCCACCAGCCAGTGGGCGCCCCGGAGGCCGCTGCGACCAATCACCTCGGGTTTAAGGTCGATCAGCAGGATCTCGTGCTTGTGCGCCAGCAACTCCCGCGCAATGGACGATCCGACGCTGCCGGCGCCGACGATAACGACTTTCACTGGTACTCCTTGGCGGGGGGTTTGGCGAGGATCTGGGCGATCTGGGCGCTGCGCTCCACCTGCAGCATGGCGTGCACTGTGTCACCGTCCTGGTAAGCGGTTCCTGCATCGGGCAACAGGCCCTCGCCGAAACGGGTCAGATAGGCCACCCGGACATCGGCGGCCTTTTCGATGCTGCTGATCCGGTGTCCGATCCAGCCGGCATCCACGTCCAGTTCGGCCAGCACCAGGCGCCCGGAGGGTTCCCGGAAATCGCCCGCGAGGTGCTGTTCCGGGAGGATGCGCCGCAGCACCTGGTCGGCGCTCCAGCGGACCGCCGCCACCGTGGGGATGCCCAGGCGCTGGTAGATCTCGGCGCGGCCAGGATCGTAGATCCTGGCCACCACATGCGGGACGTGGAAGGTTTCCCGGGCCACCCTGGTGGCCAGGATGTTCGAGTTGTCACCGCTGGATACAGCCGCAAAGGCGTAGGCGTCGCTGACTCCTGCCTGCTTGAGGGTATCCCGGTCGAATCCGACCCCAGTAACCTTCCGGCCGGTGAAGCCCTGGCGGAGCCGGCGGAAGGCGCGGTCGTCCTGGTCGATGATGGCCACGGAATGCCCGGCATCCTCCAGCGTGTGCGCCAGCGTTGCCCCCACCCGGCCACATCCCATGATCACGAAATGCGCCACCGTATCTCCTCTGTATCTAAGTCAGGATCGTGCAGCTAGAACTCTACCGGCATGCCCGGGCTTCGGCCTGGCGGGGTCCCGTCATGACATCGTCCGCGAATCAGACTAGCTTTGTGGGGTGTTGACAATACTGAACGCCGTCAAACGCGTGCTGGTGGGCCGGCCCTTCCGGAATGACCGCCTGGCGCATACCCTGCTTCCCAAGAAGATCGCTCTTCCGATTTTCGCCTCGGACGCCCTGTCCTCGGTTGCCTACGCGCCGGACGAGATCCTGCTGACCCTGGCCTTGGCCGGCGTGGGCGCCGTGACCATCTCACCGCTGGTGGGGCTCGCCGTCATGGTGGTGCTGCTGACAGTGGTGGCCTCGTACCGGCAGAACGTCCACGCCTACCCATCGGGTGGCGGCGACTACGAGATCGCCAACGAAAACCTCGGCAAATACGCCGGCCTGACGGTGGCGTCGGCCCTCCTGGTGGACTACGTCCTCACCGTTGCCGTCTCCATGTCCTCGGCGGCCGCGTATCTCACCACGGCTGTACCGTCCCTGCACGGTGAGCAGGCCGTCATAGCCACCGTCGGCGTCGTCATCCTTGCCCTGGTGAACCTGCGCGGCATCAAGGAAGCGGGCAGTGTCTTCGCCGTTCCCACCTACATCTTCATGGCCTCCATCCTGGGAATGACCGCCGTCGGCATCTTCCAGGCCGCAACGGGCCAGCTCGGGGAAGCCCCATCGGCCGCCTTCACCATCGTCCCCGCCGAAGGCTTCGACCAGGGCCTTGTGGGCCTCGCCGGAGCGTTCCTGCTGCTCCGGGCCTTCTCGTCCGGCGCCGCCGCGCTGACCGGCGTCGAAGCCATCAGCAACGGTGTACCCAATTTCCAGCACCCGAAGAGCAAGAACGCCGCCACCACCCTGCTGCTGCTGGGCGTCATCGGCGCCGCCATGCTGGCCGGCATCATCTACCTGGCCAACGCCACCAAGGTCCACATCGTGCTGGACCCCGCAAAGGAATTCCTGCTCAACGGCAACCCGCTGCCCGAGGGCTACATCCAGAACCCGGCCATCAGCCAGATCGCCCAAACTATCTTTGGCGAGGGTTCGATCCCCTTCTACATCGTGGTGGCCGCCACCGGCGTGATCCTGGTGTTCGCGTCCAACACCGCATTCAACGGCTTCCCGGTCCTGGGCTCCATCCTCGCCCAGGACGGCTACCTGCCCCGCCAGCTCCGGACCCGCGGCGACCGGCTGGCGTTCAGCAACGGCGTGCTTGCCCTCGCGGCGGGCGCCCTGGTGCTGATCATTTCGTTCGACGCCGACGTCACCAAACTCATCCAGCTGTACATCGTAGGGGTATTCATCTCCTTCACCCTCAGCCAGCTCGGCATGATCCGGCACTGGGGACGGCAGCTGAAACTGGCCAAGGACAAGGCGGTCCGCCGCCGCATGGTGAAGTCCCGCACCATCAACAGCATCGGCTTCGGCATGACCGGCCTGGTGCTGGTCATCGTCCTCATCACCAAGTTCGAGCAGGGGGCCTGGATCGCCCTGCTGGCCATGTTCATCCTCTTCCTGATCATGTGGAGTATCCGGGCGCACTACGACAACGTGGCCAAGGAACTCGCGGTCGGTGAGGACTCCTCGCCGCGGGCCCTGCCCACGCGGGTACACGCCGTGCTGCTGGTGTCGCACGTCCGCAAGCCCGTCCTGCGTGCCCTCGCCTACGCCCGCGCGTCGCGCCCCTCGCGGCTTGACGCCATCACAGTGGACATCGACCCGGAGGAGACTGCGCACACCATCGCCGACTGGGAAAAGCTCGAAATTCCCGTCCCGCTGACCGTCCTTGCCAGTCCCTACCGCGAGACGGTCACGCCCATCATGGACTACGTCAAGCAGATGCGCCTCGACTCCCCGCGGGACCTCATCGTGGTCTACATCCCCGAATACGTGGTGGGCAAGTGGTGGGAGCAGCTGGTGCACAACCAGACCGCCCTGCGCATCAAGACCCGGCTGCACTTCGAACCGGGTGTCATGGTGGCCAGCGTTCCCTGGCAGCTCAAGTCCTCCGAAGAAGCCAAGAACCTCCAGGACGTCCAGTGACCGCCAGAACTTCCACCGCCGGCGCCCCGGCAACCGACGACGCAGCAACCAGCGACACCGGACACGCAGGCGAAGAGGCGGTGCTCGACGTCGGGCCGGTTGCCCATGGCGGGCACTGCGTTGCACGCCATGAAGGACGCGTCGTCTTCGTCAGGCATGCCGTTCCAGGCGAAAAGGTCCGCGTCCGGCTGACCGACGCGGGGGAGGACGCCAAGTTCTGGCGGGCAGACGTGGTGGAGGTGCTGGACGCATCCCCGGACCGCGTGGAGCACTTCTGGCATGCCGCGGATTCGCTGCGGGCCTGGGGCCACGGCCATCCGCCTGTGGGCGGTGCCGAGTTCGGGCACATGACGCGGGCCAGGCAGCTCAGCCTGAAGGCGGACGTCCTTGCCGAACAACTCACCCGACTGGCTGGCTTCGGGGAGACCCCGTCCGGCTGGACCGGCGCCGTAGAAGGTGTCGGGTCAGGTGCCGACGGCGGGTCCGGCCTCGGGTGGCGCACCCGGGCCAGCTTTTCGGTCACCCCAGGCGGCAGGCTGGGCATGCATGCCCACCGCTCGAACCAGATCCTCCCCGTGCGGGAGATGCCCCTGGCCAGTGACGCCATCAACGCGCTGCAGCTGTGGGACCTGGACCTGCAAGGGATAGAACGCGTTGAGGTGGCCGCGCCGGCCAACGGCTCCCGCCCCCTGGTGCTCCTCGCCCCGGCGTCCAACACCAGGGACAAACGGTTGAAGGCCATCGCTGCGGACGTGCCGGGGGATGCCTCGGTGGCAGCCTTCGATCCCCTGACCGGACAAGTGACTTCGCTCCGGGGACGGGCCTGGGTGCAGGAGTCCGCCGCCGGGCACGATTACCGGGTGACCGGCGAGGGGTTCTGGCAGATCCACCGCGACGCGCCCGGGACCCTTGTGGGGGCTGTCACAGAATTCCTGCAGGGAGGCGGCTTCCTCAAGCCCGGATCGGTGGTGGCAGATCTCTACGCAGGGGCCGGCCTCTTCACCGCCGTCCTGGCCGACGCCGTGGGCGAAACCGGATCCGTGCTGTCCGTCGAGGGGGCCCCGGGGACCAGCCGCGACGCACGGAAAAACCTGCATTCCGTGTCCCAGGTGGAAGTGGTCCAGGGCCGCGTGGAGCGTGTCCTGCGCCAGAAACCGCAGAATTTCGACGCCCTTGTCCTCGACCCGCCGCGGGCGGGAGCCGGGAAGGCGGTGGTCGGCCAACTGGTGGCATCCAAGCCCCGTGCCATTACCTACGTGTCCTGCGACCCGGCCTCGTTTGCCCGTGACCTCGGTTACTTCAGGCGCTCAGGGTGGGAACTCGCCGGGCTCCGGGCCTTCGACCTGTACCCGCATACCCACCACCTCGAGACCGTTGCTCTTCTGACTCCGGCTCCATGATGCCGCTGCGGTTTTGGACTACGATGGCGGTAGTAGTCCCACGTCGCGCCCGTATTCTCGGCCGGCCGTGTGCAATTTTCGGGCCCTGGAACTACTTAGGGCGTCCTAACTAGCAGGCGGTCAACCGCGCGACAAAGATGAAACTGTTGCGAGAGGAGTCCTGCGATGAGCACTGTGGACAGCTTCGGTTCAAAAGGCAAACTTAATGTAGCCGGAACCGAGTATGAAATTTTCCGGTTGAACTCCGTTGAAGGTGCAGAAAACCTTCCGTTCAGCCTCAAGGTATTGCTTGAAAACCTCCTGAGGACCGAGGACGGCGCGAACATCACTGCCGATCACGTTCGCGCTTTGGCAGGTTGGGATCCGAATGCGGAACCCGATACAGAAATCCAGTTCACGCCGGCACGCGTGATCATGCAGGACTTCACCGGCGTTCCCTGCGTGGTTGACCTGGCCACCATGCGTGAAGCGGTCAAGGAGCTTGGCGGCGACCCCAAGCGGGTGAACCCGCTGGCACCCGCCGAAATGGTGATCGACCACTCGGTCCAGATTGATGCCTTCGGCAACTCCGGCGCACTGGAGCGCAACATGGAGATTGAATACCAGCGCAACGGGGAGCGCTACCAGTTCCTGCGTTGGGGCCAGACCGCGTTTGACGACTTCAAGGTGGTTCCCCCGGGAACCGGCATCGTGCACCAGGTCAACATCGAATACCTGGCCCGCACGGTCATGACCCGTGAAGTGGACGGCGCCCTCCGCGCCTACCCCGACACCTGTGTCGGCACCGACTCGCACACCACCATGGTCAACGGCCTGGGCGTGCTGGGCTGGGGCGTGGGCGGCATTGAAGCCGAGGCAGCAATGCTCGGCCAGCCCGTCTCCATGCTCATCCCGCGCGTCGTCGGCTTCAAGCTCAGCGGCAGCATCCCCGCCGGCGCCACCGCCACCGACGTGGTGCTGACCATCACCGAAATGCTCCGCAAGCACGGCGTGGTGGGCAAGTTCGTCGAATTCTACGGCGAAGGCGTAGCCGCGGTGCCGTTGGCAAACCGCGCCACCATTGGCAACATGAGCCCCGAGTTCGGCTCCACTGCCGCCATGTTCCCCATCGACGACGTCACGCTGGACTACCTGCGCCTCACCGGCCGGTCCGAGCAGAACGTCGCCCTCGTCGAGGCCTACGCCAAGGAACAGGGCCTCTGGCACGATGCCTCCCGGGAGATCAAGTTCTCCGAGTACCTGGAACTGGACCTGTCCACCGTAGTCCCGTCCATCGCAGGCCCCAAGCGCCCGCAGGACCGCATCGAGCTGACCGAGGCCAAGGACGAGTTCCGCCACGACCTGCTCAACTACGTCTCGCACGACGCGAACGCGGGCACCTTGGACGAGTCCCTCGAAGAGAGCTTCCCGGCCTCCGACGCCCCGTCGTTCACCTCCGGCGGAACGCACGTCTCGGACACCGACCGCGAACCGCCGAAGTACTCGGCCGCACACGGCGGCGCCGGGCGGATCTCCAGCCCGGTGCCCGTGAAGATGGCTGACGGCCGCGAGTTCGAGCTGGACCACGGCGCGGTGACCATCGCATCCATCACGTCCTGCACCAACACGTCCAACCCTTCGGTCATGCTGGCCGCCGCGGTCCTGGCGCGCAACGCCGTCGAAAAGGGCCTCACCGCCAAGCCGTGGGTCAAGACCTCCGTCGCCCCCGGGTCCAAGGTCGTCACCGACTACTACGAGAAGTCGGGTTTGACCCCCTACCTGGAGAAGCTTGGCTTCTACATCGTGGGCTACGGCTGCGCCACCTGCATCGGCAACTCCGGTCCGCTGGAAGCGGAGATCTCCGAGGCCATCCAGGCCAACGACCTCGCCGTCTCCGCGGTCCTGTCCGGCAACCGCAACTTCGAAGGCCGCATCAACCCGGACGTCAAGATGAACTACCTGGCCTCCCCGCCGCTCGTCATCGCCTACGCCCTGGCCGGTTCGATGGACTTCGACTTCGAGACCGATCCCCTCGGCAAGGATGAAGCCGGCAATGACGTCTTCCTGAAGGACATCTGGCCCAACCCGGTCGAGGTCCAGCAGGTCATCGATTCCTCGATCGACAAGGACATGTTCACCAAGGGCTACGAGGGAGTCTTCGACGGCGACGACCGCTGGAAGGCACTGGACACCCCGGCGGGCGACACCTTCGCCTGGGATCCGAACTCCACGTACGTCCGGAAGCCCCCGTACTTCGAGGGCATGCAGGCGCAGCCGGAACCGGTCAAGGACATCACCGGCGCCCGCGTGCTCCTGAAGCTCGGCGACTCCGTCACCACGGACCACATCTCCCCGGCCGGTTCGTTCAAGTCCGACACCCCCGCCGGCCAGTACCTGCTGGCCAACGGTGTGGAGCGCAAGGACTTCAACTCCTACGGCTCACGCCGTGGCAACCACGAGGTGATGATCCGCGGCACGTTCGCGAACATCCGTATCAAGAACCAGCTCCTGGACGGCGTCGAGGGTGGCTTCACCCGCGACTTCACCCAGGCTGACGGCCCGCAGGCCTACGTCTACGACGCCGCCCAGAACTACCAGGCAGCCGGCACCCCGCTGGTGGTCCTGGCCGGCAAGGAGTACGGTTCCGGTTCGTCCCGTGACTGGGCAGCCAAGGGTACCGCCCTGCTGGGCGTCAAGGCCGTCATCGCCGAGAGCTACGAGCGCATCCACCGCTCCAACCTCATCGGCATGGGCGTCCTGCCGCTGCAGTTCCCGGCCGGCGAGAACGCTGCCAGCCTGGGCCTGTCCGGCACGGAAACCTTCTCGGTGGAGGGCGTTACCGCCCTGAACGAGGGCACCACGCCCAAGACCCTGAAGGTCACCGCCACCGCCGAGGACGGCTCCTCGAAGTCCTTCGACGCCGTCCTGCGCATCGATACCCCGGGTGAAGCGGACTACTACCGCAACGGCGGCATCCTGCAGTACGTGCTGCGCCAGATCTCCGCGAACTAGCGGGATCTGCCAGCAGGCAGCAGCCACCCCGAAGCCCCGGCCGGTCACGGACCAGCCGGGGCTTCGGCTTTTCAGCCACGTCCGGCCCTGCGAACCGAGGCGTTAGAGTTAAACGGCACGTCTACCACCCAAAGGAGGGGTCATTGGGAATCTTGGACACCATCCGGAATCCGCAGGACCTGAACGAGTTGACCGAGGAACAGCTGGAGCAGCTGGCTTCGGAGATCAGGGAATTCCTGATCACGAACGTCTCGCAGACGGGCGGCCACCTCGGACCCAACCTCGGCGTCGTGGAACTGACGCTGGCCGTGCACCGCATCTTCGAATCTCCCCGTGACAGCATCGTCTTCGACACAGGGCATCAGTCCTACGTCCACAAACTGCTCACCGGGCGCCGGGATTTCAGCACCCTCCGCCAGGAAGGCGGCCTTTCCGGCTACCCCTCCAGGGCGGAGTCGGAACATGACATAGTCGAAAGCTCCCACGCGTCCTCCTCGCTGTCCTGGGCCGACGGCATCTCCCGCGCCCGGCAGTTGACCCGGGAGGGCGACCGGCATGTCGTCGCGGTCGTGGGTGACGGCGCCCTCACCGGCGGCATGGCCTGGGAAGCCATCAACAACATCGCCGCGGACAAGAAGCGCCGCGTGGTCATTGTGGTCAACGACAACGGCCGCTCCTACGCCCCCACGGTGGGCGGATTCGCCGACTACCTCGCATCGCTGCGCCCCACCATCGACTCCTTCCGCGCTGCCCCCGCCTACGAGCGAGCGCTGGACTGGTGGAAGAAGAGGCTGCAGAACGGCGGCCCCGTGGGACAGTTCACCTACAAGAGCCTGCATGCCATGAAGAAGGGCATCAAGGACTGGTGGGCGCCGCAGGGCATGTTCGAGGACCTGGGCATGAAATACATCGGCCCGGTGGACGGCCACAACCTCCAGGCAATGGAGCACGCCCTGTCCACCGCAAGGAACTACGGCGGCCCCGTCATCGTGCACGCCATGACGGAAAAGGGCCACGGCTACGCTCCCGCCCGCGCCCATGAAGCCGACCAGTTCCACGCCGTGGGCATCATCGATCCTGAAACGGGCGAACCCACGGGCAGCGGCGGCGCCCAGTCCTGGACCTCCGTGTTCGCAGACGAGATCGCCGCCATTGCCGATGAGCGTGCGGATATCGTTGGCATCACCGGCGCCATGCTGATCCCGGTGGGCCTGCATAAGTTCGCCGCCAAGCACCCCGGGCGGGTCATCGACGTCGGCATCGCTGAGCAGCACGCCCTCACCGCCGCCGCCGGCATGGCCTTCGGCGGCCTGCACCCGGTGGTAGCCGTCTACGCCACCTTCCTGAACCGTGCCTTCGACCAGTTGCTCATGGACGTTGCCCTCCACAAGGCCGGCGTCACCATCGTCCTGGACCGTGCCGGCGTCACCGGACCGGACGGCGCCAGCCACCACGGCATGTGGGACATGGCAATGGTCCAGATCGTCCCCGGCCTCCACCTGGCCGCTCCCCGTGACGCCTCGCGCCTCCGCGAGGAACTGCGCGAGGCCGTGGCTGTCAGCGACGCTCCCACTGTGGTCCGCTACTCCAAGGGCTCTGTGGGCCCCGAAGTCGAAGCCCTCGAGCGCCTCGGCGACGGCGTGGACGTCCTGGCCCGCCGGCCGTCCGGTTCCACCGAAAATGACGTGCTGATCGTCAGCGTCGGCGCCATGTCCGAACTGGCCCTTGACGTCTCCGCCCGGCTCGGTGCCCAGGGCATCAGCACCACCGTGGTGGATCCCCGCTGGGTCCTGCCCGTCCGCCGTTCCATCGTTGCGCTGGCCTCGCACCACCGCCTGGTGGTCTGTATCGAAGACGGCGTCCGCGCCGGCGGCGTCGGCTCGCGCATCCGGCAGGAAATGCGTGCCGCAGGTGTGGACACCGCCCTGAACGAGGTTGGCCTGCCCGTGGAGTTCCTGGATCACGGCACCCGCAACCAGGTGCTCGAGCGTGTTGGGCTGACCGCCCAGCAAATCACGCACGACGTCGTCGCGCAGGTTCTGGGCACCAAGGTTCCCTTCGCGCGGCCCTTGCCCGGGCAGCAGCACCCCACGACCGGCAGCCTTCCGATCCTGTGAGGGACGAAGACGAACTGAAGTACCCGGGCCCAGCCGGGGAGTCCGGACCGGTTCTGCACACCACCACAACGCGGGTTCCCAACGGCCTGCAGCCGGGCCAGCTGGTGGTTTCCCGCAACCGGAAGTGGAACGGCAAGGCCCACTGGGTGGTACCCGGGCGCTACCTGGGAGAGGACCAGCATGGCTGGTGGATCTTCCAGGGCACCAACGAATTCTGCTCCCGCCCCGGCGCCGCCTTCTATACGCGCTCCGACGCCGTGCTGCTGGTGCCGCGCGAGGGTGACTGGGTTGCCACCTTCTACGACTCCGCCCATCCCAACGGCGTACGCGTCTATGTGGACCTGGCTGTAGGGCACGAATGGACGCACGTCCGCCCCACCGTCACCGAGTTCCATGTGATCGACATGGACCTGGACGTCATCCGCACCGCAGACCGCGGCGTCTTCATCGATGACCAGGACGAATTTGCAGAGCACAGCGTCTCCATGCATTACCCGCAGCGGCTGATTGAGGACATCCAATCCGCCGCGGACGGGCTGTACCAGGCCGTGAAGGCGCAGCATGCGCCTTTCGACGGCACCGACGTCGAATGGTTTACAAAAGGACGCACATGAGCGGCATTGTCAGGGTCTACAAGCGCGACGACGAAGGCGTCCTGCATTTCCGGGAGGCCTGGTTTGACGAGGACTACTCGCAGTTCGTGATGAACTTCGGCGTGGTGGGGCACCAGAGCAAGACCGAGGAAACGGACGTCCCCGACGCCGACGCTGCGGGGGGCCTCCTGGACGCCTTTGCCGTGCAGTGCACGGAGGACGGGTACGCCGAGATTCCCGCTGAGGAACAGTTCTGGGTGGTGGCCCAGTTCGCGCTCAAGACCCGGGAAGGCACGGAACGTGACCGGCGCCTTGAGCAAAAGGCCAAGGACGCCCTCATCAGCCATCTGGCGTGGCGCGGCCTTGGAACAGTGGAGCGTTCGGAATTCACGGACTACAAGCTCAGCATCTTCTGCCTGTGCCCCGACGTGAACAAGGCCGTCAACGCCATCAAGATCTGCGCGCGGGGAGAAGACCTTGACTTCACCAAGCTCAGCATCGGCGCCGCGCCCCATACCGACCCGGACCACTACAAACTCAAGCACTCCGCCAAGCCCGCCAGCAGCTTCAGCGTTTAGGAGACCTTCGTTGACCAGTTACCGCCGCGTTGGAAAATCAGGCCTTACCGTCTCCACCGTGGGCTTGGGCTGCAACAACCTGGGCCGTGCCAACACGGCAACGGAATCGCAGGACGCCACGGACGCCGTGGTCAACACAGCCATCGATTCCGGGATCACCCTGTTCGACGTCGCCGACACCTACGGCCGGGAACCGGGACTGAGCGAAACCATGCTGGGCAAGGCGCTGGGGAGCCGGCGCGGGGAGGTTGTGGTTGCCACCAAGTTCGGCATGGACATGAAAGGCGCCAGCGGGCCGGACTTCGGCGCCCGCGGATCCCGCCGGTACATCATCCAGGCGGTGGAGGCCTCGCTGCGGCGGCTCGGCACGGACTGGATCGACCTCTACCAGTTCCACACCCCGGACCCGCTGACCCCCATCGACGAAACCCTTGCGGCGCTGGACACGCTGGTCAGTAGCGGCAAGGTCCGCTACATTGGCCACTCCAACAGGACCGGCTGGCAGATCGCCCAGGCGGAGTACGTGGCCCGGGAACTGGGCGCGGCACGCTTCATCTCCACGCAGAACCACTACAACCTGCTGGACCGGCGTGCAGAACTGGAGGTGACCCCGGCCGCGGAGGAGTTCGGCCTGGGCGTCCTGCCGTACTTCCCGCTGGCCAACGGCCTGCTGACCGGCAAGTACGCTCCAGGCCACGCTCCCGAAGGGTCCCGGCTCAGCCACACACGCACCAACATGGTGGACGACGCCGACTGGGACCAGCTTGGCCGGTTCAGTACCTTCGCGAAGGAAAGGGGCCTGACGGAGATCGAGGTGGCCTTCTCCTGGCTCGCCGCCCAGCCTTCGGTGGCCAGCGTAATCGCCGGCGCCACCAGGCCCGAACAGGTCAGGCAGAACGCGGAAGCGGTAAACTGGGCGCCCAGGCCGGAAGACCTGGCCGAGCTGGACGGAATTTTCCCTGCCGTGCCCAAGGTTGCGCTCTTCTAGGCAGCCGTGCCCGCTTATCTGCTGGATGTCGATACCGGCATCGACGATGCCTTGGCCCTTGCCTACCTTGCCGCCCTCCCGGACACCGAGTTCGTGGCGGTCACGGCCACCCCGGGCAACGTCGACGCCGACCAGGTGGCCCGAAACACCCTCGCGCTGCTGGAACTCTGCGGCCGGCCTGGCGTCGAGGTCGCAGTGGGTGCCCGCAAGCCTTTGTCCATCCCGCTGCTCACCACTCCTGAAACCCACGGGCCGCAGGGGATCGGCTACGCCGTCCTGCCTGACCCTGCCGGAGAGCTGAGCCCGCGGAACGCCGTGGATCTGTGGATCGAGCAGGCGCGGGCCAGGCCGGGGGAGCTCACCGCGCTCATCACCGCCCCGCTGACCAACTTCGCCCTGGCGCTGCGGAAGGAGCCTGAACTTCCCGACCTCCTGGCCACGGTGGTGATCATGGGCGGAGCCTTCTACCACCAGGGCAACACCACCCCCACCGCCGAGTGGAACACGCACGTGGACCCGCACGCCGCCAAGGAGGTCTATGCCGCGTACCGGGGCCGGCCGCTGGAGAAACTTCCCATCGTCTGCTCCCTGGACACCACGGAACGGATGGAGCTGCACCCTGCCCACGTCGCGGCGCTTGCCCAGGCCGCCGGCGCCGTGCCCCCCGAACTCGTGCTCCCCGAAGACCCCGAGGGCCGCCGCAGCTCTTCCGGCAACACCCTCATCAGGCACCTCTCGGATGCCCTGCGCTTCTATTTCGAGTTCCACCGGCACTACGACCAGGGGTACCTGGCCCATGTCCACGACTTCTTTGCGGCGGGCGTCGCTGCAGGCACGTTGGAGTACGAGGTGCGGCCCGCTACGGTGGACGTCGAAACAGACTCGCCGCTCCTGGTCGGGACTACCGTGGCCGACTTCCGCCGGCTCTGGGGTGCACCCCCGAACGCCAGGATTGTGACCGGCAACAACCCGGAGCAGGCGTTCCGCGAACTCGTGTCCGCCGTCGGACTTCTTGCCCGCCGGGTGGGGTGAACCGGTAAACCGCACTGGAATAACCGGAGCATTCCGTAAGGAACGGTGCCGGAGGACGGCCGGTAGAATGGGCCACGGACCCACCCGGCGCATGTGCCGCCGGACGCTGCCGAGGTGACATAGGCAGCCCCACCCCGGCCCCCCGCAGAGCCGGGCCACCGCCTGCACCCAAAGGAATACTTCCCATGTCATCGCCCTCTTTGACGCTCCCGTCCCGGGAACGCCCCGCTGGCCGCCGCCGGATCCTGGAGATCCTCGGCGCCCTGGCCATCGCCGCCACCTACGTCTACCTGGTGCTCAACCAGCCGGCCGACATCACCGGTGGTCCGGGCAGCGCCTCTGCCCTGATTGCGCTCACCGGTTTCCTCGCCGGCGCCGTCCTGCTGATCGCCGCCGTCCTGCCCACGCTTCCGGCGTCCACCCTGGTGTTGATCCCCGTGGCCCTGGTCCTGAACATCGTGCTGGGCCAGTTCGTGGGCAGCACCCTGGTTCCCTTCTACCTCGACGCCATCGGCACTGTGCTGATTGCCGTCCTGGCTGGTCCGGCCGCGGGAGCCGCCACCGGCGCCCTCAGCAGCATCGTCTGGTCCTTCTTCAACCCGACCGTCCTTCCGTTCGCCGCCGGCGCCGCGCTGATCGGCTGCCTGGCGGGCGTCGCCGCCCGCTACGGCCTCTTCCGCCGCTTCTACCTCGCCCCCGTGGCAGGCTTCGTCACCGGCATCATCGCCGGCGTGGTGTCCGCCCCGGTGGCCGCCTTCGTCTACGGCGGAACCTCGGGTGTTGCCACCGGGGCGATCGTCAGCGCGTTCCGGGCCATGGGGGACACCCTCCTGGCGGCCGTCACCAAGCAGGCACTGCTCTCGGACCCCATGGACAAGGCCATCGTGTTCACCATCGTGGCCGTCCTGGTCTATGCGCTGCCCCGCCGGGCGCGCCAGCAGTTCCCCTTTATCCGGCGCCACCGCGTCCTGGCCGGCACCACGCCGTCGGACGCTCCCGCCAAGGGCGGGGCAGCGGGCCCTGCGCAGGGCACTGCCCACGATTCGGCGCGGAACGGCTGACCGACCCCTGTGGCCACACCTTCCCCAGGCAGGCCCGCCGCGCCGGCCAGGCGGGAGGGCCTGAACCCCTTGACGTCGTTCACCGCCGCCGCGGCCACGGCGGCCATCACGACGGCGGCCGGCAGTTGGGCGCTGTCCCTCGCCGTGATTGCCGCCAGCCTGGGCCTGTCCACGGTGGGCGGCACCGCGCGCCGCATGCTGCCGGCCGCAGCAGCAATCCTGGTCCCGTTCAGCCTGTCACTGCTCGTGCTGCACGGGCTGTTCTTCCCCGAAGGCAGGACAGTACTGGCGGCGTGGGGACCTGCCCGCGTCACGGCAGAGGGCCTGGACTTCGCCGTGCAACGGATCCTGCAGCTCGCCGCCCTGGTCCTGTCCCTGCTGGTCTTCTCCTTCAGCGTCAGCGTGCCGGACCTGGTGGCTGCGTTGTCAGCCCGGGGCGTCCAGGGACGGTTCGCTTTCGTGCTCGCGTCCACCCTGACCCTGCTTCCCGCCATCGCGGACCGGGCACAGCGGATCCGGCAGGCCCAGGAGTCCCGCGGCCTGGTGGTCTCCCACAGCCTACTGTCCAGGATCGCCGCGTTCCGGCTGCAGGCGGTTCCCCTGGTCCTGGCGCTGGTCGAGGATGCGGCCACCCGGGCTGCCGCCCTCGAGTCTCGGGGCCTCAGCAGCACCGGGCCGCGGACCAGCTATCGGGTGGTCGCTGATTCCGGCCTGCAGAGGTTGGTACGGGCGGTGCTGGTATTGGCTGCGCTGACGGCAGTTGCGGCAAGGGTGGCGCAGGCGGCCGCAGGTGGCTGAGCGCACGGCGGCGGCGGGCCCGGACAGCGAGGGCAATGCAGACGGCCCCGGCGGTGCTGCGGACAACCCTGTTCCCGGCGGGCCTGTCCTGGCCGCCGGCATCCGTGATTTCACCTTCCATGAGGGGCGGACGCCGGCCCTGCGCGACGTGGCTGTTTCCGTTTCGCCCGGCTCCTTCACCGCCATCCTGGGCGCGTCCGGAAGCGGCAAGTCCACGCTGGGCCGCCTCCTCTCCGGCTGGCTGCCGCCGGGCGGCCACGGCATGCTGGCCGGGTTCCTCGAGTTGTCCGGGACGAGGCTGGACTTCGACGGCGGCGCCGGGGACCCGCGGGTGGACCCGGCGCAGTGGGGGCGGTATGTGGGCTTCGTTCCGCAGGACGCGGCCGTGGTGCTGTCCACGGTGCGTGCCACGGTGGCCGAGGAACTGGCGTTCGGCCTGGAAAACGCCGGCGTGGAGCGCGGCGCGATGGAGTCGGCGGTGGAGCGTACGGCCGGGCTGCTGGGACTGCGGGACCAGCTGGACCGGGACCCGTCGCGGCTCTCCGGCGGCCAGTTGCGCCGCCTGGCCATCGGCTGCGCCATCATTGCCGGGCCGCCCGTGCTGATCATGGATGAGCCCTTTGCTTCGCTTGACGCGGCAGGGACCACCAGGCTGGCCGCCCTGGTGCGGGACCTCCTGGAACGGGGCACCGCCGTCGTGGTCCTCAGCCAGGCCGTTGACCCGCCGCTGCTGGAAGCGGATACCTGGGTGGTGTTGGCGGATGGAACGGTGGCTGCAAGCGGGGCGCCCGCGGAAATGGCGCCGGAAACGGGACTGTTGCCGCCCGCCATCCGACGCCTGCCCGTGGAAGGCGCGGACACGGCACCGCACGACTCGAAACACCCGGACCGGGAGCGTCCCGGTGCCGGCCGCCCGGCAGCAGGAGCGCAGTTTCGGGCGCAGCCCGGGCCTCCCGCGCTGCAGCTCCGGGGCGTGTCGTTCGCGTACCGGCAGGCACCGGCGCACGGCATGCGGTGGGGGAAGCCCAGGCGGGAGCCGAACCTGGATGCGGCCCTGGTGCTGCGCGACGTGCACCTGGCTGTCCAGCCCGGGGAGATCGTGGCTGTCACAGGGCCGAACGGTGCCGGGAAATCAACCCTGCTGCGGCACTTCAATGGGCTCCTGCGACCCGCCTCCGGTGCAGTGCTGGTGAATGGCACGGACATTGCGCGCGACCCTGTTGGAAAGACGGCCGCTTCCGTGGGCCTGCTCTTCCAGCAGCCGCGCGACCAGTTGTTTGAGCGCACCGTGCTCCGGGAGGTCAGCTTCGGGCTGGACCGCCTGGTGGGGCAGGGCATGGCGGGGGACCGGGCAGCCGCCGCCCTGGAGGCAACAGGCCTGGCTGATGCCGCCGGGGAACACCCCGCGGAACTCCCGGCGTCCGCCCAGCGCCTCCTGGCCTTGGCCACCGTCCTGGCCCGCAGGCCTTCCGTCCTTGCCTTGGACGAGCCCACCGTGGCCCTCGACGGGGACGGGCTGGCCCTGCTGGACGCCGCCGTCGGGTCAGCAGCGGCGGAGGGCGCCGCCGTCGTGCTGGTCACCCATGACCTGGGCTACGCACGGACGACGGCGCACCGCATCCTGGCGCTTGACGGCGGCCGGCTGGTGCCGGCCTGACCGCAGCGAACGCCTTGAAAGCGGCCCTTGCCTAGACTTCGGCGGGGGAGGCGATGCCCGGGGCAAGGAAGCGCCTGCCGTTGACCCGCTCGGACGCGCCCACCCGGTCCAGGTACGGCGTGATACCGCCCAGGAACATGGGCCAGCCGGCGCCCAGGATCATGCAGAGGTCGATGTCCTCTGGCCCGGCCACCACGCCCTCGTCCAGCATCAGGCCTATCTCTTCGGCCAACGCATCCTGGACCCGCCGCAGGACCTCCCCGGCCGTCGAAGGGCTGGTGCCAAAGGACATCACCTGGAGGGTGGAGTCCGGGATGGCCCGGAAGCCGTCCGGGGCGGTCTCCCACAGGGTCTTGACGTTGTTGTCGATGAGTTTCTTCAGGTTCGGGGAGACCGGGAAGCGCTCACCGAAGGCCGCATTCAGGGATTCCTGGACGTGCTGCGCTACAGGCAGGCCCACCATGGCCAGCAGCGTGAAGGGTGTCATGGGCAGGCCCATGGGCCGCAGCGCATTGTCCGCCACCTCGGCTGGGGTGCCCTCGTCGAAGGCGGCCGTCACTTCACCCATGAGACGCAGCAGGATGCGGTTGACCACGAAGGCCGCCGCGTCCTTGACCAGCACGCCCGTCTTCTTCAGCGCCTTTGCGAGCTCGAATGCGGTGGCCAGTACGGCGTCGTCCGTGCGGGGAGCACGGACGATTTCCAGCAGCGGCATGACGGCCACCGGATTGAAGAAGTGGAAGCCCACCAGCCGTTCCGGGTGCTGCAGGTCTTCCGCCATTTGCGTCACCGATAGGGAGGAGGTGTTCGTGGCCAGGATGCACGCCGGCGCAACGATCCCTTCCAGCTCGGCGAACACCTGCTTCTTGATGTGCAGTTCTTCGAAGACCGCCTCGATGACGAAGTCGGCGTCCGCGAAGACCTCCTTGGAGACGGATCCTGTCACGAGTGCCTTGGTCCGGTTGGCGGCGTCCTGGCTGATGCGCTGCTTGGCCAGCAGCTTGTCCACCTCGGCGTGGACATACGCCACGCCCTTGTCCACCCGGGCCTGGTCGATGTCGGTCAGCACCACCGGCACCTTCAGCTGCCGGGCGAAGACCAGCGCCAGCTGGCTGGCCATCAGGCCGGCACCCACGACGCCCACCTTGGTGACGGGACGGGCGAGCTTGCGGTCCGGGGCGCCGGCAGGACGCTTGGCGCGCTTCTGGACCAGGTCCAGGAACGCGTAGACGGTGGACCGGAACTCATCGGTCTGCATCAGGTCGGCCAGCGTTTCGCATTCCAGTGCGGCGGACTCCGCGGCGGTCATGGTGCGGTTGGCCTCGAGCAGGTCCAGGACCTTGGCGGGGGCGGGGGAGGCGTTGGAGGTCTTAGCCTCGACGAAGGCCCGCCCGGCATCGACGGACGCAGCCCAGCGGGCTTCGCTGTCCGGGGAGGAGGGGTCGACGGCGTTGGGCCGTTCCGGGACCACGTCGCCGGAGATGACACCCGAGGCCCAGGCGAGGGACTGCTCCAGGAAATCTGCGGGCTCGAAGAGCGCGTCAGCGGCGCCCAGCTTGAACGCCTGCGCGCCGGACAGTGTCCGGTTGTTGCTGAGCGGGTTCTCGATCATGACCTTGACGGCATTCTCCGGCCCCACCAGGCGGGGAAGGATGTACACGCCGCCCCAGCCGGGAACCAGGCCCAGGAACGCCTCCGGAAGTGCCAGGGCTCCCGCGCCGCTGGACACGGTGCGGTACGTGGACTGCAGGGCGATCTCCAGGCCGCCGCCCAGTGCAGCGCCGTTGATGAAGGCGAAGCTGGGGACGCCGAGGTTGGCCAGGGTGGCATAGACGTCGTGGCCCAGCTGTGCCATCCACAGGCCGTGTTCACGCTGTTCCAGCGACTTCACGGCGGAAAGGTCCGCGCCTGCCACCAGATAGTGCGGCTTGCCGGTGACGCCGACGCCCACGATCTCGCCGCGGGCTGCACGCTCCCGCAGCCCCTCCAACACCGTGCCGAGCTCCACCAGCGTGTTGGGGCCAAGGGTGGTGGGCTTCGTGTGGTCGAGGTCGTTGTCCAGTGTCACCAGGGCGAAAGTTCCCGGGCCTGGTTTACCTTCCGGTCCGGGCAGCGCGATGTCCTGGACGTAGGAGTGGGTCACGGTCTCGTTGGGGAAGAGGTCCGCCAACTTGCAGTAATCTGCGGCGCTCATGCCGGGGCTCCTTCGGATGCAGCTGCAGCGGAATTCCTGGAGGGGGTTCCGCTGTACTCGGGGTGGTGCGGGTTCTCCCAGATCATGGTCCCGCCCATGCCCAAACCTACGCACATCGTGGTGATTCCGTAACGCACGGAGGGATCTTCCTCAAACTGTCGGGCCAATTGGATCATCAGCCGGACGCCTGAGGAGGCAAGGGGGTGGCCCACGGCGATCGCGCCGCCGTACCGGTTGACCCGGGGGTCGTCGTCGGCGATGCCGTAGTGGTCAAGGAAGCTCAGGACCTGGACCGCGAAGGCCTCGTTGATCTCGAACAGGCCGATGTCATCGATGCTGAGTCCCGCGTTTTTCAGTGCCTTTTCCGTGGCGGGAACAGGTCCTATGCCCATGACCTCCGGTTCCACACCGGCGTAGGCGTAGCTGACCAGCCGCATTTTTACGGGCAGGCCCAGCTCCGCGGCGGCGTCGGAGGAGGCGAGGACGGCGGCGGTTGCGCCGTCGTTCAATCCGGCCGAGTTCCCGGCGGTGACCCTGCCGTGGGCACGGAACGGTGTCCGCAGGCCGGCGAGGTCCGCCATGCTGGTGCCGGGCCGGGGCGGTTCGTCCTTGCTGTGGACGGTCCAGCCTTCGCCGGGCTTGCGGGCGGCGACGGGAACAAGGTCGGGCTGGATCTTCCCGTCCCGGTAGGCGGCGGCCAGCTTGTTCTGGGAGGCCACGGCGTAGGCATCGGTGCGCTGTTTGGTGATGGCCGGGAACCGGTCATGCAGGTTCTCGGCTGTGTTGCCCATGTTGAGCGCGGCAGGGTCAACCAGGCGCTCGGACATGAAGCGCGGGTTTGGGTCGGCGCCCGCGCCCATGGGGTGGTGTCCCATGTGCTCCACGCCGCCGGCGATCACAACGTCGTAGGCGCCGAAGCCGATGCTGCCGGCGGTAGTGGAGACGGCAGTCATGGCGCCTGCACACATGCGGTCGATGGCGAAGCCCGGGACCGTGCGCGGCAGGCCGGCGAGCAGGGCGGCGGTGCGGCCGAGGGTGAGGCCCTGGTCGCCCGTCTGCGTGGTTGCCGCGATGGCTACCTCGTCAATGCGGTCCGCCGGCAGCGATGGGTTGCGGCGAAGCAGGCCGCGGATGCATTTCACCACCAGGTCATCGGCCCGGGTTCCGGCGTAGATTCCTTTCTCGCCGGCCCTGCCGAAGGGTGTGCGGATGCCGTCAACAAAGACGACGTCGCGGACAGTGCGCGGGGATGCGCCGCTTCCGTGCTGGCTCACGTGTAACTCCTCATCGAGACGTAGCGCCGGGGTGCATGCCGGAGAACGGCTGCAACCTGGCGTCGGTCCCACCGATGTTACTCGCGAGTAACTTAGCCCGCAAGGGCTGGAGCGGAGGTTACTGGGCGCCCCCGGCGGCGACTGCTTTCGTTTCCTTGGCGGGCAGCGGCTGCGGATCCAGGAAGGCGCCGGCAATCAGCGGGGCGGTAAGGTCCACCTGCCACGCCCGGGCGCCCAGTGCGCGGAGTTCAGCCGCGATGGAATCGACGGTGACCTCAGCCGGCGGCCGCCAGGCAACACGCCGCAGGTAATCGGGGGTGAGGAGGTTTTCCAAGGGAAGGTTCAGCTGTTCGGCCTTCTCCTGGAGGAGTGGCCGGGCGGTGGCCAGCCGGGCGGCCGCTTCCGGGTCCCGGTCTGCCCAGACCCGCGGGGGTGGCGGCGCATTGGTGGCCAGGTGCAGCGGCGGCAGCTCTTCCAGGGCCCGGGCGGCAGCAATGCAGCGCAGCCACCGCGGTGCTTCGCGCTGGGCGGCGCGTCCGTGGAACCCCTTCGTGGCAAGCAGCTGCGGGACGGTGGAGGGCATGGCCTTCGCGGCAGCTACGAGGGCGGAATCCGGAATGAGCCGGCCGGGCGCCACATCGCGCTTTTGTGCCAGCGAGTCGCGTTCGAGCCACAGTTCACGGACGGCGGCCAGCTGGCGCCGGTCCCTGATCTGATGCAGGCCCGAGGTCTTCCGCCAGGGATCCACCCGTGGCGGCGCAATGCCCGCTTCGAGGATGGCGGCAAACTCCTGCTCGGCGTACTCAAGTTTCCCGTCCGCCTGCAGGAGTTCGATGAGTTCTTCGCGCAGTTCGGTGAGGACTTCAACATCCAGTGCGGCATAGCGCAGCCACGGCTCCGGGAGGGGACGGGTGGACCAGTCGGCGGCGGAGTGTTCCTTGGCCAACCCGAATCCGAGCAGCTGCTCGATCACCGCGGCCAGGCCGACGCGCGGGAGGCCAGCCAGGCGGGCGGCGAGTTCGGTGTCGAAGAGCTTGTCCGGCCACATGCCGAGCTCGGATAGGCAGGGCAGGTCCTGGGTGGCGGCGTGCAGTATCCATTCCACGCCGCGCAGTGCGTCGTTGATGATGTCCAGGTTTCCGAACGGCTCCGGGTCGATCAGCCAGGTCCCGGCGCCCTCGCGGCGGATCTGGACCAGGAAGGCGCGCTGGCCGTAGCGGAATCCCGAGGCACGTTCGGCGTCCACCCCGGCCGGGCCGGTGCCGGCAGCGATGGCAGCGGCGCAGCGCTCCAGGCCGGATTGGGTTTCGATGACCAGTGGAACGCCGTCCCGCGGCGAGTCAAGGTCGATGATTTCGGGGATGGGGCTGTCAAAGCCCTCCACCGTGATGTGGGGTGCGGCATCAGCAGCCGGGACGCCGGCTGTGGTGTTTTCCGGAATGTTTGGGGTCATGATGCCCCCAGTTTACCGGGCTGCCCCATAACCGTTCTGCTGGCTGCGCCGGCGGGGCGGGAGGGCGGTGACGCCGTCGGGGAGCGGCGGGAGCCCGGCGAAGGTGCACACCATGTCCGACCACGCCTCGAGATGGGCCTGGACGTCGGCAGATGCAGGTGTCCAGGAGGCCCTCAGCTCGATGTCGATGGAACCCGGCCGGCCGGCCAGGGTACCGAAGCTCTCGGACAGGACCCTGGTGGCCGTGCCTCCGGCTGCCCGGTAGGCCGCCTTGTGGTTTTCCAGTGCCTCCACCAGCCAGGTCCAGGCCACGGTCCCGAGCATCTGGTCGTTGCCCATTTCGGGTTCCAGTTCGGCGCGGATGTAGGTGACGATCCGGAACTCGCCGTCCCACACCGCTGAGCCGTCCGGGTCATGCAGCAGGATGAAGCGCCCGGTGGCAAGCTCCGTCTCGTCCTCGTCAGCCGGCCCCGAACCGGCAGTGCCGGAGGCGGCGGCGAAAGCCATGGCCGCGGGTCCGTGCACAGGTGTGGCCGGGGCGCCGGCACCGGGCGCCATGACTTCGGCGCCCAGCGCCACGGCAAAGGGTGCCAGGCGGGCGGGGGCAGGGATCTCCGCGAGGCGCAGTTCCTTGCGGCACTGGGCTTTCCGGAGGGTTCCCAAGGCGTGGAGAAAATCCGGCGGAACCTGGTCAAGTGCGTTCACCATGGCAGATTACGGGGCAGATGGGGGCGGAGCGGGAAGGCTCGCCGTCAGCGGCCGGTCACCCGGCCTGGCCGTCCTTGTGGTCCCGCAGTTCATGCCGGATTGCGGCGGCAAAGGCATCAACGTCCTCCTCTGTGGTGTCGAAGGAGCACATCCACCGGACTTCCCCTGCGGCCTCGTCCCAGTCGTAGAACCGGAAGGAACTGCGCAGCCTGTCCGCAGCGCCGGGGGGAAGGATGGCGAAGACTCCGTTTGATTCCGTTTTCTGGGTGGGCCGGACGCCGTCGATGGTGTCGACGGCGGCGCGCAACCGGGCAGCCATGGCATTGGCGTGGGAGGCCGAGCGCAGCCACAGGTCGCCTTCCAGCAGGGCGATGAACTGGGCGGACAGGAACCGCATCTTGGAGGCCAGCTGCATGTCCATCTTGCGCAGGTAGACCAGGCCGTGGGCCGCCTCGGGGTTCAGCGCCACCACCACTTCGCCGAACAGCAGCCCGTTTTTGGTGCCGCCGAAGGACAGGATATCCACGCCGGCGTCCGTGGTGAACGCCCTCAGGGGCACGCCCAGGTGCGCCGCGGCGTTGGCCAGCCGCGCGCCGTCCATGTGCAGCTTCATCCCTTTGGCATGCACATGCTCGGCGATGGCCCGCACTTCCCCAGGGGTGTAGCAGGTGCCCAGTTCCGTGGTTTGGGTGATGGAGACGGCGAGCGGCTGGGCGCGGTGCTCGTCGCCCCAGCCCCAGGCTTCCCTGTCGATCAGTTCGGGCGTCAGCTTGCCGTCGGGGGTGGGCACGTGCAGGAGCTTGAGGCCACCGACGCGCTCCGGCGCGCCGTTCTCGTCCATGTTGATGTGGGCGGTGGAGGCGCACACCACGGCACCCCACCTGGGCAGCAGGGACTGCAGCGACAGGACGTTGGCGCCGGTGCCGTTGAAGACCGGGAAACATTCAATGCCGGGTCCGAAGTGTTCGGCCATCAGTTCCTGCAACCGGGCGGTGTAGTCATCCTCGCCGTACGAGACCTGGTGCCCCTCATTGGCGGCCGCCAATGCTGCCAGGACTTCGGGGTGGACGCCGGAGTAGTTGTCGGAGGCGAAGCCGCGGACTGTGGGATCGTGCAGCCGCAGCGCCGCGCCGGTTTCTGCTGTTGTCGTCATGGGGTTGCTCACGCTTTCAGTCTAGGTTCAGTCGCTGCCGCGGTCAGTCCGCCAGCCGGAGCCTGGCGCCATTGAGTTCGGCGGCCGGTGCATCAAAGAGGCGTACGACGGCGGCGGCCAGGTAGGCAACGTCCGTCGCGCCAGGGAACTTCCGCTCCGGGTGGGCGCGGCGCAGTGCATCATCCACCAGGGCCTTAACCACGAGGATGGTGGCGGCGGCCTGTCCGCCGCCCGCCTCAGAGGTCCGGCGGAAACCGTCCGCCATGGCCATGGTCCACGCTTCCGCCGCGGCCTTGGCCGCCACGTAGTTGGCCACCGCCGCGGTTGGCTTGTCCACGGCGGTGGAGGAGACGATGGCGAACCTGCCGGCCGGAGATGCGGCGACGTCGTCAAAAAAGACGCGTGACACGTTGCGGAGCGTGGTGACGGCGCCGCGTTCCAGGAAGTCCCAATCGTCGTCGGACTGGTCAGCGATGCCCTTGGCGCCGCGCCAGCCGCCCACCAGGTGGATCACGGCGTCAACGGGCCCGACGGCGGCGCCGACCTCCGCCCGAAGCTGCCGCACGCCGTCGAAATCGGTGAGGTCGCACGTGAAGGGCGTGACGCCGTCGCCCGCCTGCTGCGCAGCGGCTGTGATCCGGGTACGGTCCGAGCCCACAGTGGCCACGCGGTATCCCGCCAGGGCAAGCGCCCGCGCCACGGCGACTCCGGACGCCCCGCTGCCACCGGTCACCATGATGTTAAGCGGACCGGTGGCTCCCGGGTCCCCGGGCGCGGTGCTCACAGCGCGGAGCGGCCGGTGATGCCGGCGGTGGACTCGATGACCGGGCGCATCTTCTTCTCCAGTGCTTCGTAGAACATGGACAGCGGGAATTCGTCGTCCAGGACCTGGTCCGTCAGGCCCCGGGGCGTTCCAGCCAGCGGCAACGCATCGGGACCCTTGGCCCAGGCTGATGCCGGGTTGGGGGTCACGGTTGCCGACACCAGCTGGTAGGCCGCCAGCCAATGGGCGGTCTTGGGCCGGTCGATGGAGCGCCAGTACAGGTCGTCGATGCTGGCTCCCAACGCGATGACGGCGTCCGCCACCTCATCCCAGTCGATGGTAAGCCGGGTGTCAGTCCAGTGCAGCACGTGCTGCTGGTGAAGCCAGGCAAACAGGAATTGGCCGCCCAGGCCATCGTAGTTGCGGACCCGGCTGCCGGTGATGGCGAACCGGAAGATGCGGTCGAAGATGATGGCGTACTGCACCAGTTTCGCGTGCCGCCGGGCATCGGGATCGGCGTCCTCGTCCTTTTCGATCCGTACCGACTCCCGGAATGCTGTGAGGTCGCAGCGAAGTTCCTCCAGCGAGTACAGGAAGTACGGCATGCGCTGCTTGATCATGAAGGGATCGAACGGCAGGTCGCCGCGCATGTGTGTCCGGTCATGGATCAGGTCCCACATGACAAAGGTCGCTTCGGTGAGGTCCTGGTCGGCGAGCAGTTCCGCGGCGCCCTCGGGCAGTTCCAGCGAAGTGATGTCCGCGGCAGCCTTCAGGACCCGGCGGAAGCGGGCGGCTTCACGGTCGGCGAAGATGGCACCCCAGGTGAAGGTGGGGGTCTTGCTGACGGCTACGGTCTCCGGGAAAAGGACGGCGGAGTTGGTGTCGTAGCCAGGCGTGAAGTCAACGAAGCGGATGGGGACGAACAGCTTGTTCGAGTAGGCGTCCGCTTCCAGGCCGGCGATGAAGTCGGGCCAGATGACCTCGACCAGCACGGCCTCCACCAGCCGGCTGCTGCTGCCGTTCTGGGTGTACATGGGGAAGACCACCAGGTGCTGCAGGCCGTCATGGCGCTGATCCTGCGGCTGGAAGGCCAGCAGTGAGGACAGGAAATCCGGGACACCGAATCCGCCCTCTGCCCAAGCCTCGAAATCGGCGCAGGCGGCATCAAGGTAGGCGTCATCGTGGGGGAAGGCGGGTGCGAGGGCACGGATGGCGGCCACGATGGTCTCCACGTAACCGGAGGCCTCGGGATGGTCGGCGGCGTGCGGCACGGAGCCGTCCTGGACCTGGAGGGCCTGCAGGGCGGTTGCTGCGCCCTTGAGCCGGAGCCAGTCCTGGTTCCCGGGGGAAATTCCGGTAACGGCGGTGGTCAGAGTCTCTGTCATCGTCGGCTGCCTTTCTGGTTGCTTGCTTCTCTGGCGAGCGTAACAAGCAACCAGAAGGACTTATGCCAAAAAGGGACTTCCATAAGTAATGCTTAGCCTGGGTGGCTTAGGCGCAGGTCCGAGGCTCATCCTTTACTGGGGGATCGACCGGGTGGGCCGGCGGCCGCGGGAAGCCGTAAGTTCAGGACCCGGCTTTTTCTGCGGCATCATCCTTGGGGACCAGCCGCAGCGAGATGGAGTTGATGCAGTAGCGCTGGTCGGTGGGCGTCCCGTAGCCCTCGCCTTCGAACACATGGCCCAGGTGGGAGTCGCAGGTGCCGCAGCGGACTTCGATCCTTTCCATCCCCAGGGTCCGGTCGTGGATATAGCGCACCTTGCCCTCGGCCAGCGGAGCCCAGAATGACGGCCAGCCGCAGTGCGAATCAAACTTCTCGCTGCTGGTGAAGAGTTCGGCGCCGCACGCCCGGCACTGGTACACGCCCTCGGTGTGGGTGTCCCAGTATTCGCCGGTGTAGGGCCGTTCGGTGCCGGCCTGGCGCAGGACGCGGTATTCCTCCGGGGTCAGTTCCTCCCGCCACTGGCCGTCGCTCTTCTCGACGGTGCCTGCCTGACTCCCTGTGCCGGCTGCGGTGGTGTCCTCTTGGGTGCCATGGGATGTCCCGCCCGCAACGCCTGGTCCCTTGTTGCCGAAGATGCTGTTTCCAAAGATGCTCATGCCATTCCCAACGCTCAGGAGTCGCCGATAAATCCCGAGCCCGCGTACAGGTGGAGCACCGGGACGCCAAGCTGGTCCTGGGCCTTGTTGGCCCAGTCGGTGTGGAAGGTATCAGCCACTGCATGCGGCCTGGTGATCACTACGGCCTGGGCGGCCCCGGTTTCCCGGACTGTGGCAACCAGGCCGTCCACGGCTCTGCCCTCCACTATCTGGCCCGTCACTCCGGCGCCCAGTCCCGCAAGCGCAGCGAGTGACGCGGCAAGGGTTTCATCCGCATGTGCGCGTTCCTCGGCGGCATCCGGGTTGCGGCCGGCCAGGTCCCGGAACGCCTTTGCCACGTCCAGCATGGACAGGTTCTCAAGGAAGTCCACCAGCAGGTGCCGCTCCGTGTTGGCCGGCACCAGGACAAGCAGGCGGCTGTCCGCCCCATCCACCAGCCGTTCAATATTCACGCGGTCGTCCGCGCCCAGGGGTTCTTCGGTCAGGATGACGATGGGATCACTCATGGCCTTAGCCTAGCGCCGCCCCGTCACGCCCGCACTGGGGATCCGCAACAGGCGCACAAACGAAGGCAGCGGCATGCCGGGACCGTCCGAAAATGCCGGTATCTGCGGCGGCGCCGGTAAGAATAGACCCATGGCACCTTTCCGGCGAGCGCGCCCTGCAATGACTGCACCCCCGAGTGATTCCCGGGGAGTTTCGCCGGGGGCGAAGTGGGCCATTGCCGGGGCGATCGCAGGAGGATCGGTGGCAAGCCTGCTGGGAGCCGGCTCCTCGGCGCTCGCCGTGTATTTCGCCCGCCGCGTGATCACGCCGGCGCGGCAGCGTGCTGCCGACAAGGAAGTGCTCGCCGTGATCCGGGACGGGCAAAAGCAACAGGTGATCCTGGCCGCCAACGATGACACCACCGTGGACGGGGTCTACGGGTTCTTTTTCGACGGCGGCAAGGGCCATGCCCGCATCGGCCGCATTGTTTCGTACTCACCGGCGGAACGGACTGTCCTGCGGGAGGTGGAAGCGGTCTACAGCGGGGACCTCTCCACCGCCCGCTGGGGCTGGTGGAGCGGGGCAACCTATCCTGACCCCGCCGCCGTCGGTATTCCGGCAGAGGATGTGCTGATTCCGGTGGAGCGGGGCGAAGCGCCCGCGTGGCTGGTGCGGGCTGAAGGGACGGCCCGTACCTGGGCCATCATGGTGCACGGCCGCGGGGCCACGCGGCAGGAAGCGCTCCGGGCGGTAGGGCCGGCGCTGGAACTGGGCCTGACCAGCCTGGTCGTGTCCTACCGCAATGACGGATTGGCACCGTCGGCCGACGACGGACGGTACGGGCTTGGCTCGACTGAGTGGCAGGACATCGAAGCTGCCATCGAATACGCGCTGGCCAATGGTGCCGAGGACATTGTGCTGTTTGGCTGGTCCATGGGCGGGGCGATTTGCCTGCAGACGGCCGACCTCTCCCGGTACCGGCACGTGATCCGGGCCATGGTGCTGGATGCGCCCGTGATCGACTGGGTCACCGTGCTGGCACACCATGCACAGCTCAACCGGATCCCTTCGCTGGTGGGCCGGTACGGGCAGCTCATGCTGGGCCATCCTCTGGGGCGCCGGCTCACCGGCCTGTCGGCGCCCGTGGACCTGAAGGTCATGGACTGGGTGTCGCGCGCGGTCGAACTGCGGACGCCAACTCTGATCGTCCACAGCGTCGACGACGAGTACGTGCCGTACGGACCCTCCGCTCTGCTCGCGGAACGGAACCCGGACATGGTGACATTCGAAAAGTTCAACCACGCCCGGCACACGAAGGAGTGGAATGTTGATCCGGAGCGCTGGGAACGGGTGGTGAAAGCCTGGTTGCGGCAGCAGCTTGCTCCCCGCCTTAACCCCGGCTCAACTGCGGGCCCGGGCGTGGCCACCGGGCAAACGCCCGCGGGGGAGTGACATGGCACAACGCGCGGCCCGAACGGTGACGGTCCGCGGCCGGGAGCTGGCCGCTGGACTTGCCGGGCTGGTAACGGCAGCGCCGGGCGGGCAAATGCAGCCCTCGCACGCC
The DNA here is from genome assembly GCF_052046035.1 of Paenarthrobacter sp. 22069. Taxonomy (NCBI): domain Bacteria; kingdom Bacillati; phylum Actinomycetota; class Actinomycetes; order Micrococcales; family Micrococcaceae; genus Paenarthrobacter; species Paenarthrobacter sp. 22069. The sequence goes on along the minus strand of NZ_JBQEQF010000015.1, from coordinate 56,258 downwards.
CCCTTCGACGGCTCACTGTTGGGAGAAGTTCCGGTCTGCAGCGGGAACGACGTGCAGGCCGCCGTCGGCACTGCCCGCCTGGCGCAGCGGGACTGGGCAGGTACGTCCGTTGCCAGCCGGTGCGCCGTCATCAGGCGTTTCCATGCGCTCCTGCTGGACCGTGAGCAGGACGTCCTTGACCTGGTCCAAGCCGAGAGCGGCAAATCCCGGCTCAGTGCCTTCGAGGAGTTCGCGGATGTGGCCCTCACGGCGGACTACTACCGGAGGACTGCCGAAGGGTGCCTTCGCCCGCGGCGGCGGAAGGGCGCAGCACCGGTCCTGACCCGCACCACCGAATACCGCGTTCCCAAGGGCGTGGTGGGCGTCATCAGCCCGTGGAACTATCCACTGACCCTCGCGGTCTCCGACGCCATCCCCGCCCTCCTGGCCGGAAACGGCATCGTCCTGAAACCGGACGCGCAAACACCCTTCACGGCCCTGTTGATGCTCGAATTGCTCCGCCAGGCAGGCCTTCCCGATGGCCTGTTCCAGATCGTCACGGGGCCGGGACCGGATATTGGGCCTGTCCTGATCGGCCTGGTCGATTTCCTGATGTTCACCGGATCGTCCAGGACCGGCAAGACCGTGGCACGCCAGTGCGGTGAGCGGCTGATCGGTTTCTCGGCGGAGCTGGGCGGCAAGAATCCCATGCTCGTGCTGGCCGACGCGGACATCGGCAAAGCCGCCGCCGGGGCAGTGCACGCCTGCTTTTCCAACTCCGGCCAGCTCTGCGTGAGCATCGAGCGGATCTACGTGCACGCTGACGTGTACGAAAGGTTCGTGGCCTCCTTCATAGCTGCGGTGGAGCATATCCGCATGGGTCCGGGCCCGGACTGGAACATCGGCATGGGATCCCTCACCAGCGCGGCGCAGGTTGAGCGGGTGGACCGCCACGTCCAGGACGCGCTCGCCAAAGGAGCCCACCTCCTCACCGGCGGGCGACGAAGGCCGGACCTCGGGCCGCTGTTCTACGAACCGACCGTCCTGGCCGGGGTCACCGAGGACATGCTACTTGCCAGGGAGGAAACGTTCGGGCCGGTGGTCGCCGTGTACCGGGTGCCGGACGACGATGCGGCCGTTGCCATGGCCAACGACTCCGACTTCGGCCTGAACGCCAGCGTCTGGTCTGCACGGCGCGGTGAATCGGTGGGCCGCCGGCTCCTGACCGGAACCGTGAACGTCAACGAAGGATATGCCGCTACGTGGGCATCCCATGATGCGCCGATCGGCGGCATGAAGGACTCCGGCGCCGGCCGCCGCCACGGCCGGGAAGGCATCCTGAAGTACACCGAGCCGCAGACCATTGCCGTGCAGCGGCTGCTCCCGGTGGCACCCGCCGCCCGCATGTCCAACCGGGCCTACGCACGCATCATGAAAACGGCCATCACCCTGATGGGCCGCTTCCCCCGCAACCGGTAGGCGCCCTGCCCCGCCGATATCCAGGAGAACAGACATGGCCAGAGGAACCGGGCTTTCCGGCGCAACAGTCCTGATCACCGGAGGGGGCAGCGGGCTGGGCCGTCGGATGGCCCTCGAAGCTGCGCGGCGAGGTGGCCGGGTGCTGGTCTGGGACCTGGATGCCTGCCGCGGCATGGCCGTACGTGATGAGATCAGGGCGGCCGGCGGACGTGCCGAGGCACAGGCCGTGGACGTGACCGACCGCGGGGCGGTGAACGCTGCCGCCGCTGTTGCCGGGGCCGTGGACATCCTGGTCAACAATGCTGGGGTGGTGAGTGGCCGCAAACTCCTCGAGGCCACGGACCAGGACATCGAGCGGACCATGAATGTCAACGTCATGGCCTTGTACTGGGTTACCCGCGCCTTCCTTGGCGGGATGGTGGGCCGCGGCCGGGGCACGGTAGTAACGGTTGCCAGCGCCGCCGGGCTGGTGGGCGTGGCCCGGCAGACGGACTATTCCGCCAGCAAGTTTGCCGCCTTCGGATTCAATGAGTCGCTCCGCGCCGAGCTCCGCGCCGGACAATCCGACGTCAACACCCTGGTGGTCTGCCCCTACTACATCGACACCGGGATGTTCGACGGCGTACGCACGCGCTGGCCACGCCTCCTTCCCATCCTCCAGGAAGAGCAGGTGGCAGGCGCCGTCCTGGACGCGATCGAGGCCGGCCGGCGGAAGGTGGTCCTGCCGCCCCTCGTGAACCTTCTCCCCGTCCTGAGGATCCTTCCGGTCAGCGTTTTCGACCGGCTCATGGACGTGCTGGGAGTCAACCGCACCATGGACCACTTCACGGGCCGGCAGGGGTAGGGCGGGGAGGGATTCCGGCTGGATCCCGCATGCGATAACGGGGGATCCAGGACCCTATACCGGGCCCCCGAGCGGGTTTATCCTTGCTGCTCAAGGGGGGACACCTGCAATGAAATGGGACCCCACATGCGAATAACACGACGACAGTTGCTACAGGCCGGTGCAGTGGCCGGTGCGGGACTGCTGGCTTCATCCGGTTCGCCGGCCGCGGCGGAACGCGGACCTGCCTCCCGGCAGCAGGACCTGTTCGCTGAACAGCTTCCAACACTGGACGATCTTGGTGTGCTGGACATGCAGAAGGGAGGGAGCACCGCCCTCTGGGTCCGCAACGCCCGCCACAGGTTCCAGGAGCACATGGGCCTGACGGACACCCTGGTTTACCAGGAATCCGGATCGTCGCGGACCTACCTGGGTCCTGTCATCATCGCGCGGAAGGGGACTCCCTTCGAACTGACCGTCCACAATGGCGCCGGTGGGCACCCGCTGGCCTTCGCGATTGACAGCGAACTGGTTCCGGCCGGAACCAACGATGCCAAGTGCCCGCGGACGTCCCTCCACCTTCACGGCGGCAATACGGGCCCGGACTCCGACGGCGGACCGGACCAGGCATTCGTTTCCGGCAGGTCATACACCTACCACTATGGCAACAACCAGGATGCTGCCGGGCTCTGGTACCACGACCATGCACTGGGCTTGACCCGGCTGAATGTCTATGCGGGATTGGCCGGGGGATACCTGCTCCGGGACACCCCGGGCGGATCAGGGGTAGACACCGGGGACGGCACGCACCTGCCCCCGCCGCCCTACGAGGTTCCCCTGATCATCCAGGACAGGATGTTCAATCCGGACGGTTCCTTCGCCTACCCGCCGAACCCGGACCTCAAGGGACCTGACGGCGCCCCGCGCCCCTGGGCGCCGGAGTTCTTCGGCGACGTCGCCACGGTCAACGGCAAGTGTTGGCCGAACCTCGACGTTGCCCGCGGAAAGTACCGCTTCCGCATCCTGAACGGTTCGAATGCCAGGTTCTACGACCTCAAGTTTGACGCCGGAGGCCCGGCGCTGGCTTTCCACCAGATCGGGTCCGACGGCGGACTCCTTAACGCGCCTGTCCGGCTGAACCGGCTGGTCATCGGCCCCGGGGAACGGGCGGACCTCGTGGTGGACTTTGCAGGGCTCCCGGCCGGATCGCGGGTGGTCCTGCGCAACAGCGCCCGCGTACCGTATCCCGATGGGCCTGAATCCATCGCGCGCGGCGGCCTGCCCCTCCCGCAGATCATGCAGTTCACCGTGCAGTCCCGGACCGGCTACACCGTGCCCCTTCCTGCCCGGCTAAGGGAGAAGGACATCACCAGCCTTCGGGAGGCGGCACCGGCCCGCACCCGGCAGATGGCGCTGGTGGAAGTGGCCAACGCCGATGACGTGCCGGTGATGGCCTTGCTGAACAACAGGATGTTCGACAGCCCGGACATCACCGTAGTGAAGAGTGACACGCTGGAAGAGTGGGAGCTCATCAACACCACCGAGGACGCCCACCCGATCCACCTGCACTTCACCCAGTTCCAGGTGCTCAACCGGCAGAAGTTCGACGCCGGCTCCTACCTGGAAGCCACTGGGTTCATTGACCCGGCCACGGGCCTTGTTATGCCGGGGCGGGGAAACAGCGTGGAAGCAGGGCGCTTCCTTATCGGCCGTCCCAAGGAGGCGCCCGCCACCGAGCAGGGGTGGAAGGACACGGTGGTGGCGCTGCCGGGGGAGGTCACCCGGATCCGGGTTCCCTTCGGTGCCGGGGCGGCAGGGGGCGCCCCGCTGGCGATTGGCTCGTCCTTCAAGGGCGAATACGTATGGCACTGCCACATCCTGGAGCACGAGGACAACGACATGATGCAGCGCTACGTGATCACGTAGCGTGTGCTCCCGGACGGCTCGCCGCTAGTGCCGGGAAGTGCCCCCTGCCAGGGAGCTGATGGGCGCGGTGACAGCGTCCGTCAGCCTGGCCAGGTCCGCCGGAGCGAGCTCGATGTCCAGGCCGCGCCGGCCTCCCGAGACCAGCAGTGTGTCGAAGGCCAGCGCGCTGGAGTCCAGGACCGTGGGGGAGGGCTGCCGCTGGCCGAGCGGGGAAATGCCGCCCAGGACGTAGCCGGTACGCCGCTGGGCTGTGGCGGGATCGGCCATTGCGGCTTTCTTGGCACCGAGAGCGGCGGCCATTGCCTTCAGGTCGAGGCTTCCGCTGACCGGGACAATGCCCACCGCGAGCCTGCCCTCCACCTCCACCATCAGGGTCTTGAAGACACGGGAGGGATCGATCCCCAGGGCTTCGGCAGCCTCCGCCCCATAGCTCACTGCGGAAGGGTCGTGGGTATACGGATGAAGCACAAAGGGAACCCCGGCGGCGGTCAGTGCCGCTGCGGCCGGGGTTCCCTGGGTGTTGTTTTTTCGTGCCATTAGGCCCCTGTCAGGCCTGGGTGCGGGAGGCTGCAGCCACCTTGCGCTTGATCCTGCCCAGCATGGCGGTCATGCCGCGCATGCGCAGCGGCGTGATGGCCCGGGTGAGCCCCAGCAGTTCCGGCATGTCGTCCGGCACGGCCAGGATTTCTTCGGCGGACAGGCCGTCCAGGCCCTCATGCAGCACGCCGGCAAAACCGCGCGTGGTGGGTGCCTCGGCAGGTGCCTTGAAGAACAGGTGTACCGCGTCGTCGTCGTTCCCTGTCTCGATGGTGAGGAACAGCGGCGACTGGCACTCCACAACCTGTTCAAGGAGCTCGGGGTGGTCCTTGAGCCGTTCGGGAAGTTCCGGCAGGCCTTCGGAGAACTCCAGCAGCAGCTGAAGCCTCTCGGGTTCGGACACAGCCTGGAAATCGTCCACAATGGCCGCGAGGGCGGAAGGCAAAGCTTGAGTAGTCATCGTTCCAAGTCTACGCGGGCGGGTGTGTTTCAGGCTCCGACGGCGACCGGAACGGAGCCGCGCTCAGTACCCTTCACGATGGGCACGCGCACGGCGTTGCCCCATTCGGTCCAGGATCCGTCGTAGTTGCGTACCGATTCGAAGCCCAGGAGGTACTTGAGGGCGAACCAGGTGTGGCTGGAACGCTCGCCGATGCGGCAGTACGCCACGACGTCGTCGCCCTCGGACAGGCCGGCCTCGCCCAGGTAGATCGCCTCAAGTTCAGCGCGGCTCTTGAAGGTCCCGTCTGCGGCGGCGGCACGGGCCCAGGGAATCGAGGCTGCGGTGGGGATATGGCCGCCACGCAGGGCACCTTCTTCCGGATAGGCCGGCATGTGGGTGCGCTGTCCGGTGTATTCCTCCGGGGAGCGGACATCGATGAGCGGGCCATTGCCCAGGTGCGCCAGTACGTCCTCCTTGAAGGCGCGGATGGGGGCATCGTCGCGCTCCACCACGGGGTAGTCGCCGGGAGCGGGGGACGGCCTGTCCTTGGTAAGTTCCCGGCCTTCGGCAACCCACTTATCCCGGCCGCCGTCGAGAAGCCGGACATCCTGGTGGCCAAAGAGCGTGAAGACCCACAGGGCGTATGCAGCCCACCAGTTGGACTTGTCGCCGTAGATCACAACGGTGCTGTCGCGGGAGATGCCCTTGGAGGCCGCGAGCTTCGCGAAGGCCGCGCCGTCGATGTAGTCGCGCGCCACTTCGTCGTTAAGGTCCGTGTGCCAGTCGATCTTGACGGCGCCGGCAATGTGGCCCGTTTCGTACAGGAGTACGTCCTCGTCCGATTCCACCACGACGAGCCCGCCGTCCGCTGCGGCCCCGCTGTCAATGGCGTCCGCGAGCCATTGAGTGGACACGAGCCGCTCCGGGTGGGCATAGGCTGCAAACTTCTCATTCTGTTCAACCGGGTAGGGCATGGTTTGGCCTTTCAGTAAGAGCACGGGAAACCGTGGAACCGGCATTGGAACCTGTTCCCACCCTAGCCAGCGCCTGTGGCCTTGTCCGTATTCCGTTAACAGGGAGAAATGTTGCCTTGCTCACGCCGGACGGCGCGGGGAAGGCAACCAGCCCGGGCGTCGCCGGCATTGCCGGTATCCTTTCTGGGGACCATCCACCAGCAGAACGGACCACCTTGGTACAGATCGAACAGCTTGCCGCCCGCACCCCGGCAGTTTCGGTGGACGAACTCCTCAAGGGCTTCTACCCGTCGCCCCGCTTCGGGGAGGTCTCCTTTTCGAGCTACCGCCCGGACCCCAAGCAGCCCAGCCAGGCTGCGGCGGTAAGGGCACTGGAGGGATTTGCCGACGGCGTGGGGTCCGGTAACGGGGGCGGCCTCTTCAAAAAGCTGTTCGGCAAGAAGGACGAATCCAGGGCGGGAATCTACCTGGACGGCGGCTTCGGTGTGGGCAAGACGCACCTGCTCGCATCCCTGTGGCACGCATCGCCGGGCCCCAAGGCTTTCGGCACGTTCGTGGAGTACACCAACCTGGTGGGCGCCCTGTCCTTCCGCAAAACGGTGGACGCCCTGAGCAGCTACCAGCTCGTGTGCATCGACGAATTCGAACTGGATGATCCGGGCGACACCGTCCTGATGTCCCGGCTCATGCGTGAGCTGGCTGACGCGGGGGTCAAACTTGCCGCCACGTCCAACACGTTGCCCGGCTCCCTGGGTGATGGCCGGTTCGCTGCTGTGGACTTCCAGCGGGAAATCCAGGTCCTGGCAGACCAGTTCGACGTTATCCGCATCGACGGCGAGGACTTCCGGCACCGTGGCCTTCCGGCCGCACCGGCGCCGCTGAGGAACAGTGAGCTCAACGCGCACATGAAGGCGGAGTTCGACGGGAAGACCGTGGCCCAGGACGAGTTCTCCACCCTCATCCACCACCTGGCCGGGGTGCACCCCAGCCGTTACCGCCAGCTGATCCACGGGATTGACGGCGTGGTGTGGCGCAACGTGGAAACCATCACGGAACAGGCCGTGGCGCTTCGGTTCGTGGTCCTGGCAGACCGGCTCTACGACAAGGATGTGCCCATCCTGGCCAGCGGCGTCCCCTTCGACAAGCTGTTCACCGAAGAGATGATGGCCGGCGGTTACATGAAGAAGTACTTCCGCGCCGTCTCCCGCCTCACCGCACTGGCCCGTGAAGGCCAGAACCACGAGCCCTCCTAAGCGGACGTCTTTCCGGGGCGGATTCCGGGCCGGGGCCGCAGCACCAACCGGACCACAAGCCCTGCCAGCAGGGCCCAGAAGGCCGAGCCGATTCCGGTGAAGGCCAGCCCCGAGGCGGCCATCAGGAACGTGACGGCCGGAGCGATCCGGTCTTCGGGATCGGCCAGGGCTGCTGAAACGGCGGAGGCGAGGGTTCCGAGCAGGGCCAGCCCCGCCACGGCCTCCAGCATCCCTGCCGGTGCCTGGTTAACCACGGCCACCAGTGCAGCGGAAAAAGCAGCGAGCACCAGGTAGGCCAGGCCGGACACAAACCCGGCCACCCACCGCCGGGTCCGGTCGCTGCCGGCCTCCTCGCCCGCCGCCAAGGCAGCGCTCAGCGCTGCGAGGTTGATCGCATGTCCGCCGAACGGAGCCCCCGCAACAGTTCCTGCCCCGGTGACGAGCATCGCCGGCCGCCACGGGGTTTCATAGCCGAAGGACCTCAGGACGGCCACGCCGGGAATGTTTTGCGAGGCCATGGTCACCACGAATAACGGGAGCGCAATGCCCGCCATGGCCTGAAGGCTGAACGCGGGTGTGGTCCACGCCAGTGCGGGCACCATAGCGGCCGGCTCAACGGCTGTTCCTGCCGATGCCAGGGTAATTGCAATGACGCCCAGGGCCACGAGCAGGGCTGCCGGCACGGCCCATCGCGGCGCGAACTTCATCAAGGCAAGCCAGCACAGGATCACCGGCGCGACAAACACCGGAACTGAACCGAGCGCCTTGAAGGGCGCCAGGCAGAGCTGGAGCAGGACGCCCGCCAGCATGGCCTGTGCCAGGGAGGGCGGGATGCGCGCCATCAGCCTGCCGAGCGCCGGCACCAGGCCGGTGATGGCCAGCAGCAGTCCCGCACCAAGGAAGGCGCCGACGGCGCCCGGCCACCCGCCGTCGGGCACCACCGATGCAGCAAGCAGCGCGGCACCCGGAGTGGACCAGGCCAGGGTTACCGGGACCCTGGAACGCCACGCCAGGACAAGGACGCCGAGCCCGACGGCGAGCGTCAATGCCAGCAGCCCGGACGCGGCGTGGGCAGGATCGGCCCCTACTGCCTTGAGTCCGGCCAGGACGACGGCAAAGGATGACGTGAAGCCCACCAGCGCGGTGACGATCCCGGCCACGACTGGCCTGGAATCGATCCGGGCCCGTCCGGCCTTGGTTGTCTGGGCGGGAGCTGGTGACTTGGGCATACCGGCAGGTTACCGGCGCAGCTTTGTGAACCAGCAATCGCCGCTGCAAACACCCTGTTTAAACGCCAAAGGCGCGGGTGCCGCCTCCCGGCGGGACCCGCGCCCCGTTGACGTGCCGGGCAAGGCCCTGGCCAAATCCTTTACGGAGCCCTGTCTACCGGCGGAACCGGATTTTCAGGAGCTGCCGGCGGAACGTGTCCGGCGGCAGGTGCCTGTCCCGGGGTTCCGTTCTTGTCAATGAGCTTGGAAGCGCCATCCTGGATCTTGTCGACGTGACCTGCGTACTTGCCGCCGGTCCTGGTGTCGACGAAATCGCCGGCCTTGGTGATGCCGTCCTTGATGGCCTGCTCGTTGCCGCGGATGAGACCCTGAGCCTTGCCCTTTAGATCGTCAATCAAACCCACGAGCACCTCCCTTCAATCGCGGAGCCAGGTCGCTCCTCGCGCCTTCGATCCTATCGGGGGCCGTAAGGCGTGCCAAGGGAATTCGCCCGCAGCGGATAGGGGATACGAAAAAAGCAGCTCCGAAGAGCTGCTGTGGATGGTGGGCGATACTGGGATCGAACCAGTGACCTCTTCCGTGTCAGGGAAGCGCGCTACCGCTGCGCCAATCGCCCGGAACCGGAAGACCGGCTTATGGGATACATGAGAGCGGACGACGAGATTCGAACTCGCGACATCCACCTTGGCAAGGTGGTGCTCTACCAGCTGAGCTACGTCCGCGTGTGCAGGATGAACCGGTAAACCGGCGGTACTGCGGGCAAGTTGCCTTGCCAGTGGGCGATACTGGGATCGAACCAGTGACCTCTTCCGTGTCAGGGAAGCGCGCTACCGCTGCGCCAATCGCCCATTGAATCCGAAACATCCGGAAACCATGGTTTTCACCGAGGTGGGTACGGGATTCGAACCCGTGTATACGGCTTTGCAGGCCGCTGCCTCGCCTCTCGGCCAACCCACCGTGTTAGCGTCAATTCCGAAGAATGTTTGCTGTGACAGTGTCCTGCGAGCGGACGACGAGATTCGAACTCGCGACATCCACCTTGGCAAGGTGGTGCTCTACCAGCTGAGCTACGTCCGCATTTTGGAGGTCTGATTCCCTGCCGTTTCCGGCATTTCCTCGCGTTCCAACGAGTAAAAACAATATAGGAGGTTCGGGGAAACTCCAAATCGGAAGTGGGCCGCAGGCTGCACAGGTGCCTGCTTCCTTGGATTGGCGGGGTTTTGCAGACTTACACGCATGTAATTCCCGACGGCGGTCCGGGCGCCTTTTACTGCCACATGGCATCTTGGGCAGCGCCTCGGAAGAAGAGTTCGGTCCTTTCCGCAGGGCGGCAGGCGGGCCGGCGCCACGATTTTTGAAAAGGGCCGATGGTGGGCTAGCATTCAAATGCATCGGGGCGATTGGCGCAGTGGTAGCGCGCTTCGTTCACACCGAAGAGGTCACTGGTTCGAACCCAGTATCGCCCACCGCAGAGGTCCGTTTCCGCTCATCAGCAGCGGAAACGGACCTTTTTTGTGTGCGGCTCCTGCCCCCGGAGCTTTTGTCGGCCCCCTGTGAAAGAGTCTTTTCCATGACTGATCCGCTTCTCGCCCACGCCACCGAATACGGCCGCATGTATGCACGGTCAACGTCGGAGCAGTTCTCGGTACCGTCCATCACCACTGTGATCAGCCAGCAGCCGCACGGCCTCGACGGCTGGTTCGGCTACATGGGTGCCAGCAGCCTGGCCAACGATCCTCTCCTCGCGGATTGCCTGGGGAGCCCCGCGAAGATCAAGCAGGCCGTTAACCGGGCGGCCAAGGCTGCCGAAACCTACCGGGATGACGCAGCCAGGCGCGGGGACCGCGTCCATAACTACTGCGAGCAGGTGGCACTCCGGGCGCTGGGCCGACCGCATGCGATGAAAGAGGCCCGCGAGGCGCTGGCCGCCAACGGGGAGGAAGCCTTCGCCGTCCGCTTCGACGAATGGTGGGAGCTCTTCCGGGTGGAGCCCATCGCGCCCGAAATCACAGTCTGGAACAACTCGGTGGGGTACGCAGGGACGCTGGACCTCGTGGCCCGCATCAACGGCCGCGTTTGCCTCATCGACTACAAGACCAAAGGCACCACCCGGGACGGGCTGGTCAAGACCCTGGACGACAAAGTGGTGATGCAGCTGGTGGCCGGCATGAAGGCGGAAGAGAGCCTCGTGGATCCGGAAGCCGGGACCTGGGAGCCCTGGAAGTACGGGGACAACCCGGTGCTGCTGGCCGTCGCCATCGGCGAGACGGAAGTCCGCCCCGTCCGCGCCAACCCCGAGGTCCTTAAGCACCACTGGTGGAAGTTCTGCGCCCTGCGCCGGGTCTGGGAACTGTCGGCGGACACCATCAGCGCCGGTACGGCCCTGCTGCCCATCGCCCCGCCGCCGCTGGCGCAGGCCCGTACGGCATAGCCGGCGGGCCCGCCCCAGGAGACTGCACCTAAACTGGACAGGTTCCCTTTGCCGCCAACCGTGAGGACATACAGCGCATGGCTATTCTGAATATCCGCATTATCGGTGATCCTGTGCTGCGCACAGTTGCCGATCCCGTGACGGATTTCGGACCCGAGCTTGCCAAACTGGTCGCCGACATGACCGAGACCATGGAGGACGTGGACGGCGCAGGGCTTGCCGCTCCGCAGGTCGGCGTCAGCAAGCGCGTCTTCACCTACCGCATTGACGGCGTCGAAGGGCACATCATCAATCCTGTGCTGGAGAACAGTGAGGACTACCAGCCGGACCATGTTGAAGGCTGCCTCTCCATTCCCGGCCTCGGCTTCCCGGTCCGACGCTTCCGCTCCACCCGGGTCACCGGCGTCGACATGCACGGCAACCCCGTCTCCCTCGAGGGCGAGGGCATGCTGGCGCGCTGCTTCCAACATGAAAACGACCACCTTGACGGCATCCTCTACACCGACCGGCTCGAGGGTGAGGACCGGAAGGCCGCACTGCGCTCCATCCGCAACGCCAATTACGACGCCGTCGCCGGACGTACCACGGCCAAGCGCGCCAAGAGCGTGGGGTCGAGTTTTGGCGGGGCAAGCTTTGGCGGGACCAGCGCCCCCGGCTCCAGCTTCGGTGCAGCCGGGTGAGGGTCCTCTTCGCGGGCACGCCCCCAGTCGCAGTCCCATCCCTGGACGCACTTGTCAACGCCGGGTTCGACGTCGTTGCCGTCCTGACCCGTCCTGACGCGCCCGTTGGGCGCAAACGGGTACTGACGCCGTCGCCCGTCGCACAGCGGGCAGCAGAACTGGGCCTTGAAGTCATCCACGCCGCACGGGTTGACGCTGAAGCCATCGACAGGATTTCTGCGGTCCAGCCCGACGTGGCGGCCATTGTGGCGTACGGCGGATTGGTTCCCCCTCCCGCCCTGGCCATTCCACGGCACGGCTGGGTCAACCTCCACTTCTCCCTGCTGCCCGCCTGGCGTGGAGCGGCGCCCGTGCAGCGTGCCGTCATGGCTGGCGACGATGTCACCGGTGCTGTGACCTTCCAGCTTGAGGAAGGCCTGGACACCGGCCCCGTATTTGGCACCTTGACCGAATCGGTCAGGCCAGAGGACACAGCAGGCGATCTCCTTGAGCGACTGTCGCACAGCGGCGCGGTGCTGCTGGCGCAGACACTGTCGGCCATCGAGGCCGGGAAAGCGGCGCCGCAGCCGCAGGCAGGCGATGTCTCGCTCGCACCGAAACTGACGCTGGAGGATGGCCACCTGAACTGGTCCCATCCCGCCCTGGCGATCAGCAGGCAGGCACGCGGCGTCACTCCCGAGCCGGGCGCCTGGACCGTGCTCGATGGGCAGCGGGTCAAACTCGAACCTGTCCGGCTCCGGCCGGAGGTCACGGGCCTCGCGCCCGGAGCGGTGGCCCTGCAGGCGAAGAACGTGCTGGTCGGGACTGGGTCGCATGCGGTGGAACTCACCCGGATCCAGCCCGCCGGCAAAAAGATGATGGCCGCGGCCGACTGGGCCCGTGGCATGGCTTCACTGGAGAGCGTGGTGTTCGAATGAGCGGGTCCGGCGGCAACGTGGGCGGGCGTGCAAGTGCCGGGGGGCACGGCAGCGCGGGAAAGAGCGGGCACGGCGGCAACGGGGGACCTGCCGGCCGCGGCAATGGCGGCCCGCGGGACGCCCCCAGGCGGAACGCCAAGGGGCGCGAACGCAACCGCGGCCCGCAGCGGAGCTTCACCGAGCAGGCGCCGTCGCAGCGCACCAGGCGGGCCGATCCCGCCCGCCTGGTGGCCTTCGAAGTGCTGCGCGCCGTGGCGGAGGAGGACGCCTACGCCAACCTGGTGCTGCCGGCGCGGATCCGGCAGCACCGCCTGGACAAGCGGGACGCCGGCTTCGCCACGGAACTAAGCTACGGAGCCCTGCGCGGCCAGGGCACGTATGACGCCATCCTGGCGCGGTGCGTGGACCGGCCCCTGGCCCAGCTCGACCCTGCCATCCTTGATGCCCTGCGCATCGGCGCCCACCAGTTGCTCGCCATGCGCGTCCCGGCCCACGCTGCGCTGGACCAGACTGTGGGGCTGGCCCGGGCCGTCATCGGGGCGGGTCCGTCGGCCTTGATCAACGCCGTCCTCCGCAAGGTCACCGCCCACTCCCTTGAGGAGTGGCTGGACCTGCTGGTGGACAGCGAGACCGACGAAACGAAAATCGCCTCGCTGAGATACGCGCACCCCGAATGGATCGTCCGGGCCATGCGGCAGTCGCTCGTGGCACACGGACGTTCAGCGGGCGAGATCAACGACCTGCTGGAAGCCGATAACGCCGCCCCGGTGGTCAACCTCGTGGCCCTGCCCGGCCTGGGAAGCCTGGATGAGGCGTTGGACAACGGTGCCACGCCGGGCGAACTGGTGGAAGGTTCCGCGTTGTCCAGTGGTGGGGACCTGGGCCGGCTGGCGTCTGTGCGGGCCGGTACCACCCGTGTGCAGGACGTTGGTTCCCAACTGGTGGCCAGGGCCCTGGCTGCTGTCGATCTCCCTGCTGCCGGTTCGGGTGAAGCGTGGCTCGACCTCTGTGCCGGCCCCGGTGGTAAAGCTGCGCTCCTGGGTGCCCTGGCGCACCAGCGCGGCGCGACGCTCCTGGCCAACGAACCGGCCCCGCACCGTGCCAAACTCGTCAGCCAGGCACTGTCCGCCGTCCCGCACGACAGCTGGCAGGTGCGCACGGGTGACGGCCGCGAGGTGGGGGCCGAGCAGCCCGAACGGTTCAGCCGGGTCCTGGTGGACGTTCCGTGCACCGGCCTCGGAGCGCTTCGCCGCCGGCCTGAGTCGCGGTGGCGGCGCTCTCCCAAGGACATCACCGACCTCGGCCCGCTGCAGCGTGAACTGTTGTCCTCCGCTCTGTCGGCAGTCCGGCCCGGGGGAGTGGTGGCTTACGTGACCTGTTCGCCGCATCCAGCCGAAACCACGGCGGTGGTGGCAGACGTCCTTCGGAAGCGCACCGACCTGGAACTCCTCGACGCCGGGGCAGCCCTCGATACGGCCAGCCTGACCGGCAACCTCGGCGCCGGCCATGAACTGACAGCGCAGCTCTGGCCGCATATCCATCACACTGATGCCATGTTCCTGGCCCTCATCCGGAAAAAGGCCTGACCGGGAAGATGCCTGGCCACGACCTCCTGCCCCCGGCAGTGGGTCCGCTCTGTCCCGGCAGGCGCCCCTGATCCGCCCACTGGATCACGCTTTGTCCATCCGACCCACCCACCTTCAGCGAAAGGCACACCACGTGACGCAATGCTGCATCAACCCGAGCATCCTCTCCGCCGACTTCGTCAATCTTGAAGCCGAACTGCAGCGCATCAGCAACGCCGACGCCGTGCACGTGGACGTGATGGACAACCACTTCGTCCCCAACCTGACCCTCGGGCTGCCCGTGGTCCAGCGCATCCAGGCGGTCAGCCCCATTCCGCTCGACGCCCATCTGATGATCTCCGACGCCGACCGGTGGGCACCCGGGTTCGCTGACGCCGGACTGGCCTCGGTGACCTTCCACGCCGAGGCATCGATTGCGCCCATCAAGCTGGCCCGCGAACTGCGCAGCAGGGGATCGAAAGCAGGAATGGCGCTGCGCCCGGCCACGCCTGTGGAACCGTACCTGGACATGCTGCCGGAGCTGGACATGCTGCTGATCATGACGGTGGAACCTGGTTTTGGCGGCCAGGCGTTCCTGGACATCACCCTGCCCAAGATCCGCCGTGCCCGGGCCGCAGTTGAAGGTTCAGGGCTGGGACTGGCCATCCAGGTTGACGGCGGCATCAGCGAAGACACCATCGCCCGCGCCGCTGAGGCCGGCGCGAACGTCTTCGTTGCCGGCTCCGCTGTCTACGGTGCCGATGATCCCGCCGCGGCCATTGACCTGTTGCGTAAAAAAGGGAGCCAGGCATTACGCCCGGCGACGGAATAACCGGAAGCGCCCGCCGGTTGTGGCACAATAACAACACACATACGTGCTCCGGGGTCGGTGTAAGTCCGAACCGGCGGTGACAGTCCGCGACCCGCGAGCCGGTGGTTCCCCAAGGAACTGCCGGCGGACGGTTGAACCGGTGAAATTCCGGTACCGACAGTTAAAGTCTGGATGAGAGAAGCACGTACAGCTGTAACTGCGGACCCTGCGGTCCCGCAGCGTTCTGCTGTCGTATATCCCCGGAGCCATCGCGGTTCGAGAGGGAAGGAACGACAGGGATGAACCCCCAGCGATGGCTCTTAGATGCCACTACTCCTGCTATTTCCATGGCAGGCACCACCGCCATCAGGGCCGCCGCGTGACGGCCCGTGCGGAGCTCCAGCCCGCCGATGGCGTGCTCACCGCTTTTACGTCCGGGGAAAACCAGGCCATGGCCCTGGCCCTGGAGGCCGCCCTCAAAGGACCCAGGGGAGCGAATCCACTAGTGGGCGCTGTCGTGGTCGACTCCGAGGGCCGGCAGGTGGTCACCGGCTACCACCGCGGTGCCGGTACCGCCCATGCCGAAGCCGACGCCATCACCCAGGCCACCGAAGCCGGACTGGACCTCTCCGGCTGCACCATGGTGGTCACGCTGGAGCCCTGCAACCATGTGGGCCGCACCGGGCCCTGCACGGAAGCCATCATCGGCGCCGGGATCACCGATGTGGTCTACGCCGTCGACGACCCCCACGACCCCGCTGCCGGCGGCGCCGCCACCCTGCGTGCCGCCGGGGTCCGCGTCCGCAGCGGCCTGGCCGCCGAGGAATCCCTGGACCTGAACCGCCAGTGGTTTGAGGCAGTGGCCGCCAAGCGCCCGTTCGTGACGCTGCACATCGCCCAAACCCTGGACGCCCGGATCGCCGCCGAGGACGGAACCAGCCAGTGGATTTCCAGCCCGGAGTCCCTGGCGGACAACCACGGGATCCGCGGCCGCATCGATGCCATCCTGGTGGGCACCCAGACCGTCCTGGTGGACAACCCCCGCCTCACCGCCCGCGATTCATCCGGGCAGCCGGCGCCCAAGCAGCCCGTCCGGGCGGTCATGGGGCTTCGCGACGTTCCGGCTGACGCCGCAATCCTTGGCGGTGACGGGCTTGCTGTCCACCTTCCCACCCGCGATCCCCGTGAGGCCTTGACCTTGCTGTACGGATCCGGCGTCCGGCACGTCATGGTGGAGGGCGGCTCAAGGATCCTCAGCGCCTTCCTGTCGGCAGGCCTGGTTGACGAACTCATCGTGTACCTGGCCCCCACCCTGCTCGGATCCGGAACTCCTGCCCTGAACGGACTGGGGATCACCAGCCTGCCGGACGCCCAGCAATGGGAATGGGACCCTTCCGACGGCGGCGCGGTCCGGACGCTGGGCAGGGACCTACGACTTCACCTCAGACCGCAACGCAGAGTTGCCCTCGACCACCCACCAACCCGCGACACAGCGGAGCAAGCCCAGGGAGGCTACTGATGTTCACCGGAATTATTGCCGAGCAAGGGCAGGTGCTGTCCGTGGAGCGTGACGGGAACACCAGCGCCACTGTCCGGCTGCACGCACCCACTTCCACTGAGGGCCTCGCACTGGGCGGTTCCATCGCCGTGAACGGCGTGTGCCTCACGGCAACCGCCATCGACGGCCAGGACTTCAGCGTGGATGTCATGGGCGAGACCCTGGTCCGCAGCACCATCGGCGAACTCACCGCAGGGGACTCCGTCAATCTGGAACGCTGCGTTCCAGCCGGCGGCCGCCTTGACGGCCACGTGGTGCAGGGACATGTTGACGGCGTGGGTGTCCTGCTGGAACGGGAACCGCAGGGAAACTGGGAGCGGCTGCGCTTCGGTGTCCCCGCCAACCTGGCGCGGTACATCGCCGAAAAGGGCTCGATCGCCATCGACGGGGTCTCCCTCACCGTGACGGCTGTCAGCCCGGCTGCGGAGGCCGAGCCCTGGTTTGAAGTGGGGCTCATCCCCACCACCCTGGCCGAGACCGGCCTGGGGACAAAGACCACCGGAAGCAGGGTGAACCTGGAAGTGGACGTCCTGGCCAAGTACACCGAACGCCTGCTGGCCTTCCGGACCAACAGTGCGGCACCCGGTACCGGCGAAGCCGCACTGGCGGGAGGTGCGCTGTGAACGCCGCCGTGCGGGTAGGCCCGGCCATCGCCACAGATGCTGTCGCCGGCCAGGCGACGGCAGCTCCCGCCAGGGGACTGGACCAGATCGAGGACGCGGTGCGTGCCATGGCCGCCGGCCGGCCCGTGCTCGTGGTCGACAACGAGGACCGCGAAAACGAAGGTGACATCATCTTCGCCGCCCAGCACGCCACGCCTGCACTCATGGGGTGGACCATCCGGTACAGCTCCGGCGTCATTTGCGTCCCGCTCACCGGGGACCGGGCCGACGCCCTGGCGCTGCCTCCCATGACCGCGGTCAACGAGGACGCCAAAGGCACCGCGTACACCGTTTCCTGTGATGCCGCCACCGGCGTGAGCACGGGCATCTCGGCCACGGACCGGGCCCTCACAGCCCGCATCCTGGCCGATCCGCAGGCGTCACCAGCCTCAATCACCCGGCCGGGGCATATTTTTCCGCTGCGTGCCGTTGACGGTGGTGTGCGGGAACGCCAGGGCCACACCGAAGCGGCCGTGGACCTGTGCCGCCTCGCTGGACTGGAACCCGTTGGCGTCATCGCGGAAGTGGTGTACGACGACGGCGAGATGATGCGCCTCGACGGGCTCCGTTCGTTCGCAGCTGAACATGGGTGCCCCTTGATCTCCATTGAGGACCTGGTGGCGTATCTTGAAGCCGGGGCCGGGGGAGCCCAGGGTGAGGATGCCCGGGTGACACCGGGCGAAGAAAAGGAGAAGCGATGACGGCAGCCGCAGCCAGCGACCACAGCCACCAGGAGGGCCCCGCGGGACACACAGGTGTATCCGGCGAGGCGCCCCATCCCGTCAGCGGCGGGCCGATCGTGCAGCTGCCCACCGCCTTCGGCGATTTCGTGGCGCAGGCCTGGACGGACCTGGTAACCGGCGTCGAGCATCTGGCCGTCAGTTCCCCCTCCGAACCCACCGATGGCCAGGCGCCCCTGGTGCGCCTCCACTCCGAGTGCCTGACCGGCGATGTCTTCGGTTCGTACCGCTGCGACTGTGGCGAGCAGCTCGCCTACGCTCTGGAACTGATCCGCGACAACGGCGGCACACTGCTCTACCTGCGTGGCCAGGAAGGCCGCGGGATCGGCCTGGCGAACAAGATCAAGGCCTATGCGCTGCAGGAGGCGGGGTTCGACACCGTGGAGGCCAATGAGCAGCTGGGTCTGCCCGTTGATGCCCGCTGCTACAAGGCCGCCGCCCAGATCCTGGCGGAAATGGGACTGCACGAGGTCCGGCTGCTGAGCAACAATCCGGACAAGCAGAACAGGCTGGCCAAGGCCGGGGTGAAGGTCGTGGAGATGGTCCCCACCGAGGTCCCGTCCCGCGAACAGAACATCCGGTACCTGCGGACCAAGAAGGACCGCATGGAACACCGGCTGCTGCTGGATACCCACACCGCTCCGGTGACGGTCACCGCAGCTGAAGCTCTCTACGACCACGAACAAGACTGAACTCCCAGAGAACGAACGGAATACAAGATCACATGAGTGGACACGGCGCGCCCGACATCGACCTCAGCACCCTCAACCCGGCGGAAACCTCGCAGCTGAAGCTGGCGATCGTTGCAGCCAGCTGGCACACGCAGATCATGGACGGGCTCCTCGACGGCGCCCTGCGGGCTGCCAAGGACGCCGGCATTGCGGACCCCACCGTCCTGCGGGTTCCCGGCAGCTTTGAGCTGCCGGTGGCCGCCGCGCGGCTGGCACCGCACTTTGACGCCGTGGTGGCCCTCGGCGTCGTGATCCGCGGCGGCACGCCGCACTTCGACTACGTCTGCCAGGCTGCGACGTCGGGACTGACCGACGTCAGCGTCTCCACCGGCGTGCCGGTGGGCTTCGGCGTGCTCACCTGCGACAACGAACAGCAGGGCCTAGACCGCGCCGGCCTGCCCGGCTCCAAGGAAGACAAGGGCCACGAGGCCGTCACCGCGGCACTGGCCACCGCCGTCGTCCTCAAGCAGTACCGCAGCTAAGCGGCACCCCGCTGCACGGGCGCGGTGTGTATTCCCTCACATCGCGCCCGTCATGGAACCGCCCGGGAAGCGCCCCCACGGCCGCAGCAAGTAGGCTGGAGGGCGTGAAGAATTTCGAGACGCTGTTCGCTGAGCTCAGCGAGAAGGCAGCCACCCGCCCGGAAGGCTCCCGCACCGTCGCTGAATTGGAGTCCGGTGTTCACGGCATCGGCAAAAAAGTCGTTGAGGAAGCAGCCGAAGTATGGATGGCTGCCGAATATGAATCCGATGAAGCTGCGGCCGAGGAAATCTCCCAGCTGTTGTACCACCTGCAGGTTCTGATGCTCGCAAAAGGCCTGACCCTGGAAGACGTCTACAAGCATCTGTAGCCACCGGCCGGCGCACCTGCCGCCGTGCCCGCCGTGGCCCGCACTGCCTGACTAGACCCAGACCTTCCACCCAGAAAGATTTCCCCATGCTGCGAGTAGCCGTTCCCAACAAGGGCTCCCTGTCCGAAGCCGCCTCCGCCATGCTCTCCGAAGCCGGATACCGCCAGAGGCGGGACAGCCGCGAGCTGGTCATGGTGGACCCCGACAACGACATCGAGTTCTTCTTCCTCCGTCCCCGCGACATCGCGGTGTACGTGGGCCAGGGAACGCTCGACGTCGGCATCACCGGCCGCGACCTCTTGCTGGACGCCGAGGTGGAGGCCGAAGAGCTGCTTCCGCTGGGATTTGCCGCCTCCACCTTCCGCTTCGCCGGGCCGGTGGGCGATTTCAGCTCCGCCGCCGAGCTTGAAGGCAAGCGCCTCGCCACCAGCTACGACGGCCTGCTGCGCAACTACCTGGCGGAACGCGGCATCAACGCCAAGGTGGTCAGGCTTGATGGTGCGGTGGAGTCCTCTGTCCGGCTCGGCGTCGCCGACGCCATCGCCGATGTCGTCGAAACCGGCAACACCCTCAAGGCCGCCGGGATGGAAATCTTCGGCGACCCCATCCTGAAGTCCGAGGCCGTCCTGATCCGGCGCACCGGCAACGGTGGCGCCGCCAACGGCACGGCCAAGGAAATCGACGTCCTCATCCGGCGCCTCCAGGGTGTCCTGGTGGCGCGCCAGTACGTGCTGATGGACTACGACATCCGCAAGGAGCTCGTGGAGAAGGCGGCCGGCCTGACCCCCGGCCTCGAATCGCCCACCGTCTCGCCGCTGCGCGATTCCGACTGGGTGGCGGTCCGGTCCATGGTGCCCAAGAAGGAAACCAACCGGATCATGGATGAGCTGTACGACCTCGGCGCCCGCGCCATCCTGGTCAGCAGCATCCACGCCTGCCGCATCTAACACCGGCCCCCAGCAAAGCACCACAGAATTCCAGGAGTTCCCATGGCAGTAGCAGTAAGGGTCATCCCCTGCCTTGATGTTGACGCCGGACGCGTCGTCAAGGGTGTCAACTTCGAGGGCCTCCGCGACGCGGGCGACCCCGTGGAGCTCGCCCACCGCTACGACAATGCCGGCGCCGACGAACTGACGTTCCTTGACGTCACGGCGTCCTCGGGCAACCGGGAGACCACCTTTGACGTGGTACGCCGCACCGCCGAGGAAGTCTTCATCCCGCTCACCGTTGGCGGCGGCGTCCGTGGGGTGGCCGAGGTGGACAAGCTCCTGCGCTACGGCGCGGACAAAGCCTCCATCAACACCGCGGCCGTGGCACGGCCCGAGGTCATTGACGAGATCACCCGGCACTTCGGTTCCCAGGTGCTGGTCCTGTCCGTCGACGCCCGGCGCACCCGGCCCGGATCAAAGCCCACGCCGTCGGGCTTCGAAGTGACCACCCACGGCGGCCGCACCGGAACCGGCATTGACGCCATCGAGTGGGCCAGGGAAGCCGCGGACCGGGGCGTGGGCGAGATCCTGCTGAACTCCATCGACGCGGACGGCACCAAGGACGGCTTCGACCTTGAACTTATCAAACTGGTCCGTGCCGCCGTCAGGGTCCCCATCATCGCATCCGGCGGCGCGGGAGAGCCCGCGCACTTCCCGCCGGCGGTCGCTGCCGGCGCTGACGCGGTCCTGGCTGCCTCGATCTTCCATTGGGGTCCGGACGACATGATGCACCAGGTCAAGGACGCCATCCGGGAAGCCGGTTACGAAGTGCGCTGACCCCCAACTCACTGGCAGTTGTTGCCGTTTTGAACACTCATAATGACAACAACTGCGAGTCAGTTTGTCTTTAAAGTCCTACTTCGGCTGACTGGAGGAGCGCGACGGCGTCCGGCTGGCCTTCGAACGTGACCAGGGCATGGCGGGTGCGCCCATGTGCGTGCATCAGCAGTTCGCCCGGCTCGCCGACGATGGCCACGGAAACAGGCGCACGCTTGGCGACGTGCCGCGGCCCGGACGGGCGGACCAGGACAATGCCCAGGTCCACGCCGCGGTACAGGATGGCGGCGCGTTTGACCAGTTCATCCCAGAGCGCGTCCGAGTACGCCTCGTCGAGTGCCCGGGGGGCCCACCGGTCCACGGCGCGCCGGACGTCCTCCGTGTGCACGAAGTACTCGATCAGGTTGGCGCTCTCGTCCAGGGCCCGGATGCTCATCGGCGACAGCGCCGGCGGCCCCGCGCGGAAGGTGTTCACCAGCCGGGCGTAGTCCTCGTTGCTTGTCAGCTTTGCCGCAAGCTTGGCGGTGGCCTGGTCCGATGCCTTGGCCAGGCGCTTGATGATCAAACCGAGCCCGACGGCGGCCTTGCGCTCCCGCAGGTAAAGGTGCGCGGCAAGGTCCCTGGTACGCCAGCCCTTGCACAGCGTGGGCGCATCAGGGCCCGCCGCAAGCAGGGTTTCGGCCAGGACTTCTCGGGACGGTTCGACGAAATGCATCACTTGGAAAACTAGCACGAGAGCTGCGCAGTTGGGCAGCACTGGGGCGCCCGGTGGCGTGCCGTTGTTCACAACAGGAGAACGTGTCCGTGAAGGCACTAGACTTGACCCGATGTCTGAGCAGCCAACCCCCGTCCCAACCGCAGGAACAGCCGTGTCCCAAGCCCCGGCGTCGTCCGCGGGATCCGCCCCGGCCGAACCCTCCGCCAGCCCGCTTCCGGAAGAGCTGGCCGCCGCGCTCAAGCGCGACGCCGCAGGCCTGGTGGCAGCGGTGGTGCAGCAGTACGACACCAACGAGGTGCTGATGCTCGGCTGGATGGATGACGAGGCCCTGCACCGCACCATGACCACCGGACGGGTCACGTTCTACTCCCGCTCACGCCAGGAGTACTGGCGCAAGGGCGACACCTCGGGCCACGTGCAGTGGGTCAAGTCCGTAGCCATGGACTGCGACGGCGACGCACTGCTGGTGCGCGTCGACCAGGTGGGTGCCGCCTGCCACACCGGCACCCGCACCTGCTTTGACGGCCGGGCCCTCGACGTAGTGGCCGGCCAGGCAGGCTGACCGGCAGGCGCCGGCAGCGCGNATGGCCGGCCGCGCCACCCAGCAAGCACACTCCAGGTGCCCCCAACGCGGGCCCTTTCGAAGAACAGGCGGACAAGCATAGCCATGCAGGACCTTGGAACCATCAGCCCAAGCCTCGAGGAATTCCGGGAACTTGCCGGCCACAGCCGCGTCATCCCTGTCCGGCTCAAGGTCCTCGCCGACGCCGAAACCCCCATCGGCCTCTACCGGAAGCTGGCCCAGGGCCAACCCGGCACGTTCCTGATGGAATCCGCGGCGGTGGGCGGAGCCTGGTCCCGCTACTCCTTCATCGGCGCCAGGTCGCGTGCCACCTTGACCACCAAGGACGGCCAGGCGCACTGGCTCGGTGAACCGCCCGCAGGCGTACCCGTCAGCGGCAGCCCCGTCGACGCCGTCCGCGACACCATCGACGCCCTCCGCACCGACCGGTTCGACGGGCTGCCGCCCTTCACCTCCGGCCTGGTGGGCTTCCTCGGCTGGGAAACCGTCCGGCACTGGGAACGCCTGGTCAGCCCGCCGGAAGACGACCTGCAGCTGCCGGAGATGGCGCTGAACCTGGTTACCGACATGGCCGTGCATGACAACGTGGACGGCACAGTCCTGCTGATTGCCAACGCGATCAACTTCGACAACAGCTCCGAGCGGGTGGACGAGGCGTGGCACGACGCCGTGGCGCGAGTCAAGGAACTCCTGGCCAAGATCAGCGCCCCCGTGGTGCAGCCCGTCTCCGTCCTTACGCCTGCTGCCCTGGACTTCGCCTCCAGCGTCCAGGAGCGGTGGGACGAGGCCGAATACCTCGCAGCGCTGGACCGCGGCAAGGAAGCCATCGTGGACGGCGAGGTCTTCCAGGTGGTGATTTCACGCCGTTTCGAGATGGAATGCCAGGCGTCCGCGCTGGACGTGTACCGGGTGCTGCGCAACACCAACCCCAGCCCCTACATGTACATCTTCAGCCTGGCCGACGCCGAAGGCCGCGAGTACTCGATTGTGGGGTCCTCGCCGGAAGCACTGGTGACGGTCACGGGCGGCGAAGTCATCACCCACCCCATCGCCGGCTCCCGGCCGCGCGGCAAGACCGTGGAAGCGGACAAGGCCCTCGCCGAGGAACTCCTGGCGGACCAGAAGGAACGCGCCGAGCACCTCATGCTGGTGGACCTGTCCCGCAACGACCTCTCCAAGGTCTGCGTGGCAGGCACCGTGGACGTCACCCAGTTCATGGAGGTGGAGCGTTTCAGCCACATCATGCACCTGGTGTCCACCGTGGTGGGCCGGCTGGCACCCGCGGCCAAGGCCTACGACGTACTCAAGGCCACGTTCCCGGCAGGAACCCTGTCCGGAGCGCCCAAACCCAGGGCGCTGCGCCTCCTCGACGAGCTGGAACCCCACCGCCGCGGCATCTACGGCGGCGTGGTCGGCTACCTGGACTTCGCCGGCGACATGGACATGGCCATCGCCATCCGGTCCGCCCTGATCCGGGAAGGCCGCGCGTACGTGCAGGCCGGCGGCGGCATCGTGGCAGACTCCGTGAACCCCACCGAGGCCCTCGAAACCGTCAACAAGGCCGCCGCCCCGCTGCGGGCGGTCCACACGGCCGGGTCGCTGCACAACATTTCCGCGGACTCCCTCCCCGGCGGGACGGAGTCCTGATGGCGGATCCGGGCATCGCTGCGGACCGCCCCAAAAAAGCCGGGAAGAAACGGCCGGTGCCGGTGTGGGCGCGCAAATCGACCCTGGTCATGCTGATCACCCTCCTGGCCCTGGCCGCCTTCGGCACCACCACCCAGACATGGATTAGCGCCACCCTGGACCCGAACCAGGTGGGCCAGGCCGGCGCACAAAACGCCATCCAGGTCCAAGGCAGCAAGGCAGCCACCACCGTAACGGCCCTGGCCCTCGTGGCCCTGGCCGGCGGCCTGGCCGCAGCCATTGCGGGCAGGATCGCCCGGTGGTTCATCACCGCCATCATCGTCCTTGCCTCCGCCGGGGTGGCAGCCGCCGCAGGCACCGTCCTGGCTGACCCACTGGCGGCGGCGCAGGGGAGCATTGCAGCCGCCACGGGCATCTCCGGCAGCCAGGCCCACGTCGAGCTCACCCCCTTCCCGATGCTCGCCGTCGTCGCCGGCTGCCTGTTGGTGCTGGCCGCCCTGCTGATCCTCCCCGCATCCCGTTACTGGAAGTCGCGGACGAAGTATGACCCGCCCGCCGCCGCGGGGGCTGCGGCACCCGCGGGCCCCGTGGACGAAATCGACAGCTGGGACCGGCTGTCACGCGGTGAGGACCCCACGTAAGGCCAGGGGCTGCCGCCGCGGTCAAGGCGTCGACGCCCGCCGGTACGCGGGGGGCAGCCAAAAAATGGCAGAATGTAAGCAGTATCCATCCTGAGGAGATTTCCATGAGCAAAGCACCTGCGTCCGTTTCCAAGTCAGGCACCCGCACGGTGGCCCCCGGCACCATTGACCACAGCCAGGAACTGGGCCACGGCAACAGCCCGGCCGCCTGGACCTGCGTCATTGTCATGCTGGTCGGCGCGCTCATCGCAGCCATCGCCTTCGTCATCGCCAGCACGCCCATCTTCATTGGCGGCGCCGTTGTCATGGTCATCGGCCTGATCCTCGGTTACGTCATGCGCAAGGCAGGCTACGGCGTCGAAGGCAGCAAGCTGAAGAACTCCGGCCACTGATGGCGACTGTTCTCGATGACATCAACGCCGGTGTCAAGGAGGATATGGAGGCCAGGAAGCGGCTCGTTTCCCTGGCCGAGCTGAAGGACCGTGCCCAGGCCGCGGCACCTGCCCGCGACGCCTGGGCGGCCCTTGGCGGAACCTCCCCAACCCGGGAACAGCTGAAAGTCATCGCCGAAATCAAGCGCCGCAGCCCCTCCAAGGGCGACCTCGCCAGCATCGGCGATCCGGCGTCACTCGCCCGGCAGTACGCTGACGGCGGTGCCTCCGTCATCAGCGTCCTCACCGAGCAGCGCCGCTTCAACGGGTCCCTCGCCGACCTCGATGCCGTGCGCGCCGCCGTCGACACCCCGCTGCTGCGCAAGGACTTCACGCTCGACGAGTACCAGATCTGGGAGGCCCGCGCGCACGGCGCCGACCTCATCCTCCTCATCGTTGCCGCCCTTTCGGATGCGCAGCTTTCCGAGTTCAGCGCGCTCAGCCGGGACCTTGGCATGAATGTGCTGGTGGAGACCCACACGGAAGAGGAAATCGAGCGGGCCGTCGCTGCCAACGCCCGGATCATCGGCGTCAACGTGCGCAATTTGAAGACGCTCGACGTCGACCGTTCCCTCTTCGCCTCACTGGCAGGAATGATCCCCGCGGAGGCGGTCGTGGTGGCCGAATCCGGCGTCCGCGACGCCGACGATGTCACGCACTACGCCGCCAGTGGCGCCAATGCCATCCTGGTGGGCGAGGCTTTGGTCAGCCACGCCACCCCACGGGAGCGGATTGCCGAATTCACTGCGGCAGGTGCCGCAGCCATCGCCGCCCGGGCCTGACCACACCGGGACCCAAACCCCTGCGCGTCCGGCCTGCCGCCGGGCCGCAGGAACACCCGTCCGGCGCCGCCGGAACAGCATGCTTTTGACCGACCAACTCTGAACAGGACAGGAACGATGGCTGACGCACCCTCAGGAAAAGCTGACAACATCACTACGGAAGCATTCCTGCAGGGCGGATCCCTCCGCCACGCCCCGGGGCCGTACTTCGGCAACTACGGCGGGCGATGGATGCCCGAGTCGCTCATCGCCGCCCTGGACGAACTGGAAGAGACCTTCAACAAGGCCAAGGACGATCCCGATTTCCGGGCGCAGATCGCGGACCTGAACAAGAACTACTCGGGCCGGCCGTCCCTGCTCACCGAAGCAAAGCGGTTCTCCCAGCACGCCGGGGGAGTACGGGTGTTCCTCAAGCGCGAGGACCTCAACCACACCGGATCGCACAAGATCAACAACGTCCTGGGCCAGGCATTGCTCGCCAAGCGCATGGGCAAAACCCGCATCATCGCCGAAACCGGCGCAGGCCAACACGGCGTCGCCAGCGCCACCGCGGCAGCACTCCTGGGCCTGGAATGCGTGGTCTACATGGGCGCCGAGGACTGCCGCCGCCAGGCACTGAACGTTGCCCGGATGGAACTCCTCGGTGCCAAGGTCATCCCCGTGACCAGCGGATCCCAGACCCTCAAGGACGCTATTAACGAAGCCCTCCGGGACTGGGTTGCCAACGTTTCGAACACCCACTACCTGCTGGGGACTGCCGCCGGCGCCCACCCGTTCCCCGCCATGGTCCGCTACTTCCATGAGGTCATCGGGGAGGAAGCCCGCGCCCAGATCCTGGAGCAGGAAGGCCGCCTCCCGGACGCCGTGTGTGCGTGCATCGGCGGCGGTTCCAACGCCATCGGCATTTTCCACGGCTTCCTGGACGATCCTTCCGTGAAGATCTACGGTTTCGAGGCTGGCGGCGACGGCGTGGACACGGGCCGCCACGCCGCCACGATCACGCTGGGCAAGCCCGGCGTCCTGCACGGCGCACGGTCCTACCTGATGCAGGACGACGACGGGCAGACCATCGAGTCGCACTCCATCTCGGCGGGCCTGGACTACCCGGGCGTCGGTCCGGAACACTCCTACCTGGCCGATATTGGACGGGTCAGCTACGAGCCCATCACGGACAGCGAGGCCATGGAGGCCTTCCGCCTGCTGTGCCGCACCGAGGGCATCATTCCCGCCATCGAGTCCTCGCACGCCCTGGCCGGCGCCATCAAGGTTGGCGAGCGGCTCGCCGCCGAGGACGCCGATTCAGCCGGCGAAAAGATCATCATCGTGAACCTGTCCGGGCGCGGCGATAAGGACGTGGCCACCGCGGCCGAATGGTTTGACCTGTTGGACAAGAATTCCGCCGAATCCGAAATCGGCAAAGAGGGGGAGCAGCTGTGAGCAGCGCAGAGATGACCAGCAAGTCGGCAGCCGCCATTGACCGGGCCCGGGCGCAGGGACGTTCCGCCCTCATCGGCTATCTCCCCGCCGGGTACCCCAGCGTGGAGCACACCATCGCCGCCGGCATTGCCCTGGCTGAGAACGGTGCCGACCTGATTGAGATCGGCATCCCGTACTCGGATCCGGTCATGGACGGCCAGGTCATCCAGGCCGCCACCACCGAAGCCCTGGCCAAGGGCTTCCACGTCAGCCAGGTCTTCGACGTCGTGGCCGGCATCACCAGCAGGACCGACGCCGCCGTCCTGGTCATGACCTACTGGAACCCCGTGGTCCGCATGGGCGTGGACGAGTTCTCCCGCCGGCTGGCCGAGGCCGGGGGAGCGGGGCTCATCACCCCCGACCTCATCCCGGACGAGGCCGCCGAGTGGGTGGCAGCGTCGGACAAGTACGGCCTGGACCGGGTGTTCCTGGTGGCCCCGTCCTCCACTGCCGAGCGCATGCAGCGGACCGTGGACGCCAGCCGCGGCTTCGTCTACGCCGTCTCCATCATGGGCGTGACCGGTGCGCGGGCATCCGTCAG
The DNA here is from genome assembly GCF_052046035.1 of Paenarthrobacter sp. 22069. NCBI lineage: Bacteria > Bacillati > Actinomycetota > Actinomycetes > Micrococcales > Micrococcaceae > Paenarthrobacter > Paenarthrobacter sp. 22069. The sequence goes on along the minus strand of NZ_JBQEQF010000015.1, from coordinate 28,086 downwards.
CACGGCGGCGAAGGACGTTGTGGCAGCGGCCCATGCCGCCGGAGCCGAACGTGTTTGTGTGGGACTTGGCGTCTCCACCGCGGACCAGGTCCGGGAAATCGCCGCGTACGCCGAAGGCGTCATCGTGGGCACCGCCCTGGTGGCATCCCTGCGGGACGGCGGAGTGGACGCCGCCGCCGCCCTCACCAAAGACCTCAGCACGGGTTTGGTGCCGGAAACCGGCCGCACCCAGGAAGCCGGGGCCTAGGCCATGCAGCCACTCCTTCAGGCGGCAGCCCTGGCGCCAGGCCTGGTCCCCGCCAGCATCCCGAGCCCGGACTGGTCCGGCTTTGATATTCCCCTGCCCTGGGGAACCTTGCGGATCCACGCCTACGCCTTGTGCATCCTTGCGGGCATCATCGTCGGCCTGTGGCTGACCTCCGTCCGCTGGGCCAAGCGCGGCGCCCCTGAAGGCAGTGTCTGGGACATCGTGATCTGGGCCATCCCACTGGGCATCATCGGCGGCCGGCTCTATCACGTCGTGTCCTCCCCGGACGCTTACTTCGGTCCCGGCTTTGACGGCACCGGAGACCTCTCGCTGATCCCGCAGATCTGGCGCGGCGGCCTGGGGATCTGGGGTGCCGTGGTCCTGGGCGCCGTGGGGGCCTGGATCGGTTGCCGCCGCAGTGGCGTCAAGCTCAGCGCCTTTGTGGATGCAGCCGCCCCCGGACTGCTCCTTGCCCAAGCGGTGGGCCGCTGGGGGAACTACTTCAACCAGGAACTCTTCGGCGGTCCCACCACGCTGCCGTGGGGGCTGCAGGTCGACGCCGACAGCCCCAACTTCCCGGCCGGCATGCCGGCGGACACCCTGTTCCACCCCACCTTCCTCTATGAATCGCTGTGGAACCTGGCAGGCGTGCTGATCCTGCTCGCCTTGGACCGGCGCTTCCACTTCCGCCGGAGCCGGCTCTTCTGGCTGTACGCCATGTATTACACGCTGGGCCGCGTCTGGATCGAAGCGATGCGGATCGACGACGCCGAACAGATCAACATCTTCGGCATCACGACGCGCCTCAACGTGTGGACCAGCATCTTCGTGTTCCTCGCGGCGCTGATCGCCTTCATACTGCTGGGCCTCAAGGGCCGGCCGGAGCCGGACACCGTCTACCTCCCGGGCCACGGGCCTGTGCGGGACGCCGAGGAGGGACCGGATACCGGGACAGTCACAGAAGTCCGTGATCCGGACGCCGTTGTCTCAGATAGTGATTCGCGTGGTAATCTCCCTGATAACCACAGCGGTTCCAGGCGTACTTCCGACCCCACGGAAGAAGCCGAGGCTGCATCGGCCGGCGCCAAGCCCGGACCTGATGCGACGGTTGCCGGGCACTCCGGCAGCACAGCCACAGGACCCGCATCGGAGGCCGGCACCGGGAAGTAGGGCGCCGGCCGGGCAGGGCAGCAGAGCCACCGCTCGAAGAGCCCGAAACCACAATGTCGTGGCATGGGGCACCGTCCGTACAGCGTGAAACTGCTGTCCGGTGTTGCCTCGGGCAGGGGCCTGCGTAACCGTTAGTTCAGCAGGCTGCGCTGACCTACAATTTCCAGTAATCAACACTTTGTTGTGCCCCTGCAACGGCGCCGACGAGTGGGGCCAACGGTGTCCCTTCCATACGCACGATCAGGAGGAAGGACGTCTCCCATGACCCAAACTCTTAACACTCCCAGCTGGTCCGAACCGGATCAGCCTGAGGCTGCAATGTCGCCGTTCAAGCGCTTTGCCGCCATGCCGGAGGCTGCCGGGCTGTACAACCCGGAACAGGAGAAGGACGCCTGCGGTCTCGCGATCATCGCGACGCTGCGCGGCGAGCCCGGGTACGACATCGTCGATGCCGCACTGACCGCGCTGCGCAACCTTGAACACCGCGGTGCCGTGGGCGCGGACGAGGGAACCGGGGACGGCGCCGGGCTGCTCATGCAGATCCCGGACGAATTCTTCCGTGCCGTCACCGAGTTCGAACTGCCTGCCCCCGGCCAGTACGTTGCCGGCACCGCCTTCCTGCCCGCCGAGCAGCGCGAAGCCGACGCCGCCAAGGCCGGCATCGAGGGCCTGGCCGCCGACGAGGGCCTGAAGGTCCTCGGCTGGCGCGAAGTGCCCGTCGTCGCGGATCTCGTCGGGGCCATGGCGCGCGCCTGCATGCCCTACTTCTCCCAGCCGTTCCTGGCATCCGCCGACGGTGGGGAACTGGACCGCAACGAGCTCGATGCCCGCGCCTGGCGCATCCGCAAGCGTGCCCAGAACAAGTTCGGCGTCTATTTCCCGTCCCTGTCCTCCCGCACCATCGTCTACAAGGGCATGCTCACCACCGCCCAGTTAGAGCCGTTCTACCCGGACCTGTCGGACAAGCGGTTCAAGACCAAGCTTGCCATCGTGCACTCGCGCTTCTCCACCAACACCTTCCCGTCCTGGCCCCTCGCGCAGCCGTTCCGGACCATCGCCCACAACGGTGAAATCAACACCGTCAAGGGCAACCGGAACTGGATGCGTGCCCGCCAGTCCCAGCTCGCCAACCCGCTGCTGGGGGACTCTCCGGAAGAGCTGTACCCCATCTGCACGCCCGGCGCCTCCGACTCCGCGTCCTTCGACGAGGTGGCGGAACTGCTGTGGCTCTCCGGCCGCCCCATTACGCACGCGATCATGATGATGATCCCCGAGGCCTGGGAAAACCACGCCACCATGGATCCAGCCCGCCGCGCGTTCTACGAGTACCACTCGCTTCTGATGGAACCCTGGGACGGCCCTGCCGCCGTTTCCTTCACTGACGGCAATCTGGTGGGTGCCACCCTGGACCGCAACGGCCTGCGCCCCGGCCGCTTCTGGATCACCGAGGACGGTCTGATCGTCTTCGCCTCCGAGGTAGGCGTGATCGACGTCGAGCCCTCCAAGGTGGTCAAGAAGGGCCGCGTGTCCCCTGGCAAGATGTTCCTGGTGGACACCGAAGCCGGCCGCATCATCGACGATGAAGAGGTCAAGGCCGAAGTGGCCGCGGCCAACCCGTGGGCCGACTGGGTCAAGGACAACCTGATCGACCTCGACGAACTGCCCGAGCGCGAACACGTGGTGCACACGGCTGCGTCCGTGAACATCCGCCAGCGAACCTTCGGCTACACCACCGAGGAACTGAAGATCCTGCTGGGCCCGATGGCCCGCACCGGTGCCGAGCCGCTGGGCGCCATGGGTTCGGACACCCCCGTGGCGGTGCTGTCCAAGCGCCCGCGCCTGCTCTTCGATTACTTCGTGCAGTCCTTCGCGCAGGTGACCAACCCGCCGCTGGACGCCATCCGCGAAGAATTGGTCACGTCCCTGACCTGCGCCATCGGCCCCAACGGCAACCTCCTGGACACCAAGCAGGTCCGCCAGCCGCAGGTCCAGCTGCCATTCCCGGTGATCAACAACGACCAGCTCGCCAAGATCGCCAACATCGAGGACGCCGACGGCAACCGCGTGGCTATGAAGGTCCGCGGCCTTTACCGGCCCGAAGGCGGCGAGAACGCGCTGCGCGCACGGCTCACCGAAATCTGCGAGCAGGTGTCCGGCGCCATCAACCGCGGCGTGCAGTACATCGTGCTCTCCGACCGTGACTCCAACGCCCAATGGGCGCCCATCCCGTCGCTGCTGCTGGTCAGCGCCGTGCACCACCACCTGCTGCGCAGTGCCAACCGCACCAAGACCGCCCTGGTGGTCGAGGCCGGCGACGTCCGCGAGACGCACCACGTTGCCGTCCTGATCGGCTACGGCGCCTCCGCCGTCAACCCGTATCTGGCCATGGAGTCCGTAGAGCAGCTGATCGCTGCCGGCGACGTCACCGGTGTTACCCCGCAGGACGGCGTCTACAACCTCATCAAGGGGCTGGGCAAGGGCGTCCTGAAGATCATGTCCAAGATGGGCATCTCCACCGTTGCCTCCTACACCGGGGCCCAGACCTTCGAGGCCCTGGGCCTGGGCCAGGAACTCGTGGACGAATTCTTCGCCGGCACGCACTCCCAGCTGGGCGGCGTGGGCCTGGACGTGATTGCCGCCGAGGTTTCGGCGCGGCACCAGATGGCCTACCCGGAGGGCGGCATCGAGCAGCCTCACCGCCCCCTGCTGGGCGGCGGCGAGTACCAGTGGCGCCGCGACGGTGAGCCGCACCTGTTCAACCCTGAGACGGTGTTCCGGCTGCAGCACGCCACGCGTGAGCGCCGCTACGACATCTTCAAGGCGTACACCAGGGGAGTGGACGACCAGTCCACCAACCTGATGACCCTCCGCGGCCTGCTCAAGTTCAAGAACGAGCGCCCGTCCGTTCCGCTCGAGGAAGTGGAACCCGTCTCCAGCATCGTCAAGCGGTTCTCCACGGGCGCCATGAGCTACGGCTCCATCTCCCAGGAGGCCCACGAGACGCTGGCCATCGCCATGAACCAGCTGGGTGGCAAGTCCAACACCGGTGAGGGCGGCGAAGACGTTGACCGACTCCTGGACCCGAAGCGCCGCTCAGCCGTCAAGCAGATCGCGTCCGGCCGGTTTGGCGTAACCAGCCTCTACCTGACCAACGCCGACGACATCCAGATCAAGATGGCGCAGGGCGCCAAGCCCGGCGAGGGCGGCCAGCTGATGGCGCAGAAGGTCTACCCGTGGGTGGCCCGTACCCGGCACTCGACCCCCGGCGTCGGGCTGATCTCCCCGCCCCCGCACCACGACATCTATTCGATCGAGGACCTGGCGCAGCTCATCTACGATGCCAAGCGCGCCAACCCCTCCGCCCGTGTCCACGTGAAGCTTGTCTCGGAAGTCGGGATCGGCACCGTGGCGTCCGGCGTGACCAAGGCGAAGGCCGACGTCGTACTTGTCTCCGGACACGACGGCGGCACCGGCGCCTCGCCGCTGAACTCGCTCAAGCACGCCGGTGTCCCGTGGGAGCTCGGCCTGGCCGAGACCCAGCAGACGCTGATGCTCAACGGCCTGCGCGACCGCGTCGTGGTGCAGGTGGACGGCCAGCTCAAGACCGGCCGCGACGTCGTCATCGCCGCGCTGCTGGGCGGTGAGGAGTTCGGTTTCGCCACCGCCCCGCTGGTGGTGGAAGGCTGCATCATGATGCGCGTCTGCCACCTGGACACCTGCCCGGTGGGCGTTGCTACGCAGAACCCCGAGCTGCGCGCCCGCTTCAGCGGCAAGCCGGAGTTCGTGGTCAACTTCTTCGAGTTCCTTGCCGAGGAAGTCCGCGAGATCCTCGCGGAGCTCGGTTTCCGGAGCCTGGAGGAGGCCATCGGCCACGCCGAGGTCCTGGACACCCGTGAGGCCATCGACCACTGGAAGGCCGAGGGCCTGGACCTGGATCCGATCCTGCACGGCCTGGAGTTCGACGACGACGCGCCGCTGCGCAACATGACCGGCCAGAACCATGAGCTGGACAAGCACTTCGACCAGCGGCTGATCACCATGGCCACAGAAGCGCTGACGGACCGCAGCCCGGTCAAGATCACAGTGGACGTCATCAACACCGACCGTTCGGTGGGCACCATGCTGGGCCACGTTGTCACCAAGACCTTTGGTACCGACGTCCTGGCCACCGACACCATCGACATCACACTGAACGGCACTGCCGGGCAGTCGCTGGGCGCCTTCCTGCCCGCAGGCATCACCCTGCGGCTCTTCGGTGACTCGAACGACTACGTGGGCAAGGGCCTCTCCGGCGGCCGGATCATCGTCCGGCCGGACCGGACCAACGTGTTCAAGGCGGAGACGAACGTCGTCGCCGGCAACGTCATCGGCTATGGCGCCACCAGCGGTGAGCTGTTCCTGCGCGGCCAGGTGGGCGAACGGTTCCTGGTCCGCAACTCCGGTGCCACCGCCGTCGTTGAAGGCATCGGCGACCACGGCTGCGAGTACATGACCGGCGGCCAGACACTGATCATCGGCCGCACCGGCCGCAACTTCGGTGCCGGCATGTCCGGCGGCACCGCCTACGTCCTGGACCTGGACACTGCCAAGGTCAACAAGGACGCCCTGCAGTCCGGCGAACTCCAGCTCCGCGAGCTGGACGCCGAGGACCGCGACATCGTCCACGGCCTGCTGGTCAAGCACGTGGAAGAAACTGACTCCCAGCTGGCGGCGCGCCTCCTCGAGAACTTCGATGACACCGCCGCCCGCATCACCAAGGTGCTGCCGCGCGATTACGCGGCCGTGCTGCAAACCCGTCTCGACGCCATCGAAGAGGGCCTTGACCCGGACGGCGAAGAAGTTTGGTCTCGAATCCTGGAGGTGACCGGTGGCTGATCCACGCGGATTTCTGAAAGTACGCCAGCGTGAAACCCAGCCGCGCCGTCCCGTTCCCGTCCGCATCATGGACTGGAAAGAGGTTTATGAGGCGCAGGAGAAGGGCACGCTGAAGGCCCAGGCCGGCCGGTGCATGGACTGCGGCATCCCGTTCTGCCACCAGGGCTGCCCGCTGGGGAACCTGATTCCCGAGTGGAACGACCTCATGTGGCGCGACAAGGGCGAGGAAGCGATCGAGCGGCTGCATGCCACGAACAACTTCCCGGAGTTCACCGGCCGGCTCTGCCCGGCACCCTGCGAGGCGTCCTGCGTGTTGGGGATCAACCAGCCCGCCGTGACCATCAAGCAGGTTGAGGTCTCGATCATCGACGAGGCCTGGGACAACGGCTGGGTCAACCCGCTGCCGCCCGCGCGCCTCACCGGCAAGACCGTGGCCGTGGTTGGTTCCGGCCCTGCAGGCCTGGCCGTCGCCCAGCAGCTCACCCGGGTGGGCCACACCGTGGCCGTCTATGAGCGGGACGACAAGATCGGCGGCCTGCTCCGGTACGGCATCCCCGACTTCAAGATGGAAAAGGAGCAGGTGGACCGCCGCGTCGAGCAGATGAAGGCCGAAGGCACCCGCTTCCGGACCGGAGTGGCCGTTGGCACCGACGTGACTTGGGAGCAGCTGCGCAGGCGCTACGACGCCGTCGTGGTCTGCACCGGTGCCACCGTCCCGCGTGACCTGCCCATCCCGGGCCGCGACCTGGACGGCGTCCACTTCGCCATGGACTACCTGGTGCCCGCCAACCGTGCGGTAGCCGGGGAAACCATCGAAAACCAGATTAACGCCCACGGCAAGCACGTGGTGATCCTCGGCGGCGGCGACACCGGTGCGGACTGCCTGGGTACCGCCCACCGGCACGGCGCTGCGTCCGTCACCACCCTCGCGATCGGCAAGCAGCCGCCGTCCGAACGTGCCAGCCACCAGCCGTGGCCGACGTTCCCCAACCTGTTCGAGGTGGCCAGCGCACACGAGGAAGGCGGCGAACGCACCTACCTCGCCTCCACCGTCGAGTTCGTTGGCGAGAACGGCAGGCTGACCGGGGTCAAGGTGGCCGAGACGGAGTTCGTGGACGGCAAGCGCCTGCCCAAGGCCGGCACCGAGCGGATCATCCCGGCCGACCTGGTGTTCCTGTCCCTCGGCTTCACCGGCGCTGAGCCGGCCGGCATCAACGAGCAGGTGCACGCCGAATTCGACGGCCGCGGCAACGTTGCCCGCGACGGCTACTACATGACCAACACCGAAGGTGTCTTCGTAGCCGGTGACGCCGGCCGCGGACAGTCCCTGATCGTATGGGCCATCGCCGAAGGCCGTGCCGCCGCAGCAGCCGTGGACAAGTACCTGATGGGAAGCACCATCCTCCCCGCACCCGTTGCGCCGACGGACCGTGCCATCGCCGTCCTCTAGGGGTGCATCGAGGGTTCACCTCGCCGACAACTTAACCAATGCAAGAGACCAATAGGGTAGGTATATGAGACGCGCAAAAATTGTGGCTACGTTCGGCCCGGCAATTGCCAGCTACGAGAACACCCTGGCTGTGCTGGAGGCTGGCGTTGACGTCGCCCGCATGAACATGAGCCACGGCGACTACACCGTGCATGACAACACCTACGAAAACGTCCGCAAGGCGGCCTCCGACCTGGGCAAGGCCGTGGCGATCATGGCCGACCTGCAGGGTCCCAAGATCCGTCTGGGACGTTTCGTCGATGGTCCGCATGCGCTGGCCGTTGGTGACATCTTCACCATCACCACCGAGGACGTTCCCGGTACCCAGGAGATCTGCTCCACCACCCTGAAGAGCCTCACCGAGGACGTCCGGGTGGGCGACGCCCTGCTGATCGACGACGGCAAGGTGGCCCTGCGTGCCATCGAGGTGGACGACGTCAAGGTCGTCGCCGAGGTGACCGTCGGCGGCATGGTGTCCAACAACAAGGGCATCAACCTCCCGGGCGTGGCCGTCAACGTTCCCGCGCTGAGCGAAAAGGATGAGGACGACCTGCGCTGGGCGATGCGCCGCGGCGTCGACCTGGTGGCCCTGTCCTTCGTCCGCGACGCTTCCGACATTGCCCGGGTGCACGAGATCATGGACGAGGAAGGCCGCCGCGTGCCGGTCATCGCCAAGATCGAGAAGCCGCAGGCCGTTGAGCAGCTGCCGGAGATCATCGACGCGTTCGACGCGATCATGGTGGCCCGTGGCGACCTCGGTGTTGAGCTTCCGTTGGAGGAAGTTCCGATCGTGCAGAAGCGCGCCATTGAGCTGGCCCGCCGCTGGGCGAAGCCGGTCATCGTAGCCACCCAGGTGCTCGAGTCCATGATCGATAACCCGCGCCCCACCCGGGCAGAGGCGTCCGACTGCGCCAACGCCGTCCTGGACGGTGCTGACGCGGTCATGCTTTCCGGTGAGACCAGCGTCGGCAAGTACCCCATCGAGACGGTCAAGACCATGGCCCGGATCATCGAATCCACCGAGGTCCACGGCCTGGAGCGCGTCCCCCCGCTGGGCACCAAGCCCCGGACCCGTGGCGGTGCCATCACGCGTGCCGCCGTCGAAATCGCCGACCAGCTGGACGCCAAGTACATCTGTGCGTTCACCCAGTCCGGCGACTCCGCGCGGCGCCTGTCCCGCCTGCGGCCCATTAAGCCGGTGTTTGCGTTCACCCCGGTGGAGCAGGTCTGGAACCAGATGGCCCTGACGTGGGGCATCCAGCCGGTGCTCGTGCAGATGGTGGACCACACCGACGCCATGACCGCGCAGGTTGACCGCAGCCTCGAGGAAATGGGCCTGGTGGAGGACGGTGACCTGGTGGTCATCGCTGCCGGCTCGCCTCCCGGAAAGGCTGGCTCCACGAACTCCCTGAAGGTGCACAAGGTGGGCGACCTCGCCGACTCCACCCGCGCCGGAGAGCTCGCGAGCAACAAGGAAAAGCTCGGCCCCTGGCCGGAAAAGAAGAAGAGGAACCAGGCCGCCCAGGCCTAGCCTCCAACGTGAAAGGACCCCTGCCGGTTGGCAGGGGTCCTTTTGCGTTGGTGACGTTGGGCTTTCGGTGACCGGGCCGGCGTCGTAATGCCTGTCCGGCCGGCCCGCGGCCTAGTTGACCTGGTTGATGATGGTTTCGGCGACCTCACGCATGCTGAGGCGGCGGTCCATGGAGGTCTTCTGGATCCAGCGGAAGGCTTCCGGTTCCGTCAGGCCCATCTTGGTGGTGAGGAGGCTCTTGGCACGTTCGACAAGCTTGCGGGTGGCGAACTGCTCCTGCAGGTCGGAGACTTCGCTTTCGAGGGCCTTGATTTCCTCGTGGCGGGAGAGCGCGATTTCCAGGGCGGGGATGAGGTCCGCCGGGGTGAACGGCTTCACCACGTACGCCATCGCGCCGGCGTCGCGGGCACGCTCCACGAGTTCCTTCTGGCTGAAGGCGGTCAGCAGCACCACGGGGGCGATGCGGGCCTTGACGATCTTTTCGGCCGCGGAGATGCCGTCCATGACGGGCATCTTGACGTCCATGAGGACCAGGTCCGGCTTCAGTTCCTCGGCGAGCTGGACGGCCTTCTCGCCGTTGTCCGCCTCGCCCACGACGTCGTAGCCTTCGCCGCGCAGGATCTCGATGATGTCGAGGCGGATGAGGGTTTCATCCTCTGCCACAATGACGCGGCGCGCCGGCTGGGACGTGGGCTTGGACTCCGTCTGTTCAGTCACGGGATCTCCTTGAAAAGGTACGGCGGGACAGCACTATCTTAGGTGCCACCGCGGTTGTACTTGGCTTGCAGGGGTTCGTTTGCGGCGACGGCGGCGCGATTCTGGAATTCAGCCTATCTGCATGTAGAGTAATTCCGCGTACGTGAAGCGATCGCGTTGCTCACAGTCAGCTGTGGGCGTACCTTCGGTTCATGTAATCCGCGCCCGAGTGGCGGAATTGGCAGACGCGCCGCACTCAAAATGCGGTATCGAAAGGTGTGTGGGTTCGAGTCCCACCTCGGGCACAGTGTTTCCGCAGGTCAAGCGCCTGTTTCTTCTTTGAGTGTTGACAAAACTTGACAGCAGTAGGTCCTCGGGCGTAGTGGCTCGGCGCTGCTGCGATAGCAGCGATCAGGATGACAACGGACGACGGCGGGAATCCCGCCGTCGTCCGTTGTTTGGTCTTCAGGCTCTATAGGCCCATTGTGCGAGCAGCCGCCCGTCGTCGTCGTTCTTTTGGACGTACACCTACATCCTCATTGGGTCCGCGGACTGCGCCGCGGAGATTTCCAGCCTGCCTCTAAGTTTGCTGAGCCGTTGACCGGGACATAGGGAGTATCCCGGGGGTGAGATCGGCGGCCACGTATCCGGTCCTGAGCTATCTCGGGACCATGCACCAGTGGAATCCCGGCGTCCTGACGCCGGAAGAAATTGAAGCGATGAGCGGAACCCGCTACTCGGAGGCTCCGACCGCACTGGAGCATGTTGAGCAGCTGGGCAAAGAGGACCGGCAGATTCTCCGGGCACTGGAACGCGATGGCCACGCCAGCTATGAGGAACTGGCGCGCATCACTGGACTCTCGGTGCAGACCGCCCAGCGCAGGGTCGCACGGATGCGGCGCGAGGGCACACTGTTCATCCGCGCAGTCTTCGAGCCTGCGCTGCTCGGCTTGCCGGTAGAGGTGCTGCTGTGGATCAAAGTGCCGTTTCCGGAACTGGACCGCGTGGAAGCGGAAATGCTTCCTTCCCCGTCAGTCCGGTACGCTGCGGTCCTCGCCGGTGACTTCCAGCTTGTTGTCGATGCCGTCTTTCCCAGCCGCGCGGCACTCTCTAGCTACCTGAAAGAGTCTGCATGGGCCACCCGGGCGCAGGCCATCGAGCCGGCCGTGGTGGTAGACGCGCTGAAGCGCAGCGGAACGATGGCGTTGTCGTTCGGCGAAGACCTCGGAGGGTACGGCACCTGACGCGTGGGTCGCCCTCGCGGTGTCTTTGAAAAGCGCACCGGATGTTCACGGCTCGCTTTTCACTGGCTTATTGCGTTGTTCCTGCCACTACTGCGGGACCTTCGCCAGCGTTTCCTGCTCTGCGGCGATGGTGGTGTTGTCGCCGTGGCCGGCGCGGACCACCGTTTCCGCGGGCAGCGTCAGGAGCCGTCCGCGGATGGAGGTGAGGATGGTGGGGTAGTCGCTGTAGGACCGGCCGGTGGCGCCGGGGCCGCCGTTGAACAGCGTGTCTCCGGTGAAGACCGTGCCTTCGCTTTCGAGGTAGAAGCAGGTGGACCCCGGGGAGTGGCCCGGGGTATGGATGGCCTTCAGCGTCGCCCCGCCCACCTCGAACACCTCACCGTCGGAGTGGTAAGCGTCCGGTTTCGCGTCCGGGTAGACCTGCTCCCAGAGCACCAGATCCTCGGCGTTCAGGAGGATCGGGGCGCCCAGGGCGTCAGCGACTTCGCGGGCGGCGCCGATGTGGTCGTTGTGCGCGTGCGTGAGCAGGATGGCTTTGACCTTGCGGTTGCGGACCTGGTTGATGATCGCGGCGGCGTCGTGGGGTGCGTCGATGATGACGCATTCCTCATCATTGCCCACGATCCAGACGTTGTTATCCACGTCCCAGGTGCCGCCGTCGAGCGAAAACGTGCCCGAGGTGACCAGGTTCTCGATGGTGACGCTCATGCGGACGCCCCAGCGCGCTGGACCTGGACGACGGACCGCAGCACCTTGCCTTCGTGCATCTTGCCGAAGGCTTCCTCCACCTGGTCGATGCTGATGCGTTCGGACACGAAGGCCTCGAGGTCCAGGTTGCCCTGCTTGTAGTGGGACACGAGCATGGGGAAGTCGCGGGAGGGCAGGCAGTCGCCGTACCAGGAGGACTTCAGCGAGCCACCGCGGCCGAAGACGTCAAGGAGCGGCAGTTCGAGCGTCATTTCCGGGGTCGGGACGCCGACCAGGACCACGCGGCCGGCGAGGTCGCGGGCGTAGAAGGCCTGCTTGTACGTTTCGGGACGGCCGACGGCGTCAATCACCACGTCCGCTCCGTGGCCTCCGGTGAGGGCGCGGATGGCCTCCACGGCGTCCTCCTGCTTGGAGTTCACGCCATGGGTGGCGCCGAGGGACGTGGCCATGCCGATCTTGTTGTCGTCGATGTCCACGGCGATGATCGTCGTCGCACCCGCCAGCCTGGCCCCGGCGATCGCGGCGATGCCCACACCGCCGCAGCCGATCACTGCCACGGACTCGCCGCGCTTGACCTCGCCGGTGTTGATGGCGGCACCGATGCCGGCCATGATGCCGCAGCCCAGCAGCCCCACCGCGGCGGCATCAGCCTCGGGGTCTACCTTGGTGCACTGCCCGGCAGCAACCAGGGTCTTCTCAGCGAAGGCACCAATGCCCAGGGCGGGAGACAACTCAGTGCCGTCCTCCAGGGTCATCTTCTGCGTGGCGTTGTGGGTGTTGAAGCAGTACTGCGGCTGGCCCTTGGCGCAGGCGCGGCACTGGCCGCACACGGCCCGCCAGTTCAGGATCACCCTGTCCCCGGGCGCCACAGAGGTGACGTCCGGGCCGACGGCGCTGACAACGCCGGTGGCCTCATGGCCTAGCAGGTACGGGAAGTCGTCGCCGATGCCGCCCTGCTTGTAATGCAGGTCCGTGTGGCAGACGCCGCAGGTCAGGATGTCCACCAGCGCCTCGCCCCGGCCCGGATCCGGCACCAGGATGGTCTCCAGCGACACCGGAGCATTCTTCTCCCGGACAACAACTGCTTGGACTTTATGAACCATGAATGCGTACCTTCGTTTGTGTTCTTGCTGTTGAACCGGCGGATCAGATGTTTCTGGTGGTGAGATGCCAGATTCTGTGGGTCCCGACGCTGAGGAGTTGGCGGTCACCACTGGAAATTCTGCGGACCCAGATCACGCCGATGTCCGCTGCGGTTTCTTCTACTTGGAGCCCGTCCTGGTAGAAGAGATCTTCTGAGACGGCGACCCTGTCGCCGGCCCGGAGAATGGACCAGTCCTCTACTTCAACTGCATGGGTATGGCGGTTCATTGAATCCTCCGCAATATCGCTTGGCACTACCGCTCGCTGTAACTACGAAGCGGGCCCCAGCCTTGGCCTTCCGCGGTGGGGGCACCGCCTGCGGCGTTGCCCCCACCGGTCAGTGGTGTTTCAGCCGTTGATGACCTGGGGCACGCCGAGGTGTTTGAGTCCTTCGACGCCGAATTCGAGCCCGTAGCCGGATTGTTTCGCGCCACCGAAAGGGATACGTGGGTCGACGGCGCCGTGTTTGTTGATCCAGACGGTACCTGCCTGGATGCGCGTTGCGACGTCACGTGCCGTTGCCAGGTCGGAGGACCAGACGGAGGCGCCGAGGCCGACGTCGAGGGCGTTTGCTTTCTGGATTGCTTCGTCGATGGTGCTGTAGCGGATGATGGGCAGGGCAGGGCCGAATTGTTCTTCGGCGACGAGTGGGTTGTCGTTGTCGACGTCGGCCACGAGGGTGGTGGGGTAGAAGTAGCCGGGCTGGTCAGTGTCCGGGTTTCCGCCGAGGAGGACGCGGGCCCCGGAGGCTTTGGCGGCCTCGACCAGGTTCGCGACGATCTCGTACTGTGCCTTGTTCTGCAGCGGTCCCAGGACGTTGTTTTCGTCCAGGCCGTTGCCCATCGGCATGGCCTTGGCCACATTGGTGAGCTCCTCGCAGACGGCGTCGTAGATGTCGTCGTGGACGTAGAGGCGTTTCAGGGCAGCGCAGGTTTGGCCGGTGTTGATGAAGGCACCCCAGAACAGACCTTCGGCGATGGCCTTCGGGTCGGCGTCGGGCAGGACGATGCCGGCGTCGTTACCGCCGAGCTCCAGGGTGAGCCGCTTGACGGTGTCCGCGGAGGATTTGATGATCGCCTTGCCCGTTGCGGTGGAGCCGGTGAACATGATCTTCCCGATGGAAGGGTGCGAGGCGAGGGCCTCGCCTACATCGCGTCCGCCGGAGACCACGGTGAGGAGCCCTTCGGGCAGGGCTTCGTTGATGGTTTCAACGAGGGCAAGCACGCTGAGCGGGGTGTATTCGGAGGGTTTAACCACCACGGCGTTGCCCATTCTCAGTGCGGGGGCGACCTGCCAGACGGTGATCATCATGGGCCAGTTCCATGGCCCGATGGCCCCGACGACGCCGATGGGCCGGTAATGTAGCTCCGCACGGGTTTCACCGTCATCGACCAGGGTTTCCGCTTCGAGCGGTGTCCCGGCGGCGGCGCGGAGCCAGGCGGCGCAGGCGCCGACTTCGAAGCGGGCGTTGGGGCCGTTCAGCGGTTTGCCCTGCTCGCGGGACAGCAATTGGGCGAGTTCTTCCGCGCGCGCTTCGACGGCGTCGGCGGCCTTCAGCAGTGCAGCGGACCGTGCCTCATGGCCGAGTGTGGCCCAGCCGGGCTGGGCGGCGACTGCCACGTCGATGGCGTGCTGCAGGTCCGCGACCGTCTGGACGGGGGCGTCGCCGACGGGTTCACCGGTGGCGGGATTGAAGATGGTCCTGGTGAAGACGGAGTCCTGGGTAAGGACAGGCGTGGTGTTCATGGCATTCTCCTCATTGAGTGGTTAGTTGTTGTTCCGGGTGAATCCGGGATGGTCACCATTGGTTTTGATCAGCTGGGTCGTTGAGTGTTTCCAGTGCCAGACGGAGTTGCTCGATCATGTGTTGGGCGTGTTCGAGTTCGAAGACGAGCGGTGGCCTCATTTTGAGGACGTTTTCGTGGCGACCGATCTTTCCGATCAGGACGCCGCGGGAACGCATCTCTTCTGTGAGTGCCTTGGTGGCGGCAGGGTCCGGCGTCGCATCGTCGGGATTGACGATTTCCAGGCCAAAGAAGAGGCCCCGGCCGCGTACGTTCTTGATCCTGGGGTTGCCCTTAGTAAGGGCTGCGAGTTCGTCAGCGATGTATTTGCCGAGTTGGTGTGCATTGTCAAGAAGCCCGTTCTCTTCCATGACCTGCAGGACAGCAAGGCCGGCTGCCGACGAAACGGGGTTTCCAGCAAACGTGTTGAAGTAGGTGTTGTTTTCCCCGAATTCCTCCATCAGTGCGTGCGTGGTTATGACGCCACCTACGGGGTGGCCGTTGCCCATCGGCTTGCCAAGTGTCACCAGATCAGGGGTCCTGGCGAAAGCCTGGTGGCCCCACATGTGGTTGCCGGTCCGTCCGAAGCCTGACTGGACCTCGTCCGCGATGATCAGTCCCCCGGCAGCACGGACCCGGTCGGTGACCGCCTCGATGTAGCCCTCGGGGGTCTGCAGGAGTCCCTCGGTTGAGAACAGCGGGTCATACAGGATGGCTGAGACGCCGTAGCCTTCGGCCTGGAGCGAGGAGATGGCTGCGTCGACGTCGCGCAGCGCTTCCTGGAGGAGACGCTTTCGTTTAGCCGGTGTCAGCCCTGCTGCGTCCGGAATACGAAGGGGGCGTACGTGGGCGCCGAGGGGTTCTTTGACCTGGAGGCCGGTGGTCAATTCGGCAAGGGTCGTGGTGTTGCCGTGGTAGCTGTGGTCCGAAATAAGGATGCCGATGTTGCCGGTGTGTTGCCGTGCGATTCGCAGCGCGAGCTCGTTTGCTTCCGATCCGCTGTTGGTGAAAAACACCCGCTCCAAGGGGGAATCAAAGAGCGCCAGCAGCTTTTCCGCGTACTCAACGACGCGGGAGTTGAGGTACCTCGTGTGGAGGTTGACGGTCTGCAGCTGGGCTGTGATTGCTTCGCGGACGACAGGGTTGGAGTGTCCGACGTGGGGAACGTTGTTGTAGACATCCAGGTAGGTCTTGCCGGTGGCGTCGTGGACCCACACGCCTTCGCCGGCGACGATTTCCAGGGGAGTGGCATAGAACAGCGGGGAGTGGCGCCCGATGGTGCGTTCGCGGCGGTCAATGAGGCTTTCTTGAAGGAGCGCGTCGGGTGCCGGTTCTGTGGCTGTTTCGAGTGTCATTGCTGTCCTTGGCCGTTGGTGGGGAATTAAGTCCGGAACATGAGTCGGTGGGTGTTGCCGAGGTCGGGCGGTCGATGGCCGGCCCCGGCAACCGGTTAGAGGGCTTGGGCGCCGGCAGTAGCGACCAGGTGGTCGTTTTCCACGGTGCTGCCGCTGACACCGATGGCGCCGACGGTGACCCCGTCTTTGGTCAGTGGGATGCCTCCGGGAAAGGTGATCAGGCCGCCATTGGATACTTCGATGTTGAACAGCGGTCCGCCGGGCTGCGAGATGGAGCCGATGGCTCCGGTCGGCATGTCGAAGTAGCGCGCCGTGCGTGCCTTCTTGATGGCGATGTCGATGCTGCCAAGCCACGCACCGTCCATGCGGGTGAAGGCCTTGAGGTTTCCGCCGGCGTCTACAACGGCAATGTTCATTAGGGTTTCCGAGGACAGGGCTGCCTCTCGTGCCGCTTCAACTATCTTGTGTGCTTCTTGCTGCGTGATGTCGTTCATCTGTTGCTCCGAAATCTTTTCCTGTTTAAGGGCGTAGTTGTATTGACTGGCGTAGAGCCAGCCCTGGTTAGGTGCTAACGCGCGCGGGGGTTTTGTTAGACGAGAGCTGCCGGTTTTGCGGCTGCCTTTATTAAGTCGGGGAAGTCAGGGGCTGTTATTTCAGTGATCAACCCTTCCCAACAGGTACGCAGTTCCCCTGCGTAGTCGGCGTCGTCGTTGGGTGCGGCGTTGCCCATGGCGGTGATCCACAGTCCGCTGTTGGACCAATGAGCCACTGCCATGAAGAGCCTGGCGCGCGCCATTTTTACCGGGTCAGTGTTGCCGAAGTAGGCCTCAAAGAGTGCGCGTGCCTTCTCTTTCCCGAATCCGTTTTGCGCTGCAATGAATCCAATCTCGTAGCACGGGTCCGAGTTGCCGGCGAGATCCCAGTCGATGATGTTGTAGGTCATCGAGGAGGTGTCCTTGATGATGTTTGCATCCCAAATGTCCAAATGGCAGGGAACAAACTGGGAAGGATCCAGGGCCAGGACGGTCTCCAGACGGTCCATCAGGGCCTGGATGGCTGACGTTCCTGGCGGCAGCTCGATACCTTGTCTTCTGGCGGCCTCCATCCTTTGTCGGGCCAGGTTGAAGGGGTTGATGTCGTTGAGGAACCGGCGGCCGGAGTGATGAAGCCGGTGAAGGGCAGGGACGAGTCGGGTGACGGAGTCATCGTCGTCGCTTAGCCTCGGGTGGCCTCCCGGAACAAAGTCGAGGGCCAGCGCCAAGGGTTCGTTTGAGACTGTTATGACGGGCGCGCCTACGCCGATGTCGGCGGCAATTCTCGTGTTCTCCAGAACCACGTGGGCGGCGGGCAGAACTCCTACCGTTTCCCAGTAGTTGTTCCAGAGCTTGACGACGCAACGACGGGAACCGTCCTCCACGAGGTAGTTCTTATGGGCCTGGCCGCCGGAGAGGGAATGTGCGGTGACGTGACAGCCACCCCAGTCGGGGTTCGTCGAAAGCACCGCCTCAATGCTGGTGATTTCGGTATCAGGGACGATGGTCATTACGATTGGATGTCCTTCGATGTTCGAATGCAGGTGCACTGTGTTGGGGTCGGAGGTAGTCCTGGCTGCACTGTTCGCACTGTTTCACGAGCTCCCACAAGCTCTGTAACGGTGCGGTCAGGACATCTGCCGGTGTCACTGTTTACGCCTTTGCTGTGGCGAAGCGTGAAGGCAGGAACAGGTTTGTTTCGGGGCGGGAAATGCCGTCGACATGATCGGCCAGCATTTCACCAACAACCGCTGCATAGCGGAACCCCCGGCCCATGTCTCCGGTGCCGATGACGACATTGGACGACTCCGGGTGTCCACCAATAACCCAATGGCCGTCCTCCACCTCAGACCACATGCATACGGTGGTCGATACCGGGTTGGTGTCGATGTCCGGGAGCCTGGCGCTGAGGACTTCCTGGATCCGTTCGAGGTCTCCGGGCCTGAGGTCCTGACTAAGGTCCTCGGGATCGATCCAGTTTCCCTTCCCGGGGACAGAGAACTTCCATTCACCGTTAGGCTCGGAGCAACCGTAAGCCGGTGCCTCGTCCGATCCTGGGGGCTTGGCGAAGTAGATGGCCGGCTTCGGTGGCCCGTCCTGGCGGAAATTGGCCAGCACCTGACGGTCCACCTTGTAGGGCAGATCCAGTTGCATCAAATGGTTGGCGCGGGCACCCACGGTGACGACGACCTTGTCGGCCGAGTAGTTACCCTGATCCGTGCTCACGACGATGCCCGAAGCGCTCTCATCCCAGCCTTGAACCGCTTCTCCCGTGCGCAGGGTTGCGCCGAGCCGGCGAGCCTCCGACTGCAGGGCCTTGATGGCGGGGTGAACGAGGGCAACGGTGCCGTTTGGCTCCCATACGGCGACTTCGTCGTCTTTAATCGTGGCCCAAGGGAACCGCTTCCGAGCCGTCGACGCGTCAAGGGCATCGTACTCAAAATCGGACGCGTTCAGGGATGCCACCGTTTTGTCGAACCACATCGATCCGGGTTCACCGACGAACACAGTTCCCGAACGTTCCAACAGCCGGGTCCCGGTTTTCGCGGCCAACTCGTCCCACAACTCAAAGGTCCGCTTTGTGAAGGTGGTGTACTGGGCTCCTGCGCTGCTGGACTGCCGGGCCAGCCGTGTTGCGCCTCCGTGCGAACCGTGCATGTGCGGTGGGGCAAACTTATCCAGGCCGAGCACAGACTTGCCGCGGGCCGCCAAGTGCCAGGCCGCTGATGAACCCCAGGGGCCCAATCCAATGACAATGACGTCGTAGTGTTGTTTTGACACAAATTCCTCCGTTGTGGTTTTTCAGCCCGGTGGGTCAGACCGTGGCTCGTATGAGAAGTCCGTCCATGAGTAGCCGGATAGCCGCGACGGCCGGCTCGGCGTCCGACGGCCTACGTGCAGCAGCAGCCCCGGCAGCGCGGATTGCCCCGGTGATGGTTGCGGCCAAGGCTTCGGTGGGCGCGTCCTCAGGCAAAGTGCCGCTGTCTTTGGCATCCTTCAGATCGCGCGCGATGAGCTCTTCGAAAGAGCGGGAAGTCGAGCCCATGACATCCGAGAGGGCCGACACCAGGTCCGGTCCCATCACCCCGTAGAACCGGCCCTTTGGCTCCTTTGTCGCCTCCACCAGCGCGGTGGCCAGCGCCGTAATTCTTGCACCGGGGTCCGTGAGGGGATCGCGCAGGCTGATGCCCCGTACGTAGACGGCGTCGGCGATCCGCAGATACACCTCACGGACAATTTCGTCCCTTCCGCCCGGGAAGTGGGCATAAATGGTCCCCCTCGAAATACCCGCCTGCTGGCTAAGGACTTCAAGGGCGGTCGAAGCGTACCCCTCCGAACTCAGCAGCTCGGCTGCGGTGTCGAGAATGTCGCCGCGGGTTCTCATACGGTTGCGTTCCCGAAGGGAGAGGGGCTTGTTGGAGGCACTCATTTTCTGCTCCTTCGCGTGGGTGTCCGGTGATCTGCTTCACAGCATTGCACACCCTCTCCTAAAAGTGAACAGTCTGTGCAAAATTTGACGAGTGCAGCCTAGCCCGCATGCCCCCGTCGCGAACATTGAACACCATGCCCGATGTTTGGATTAGTTAAGCAAGAAATATTTGATGTGTTCTATTGCAGGACGAAACATTCAGTGTTTACCTTTTGTGTATGAAACAGGTCACACCAGGCTTGGCTGGCCGTAACTCCCTTGAGGGCGTCCGGAACTTCCGAAGCCTCGGAGGACTGCCAACGCACGGAGGATCCCGTGTCGCTGAAGGCCTGCTGTACAGGAGTGGGCACTTCGGATACTCGACAGCTCCGGACCGTCAAAGGCTGGAGGCGGCGGGCCTGCACTTCATGGATCTGCGAAGTCCTTGGGAATCCGAAGCCGAAGACCGTTGCGTGCCTGTGTTGAAGGCTGTACAAACGCCACTTCAGGCTAAAGACAGCAGGGACGCGTGGCTGTGGTCTGCGGTTCGCGAAGGTCGCGTGAGCGAGCTTGGCAGGACGCTGACGGCTGCGCGGGCTGAAGAGGCAATGCATCGGCTGTATTCCCGTGACATAGCAGGTAACCCGGCGGTATTTGCCAGCTTCCTTCATTCATTGGCTCGAGTTGAGCTGCCTGTGGTCGTCCACTGCTCGGCAGGGAAGGACAGAACCGGATGGGCAATAGCCATCCTTTTGACCATCCTGGGAGTACCTGAAACCGCGATCCTCGAAGACTATGTTCAGAGTTCATCACCGGAGAACCAATACCTCATCAGAGACTCCGCAGGCAGCGTCGCTCGCATCGACAAGCACCTGCGGACAGTCATCGCACCCTTGCTGCAAGCGCGGCAAGGGTACCTCGAAGCCGCATGGCACAGCGTGGAGCACGCCTGGGGATCACGCCACTCCTACTTGGAAGACGGACTCGGCATCACTCCGGCGCTCACAAGCAAACTCAAGGCACGGCTCCTCGTCTGAGGAAGCCCGACCACGGCTACGGCCATTATCTGCCCGAAAGAGAAAACCCATGATTGATAATGTCAGCGAGTTGCCGGCAACGACGCCGTCCAGCACACCCGTCCAACCGCAAGCAGGCCATCTCCGCTCAAATAAACTCGGCGTCTTCGCCATCGCCTTCTTCGTCATCGCAGCGGCGGCCCCCATGGCGGCCGTCGTCGGTACCGGTCCCGTGGTCTTTGCGGCGGTTGGACCTGCAGCCCCATTGATCTACGCGATCGCCGCACTGCTCATCGCACTCTTCGCCGTCGGATACCTGCGCATGAGCAGGCATGTCACCAACGCCGGCGGCTTTGTCGCCTACATCGCCAAAGGCCTCGGTACACCCTGGGCCACCGCAGGAGCAGGTCTGGCCCTGCTGATGTACCTCAGCCTGCAGGTCGGGCTCTGGTCACAGTTCGGCGTCTTCGCCGGGCAGTTGCTGGAGAGCATCACGGGACTCTCCGTGCCCCCGCTCGTCTGGATTGTCGCATTGCTTCTGATCACCACGGCACTCACCATGCGGGGCGTCGACACGAGCATCCGACTCTTGGCCGTCCTCATCATCGGCGAAACCCTCGTCGTTGCTGCTCTGGTCATTGTGCTCGTTGCCAGCAAGGGGCCGGGAGTCTTCACATTCTCCGGCTTCACCGCTGAGAACCTCTTCAGCCCGGGCCTGGGCATTGCATTGCTGTTCGCCTTCCTGTGCTTCACCAGCTTCGAAGCAACCGTGGTGTTCTCGGAAGAAGCAATCAACCCCCGCAAGACCATCCCGCGGGCCCTCTACGCCGTGATCGCCTTTGTCGGAATTTTTTACACGCTCTCCATCTGGGTTATCGGAGGGGCCATCGGGGTGGACAACATCCAACAGGCGGCAACGGATGACCCTGCAGGATTCATCTTCAACCTCGCCTCCGAAAGCGGAGGGAGCGTCTTGAGCATGGCCATGCAGGTCCTCGTCGTGACCAGCTACCTCGCCATGCTGCTGGGCCTGATGAACATGTTCGCCCGCTACCTTTTCGCCCTCAGCCGTGCCGGAGTACTGCCGGCCAGGCTGGCCACCGTTTCCAGGGATGGGAGTCCCGCCACCGCAGCCCTGTCCAACGGCGTGGCCGTCGGCATCGTCGTGGTTACCTTCCTCGTCCTCGGCGCAGACCCACTGACCGTCGTGTTCGCCTGGTTCAGCGCCCTGGCAACGGCGGCTTTCATCACCATCCTCATCGTGGCGTCCGTATCCATCGTCGTGTACTTCGTCCGGACCAAAGACAACACCAGTATCTGGGCGACCAAGATCGCCCCTACGCTCTCCACCCTGATCCTCTCCTATATCGGCTACGTGACGATCGAGAACTACGACTCCCTCATCGGGCCTGACAACGCCGCCGCAAAGTGGCTGCTCATCCTCATTCCGTCCGCGATGCTTGGCGGCCTGGTATTCGGCAGGAGCAAGCGCGACATCGACTACGCCAAAGAAGTTATCTGAAACGGTTAGCGTGCTGCCGCCNCCGCGGGCGGCAGCACGGTAATTCGTTTCCTCCAGGACCACAACGTCTTCACGAGGTGGCCCAGTGGTATGCCCGCATGGTCTTTGAAGTCTGACGATCGGTCCTCCACGAGTAAGCGAAAGCACACACCTTCGAAACAGAACCGGGAGAGCAGAATGACCCCCACACCAGTTGCAGTTATTACGGGCGGAGGAACCGGAATCGGAGCCGCCTCCGCCGCAGCACTCCAGGGCCAAGGGTGGGAAGTTGTCATCTGTGGACGCCGGCGGGAAGCTATCGCCAAGGTCGCTGACATGACCGGCGCCCGCGCTGTCGTCGCGGATGTTGCTTCCGCTTCCGACATGGAACGGCTGGTCGCCGATACCGTGGAGCAATTCGGCGCTATTAGCGGCCTCGTACTGAATGCCGGAATTGTCCGCGCCGGCAGTGCCGGCGAGTTGTCCGATGAAGACTGGAACGCCATGGTCAGCACCAACCTCACCGGGCCCTTCCTGCTAGTCCGTGCCGCCCTGCCGCACCTGATCAAAGCCAGCGGCTCGATCGTAGGGGTGGCCTCAGCAGCAGCGCTTCGCGCGACGGCTGGAATCGCGGGCTACGACGCCACGAAGGCCGGTCTTGCCATGTTGATGCAATCCATCGCGGTCGATTACGGACCGCTCGGGGTGCGCGCCAACGCGGTATGTCCTGGCTGGACCCGGACGGAAATGGCGGATATGGAGATGGGTGAATTTGCTGAACACAGCGGCATCGATCGCGAGGAAGCCTACAGCCTTGCCACGGCGTTCGTCCCTAGCCGGCGCCCGGCCGCGTCCTCCGAGGTCGCCGATGTCATTGCCTGGCTGCTTTCCGACCGGGCGTCATATGTGAATGCAGCCATGATCCCGGTAGATGGCGGACTAATTGCAGTCGAGCCCGGCGCCATCGCCTTCGATCCCCGGGTGAGGATGGGCACCAATACCGCGGCTTCCACGCCAACGACTGCAAGCCACACAACCTAGAACTCAACCCCCAGCCGCCATAGATGCGCGCCTGTTTCTAGGCACGATTTTGGGCTCCCATCCGGACGCCAAAATCGGGCCCTCCTTTAGGAGGGCCCGCCACGTCCAACACCTGCTCCCGGAGGTCAGCAAGACCGTCGGAGGGGAAGAAGTCGACTGGCGAAGGCCCGGGAATAGTCGAAGTACGCCTAAGAATCTGGAGCCTGCTTGGGCCCGGTTGTGGCAGCGAGGGGCTATGTCCACGTGTACCTGGAGCGGGGTGGGGAAGAACGAGCGCGAACCCCGCCCAACGTACGGGTGTTTCGCCTTGTCACGCGCTATTCCACGTCAGGTTGCGTGCGCTTGATCTCCTACGCCAACTGCCCGCTGTCCCTAACTCAGGTCAGGTTCCTACCCTGTGCCCACTAGCACGCATTGCGGTTTTGGCGGAATCTTCAGGCACCAGCAACTTACTTCAGGCCGCCTACTGTTTCCTGGTTCGGTCCAGTTCACTCATGAGCGGGCCATCGCGGTCATTGCGGTGCGGGTGGCGATGGTGAGGGTGAAGGCTGTTGCGAGTCCGAGTAGTGTCCAGGCGTATATTTCGCGGCCGGGGATACTGGTTGTCGCAAGCCAGCGGATGGCGTAGTTGGTGGTCGCGCCCACGGGGAAGGTGAACACCCAGAATGCTGGTGAGAAGGGTAGCTGGCGGTACTGGGGGAGGAGCATGACCTGCAGTAGCGCCATGATTGCCAGGACGCCGGTGAGGCCGAGTTGCACGGTCCCTGTCGGTCCGGGGTGTGACACCATCCAAGCGATGTTCGCCGTTGCGGGCGCAGCCAGGTAAGCGGACAGTCCCGTCTTGGCGGCTGGTGCCAGCGCGTCTCCGGTCATGAGCCGGACGGTGACGACGGTGCCAACGACGAGCCAGAAGAACACGCCGACGCCGAATGTGGCGATGGCGGCGTCGTGGGCGTGAATGCTTGAGAATCCGATGCTCGCAACGAAGGACCCGGCTACGACGGGCAGGAGGTAGCCGGGGTGGATTGACTGCATCGATACCCCGCCGGCGATCCAGTGGGCGAGAAGTTGTGTGGCGACGATGGCCAGGGCGGCGATGAAGGCCACGCATAACCAATCACACCAGGGCGGCAAATACTGGCTGTAGTGGGAGGACAGCAGGATCCCGACGAGTGGGATGAAGGATGCGAACGGACCTGCCACCTCGTGCTTGAGGTCGGAACGGAATGTTCCTTTCCGCCGAAGGCCCCGGACTACGTACAGGACCGTCAGGACCAGCCATAAGGCGGTGGCGGCTCCGTAGAGGGTTTCTTCCGGCCATTGTGGGGATCCGAGAGAGCTCCTCGCAGCGGACCAGGCGCCGCCCAGGCCGGCAAGCCCCAGCGGTACGCCGAAGCGGCTCAACGCATGCATCCCTGGCTTGGGGTTCAGGGGTTCGCCGGGCTCGTGAGCGGCAGGTGCCAGGGCAACGGCAGTCAGACTTTGTGTCATGGTGTAAGCGCTTCCGGTTGGTGGGGAAAGACCAGGAGAGTACTAGTGGCGGTGGCGAGGAGTTCACCCTCGGCCGAGCAGAGACGGCCCTCGGTGGAAATCAGCCGCGAACCAACTTTCACCACGGACCCCTCTGCTCGAAGGGCGCCCTTCCGGAGCGTCACAGGGCGCAGGTACTTCACTGCCAGGTCGATGGAGGTGTAGCCGAGACCTGCTACCAGGGTGGTGTGCGCTGCGCAGCCGAGGGCCGTGTCAAGGATGGTGCAGGCCAGGCCGCCGTGCACCACGCCAAGGGGGTTGTAGTGCGCTTCTCCCGGCCGGCACTCGAATACCACGTGCCCATGTTTAGCTTCGACGAGATCGAACTTCATCAGGGACGCGATTGGCGGCGGCGCTATGCTGCCGTCGCGGAGGCCGGCAAAGTAGTCGAGGCCCGACAGTCGTGGCAGCTGTTCGAGAGCGATAACCGGATTCACCCAGCTGAACGTCTCCGAGCGCTCTGCAGAGTTGTCAGTCAGCACATGTGCCTTCTCCCTGGTTTCTTGGGGGCATCTTCGAACTTCGCCTGGGATCATGCCGTGACATTGGCTGTCAGGGCAGGGTAAAGATCCACGATCGGGCCGGACAGTCCGCGCTTCACCCCTGCGGTGATGTCATCAACGATGACCTCGTAATCTCCTTGCTCAAGCCCATTGAGCGCCTTCCGCACGACTTCCCCGGGGGCGGTTTTTGGAGCATCCACAGCTTCAGCCATGGCCGTGTCGATGTAGGCGACATGCGCCCCCGTGACGTGCGTGCATTGGGGAGCGAGTTCCATCCGGAAGGAGTTGGTCGCCGACCACAGAGCGGCCTTGGATGCGCTGTAGGCGCCGGTGAGGGCGATCCAGCTGAGCGCCGAGTGGATATTGAGGACCGCTGACGTCCCGCCGGCTGCGAGCACCGGCGCGAATTCCCTGGTCAGGGCGCCCGGTCCGAAGAAATTGGTTTCCATCACGTATCGGATCTCGTCGTCGGGCAGTGCCAGAAGTGCGTCCGATTCCACGGCAACGCCCGCGTTGTTGATGAGGACCGTGACGTCCGGAGCCTGAGCGGCGGCGGCACGGATTGAGTTGGGGTCGGTGACGTCCAGGGCGAGAGGGACGATCCGGGTGTCGTTCCATTCCCGGGGGCGGCGGGCTGTCGCGTAGACCTTCGCCGCGCCGCGGGCGAGGGCCTGTTCGACGCACTCCCGGCCGAGTCCTCCATTCGCGCCCGTAATAAGGACGACGGCGCCAGACAGTTGTGGCATGAATTCTCCTGATCTCAGACAGGGCGCCGACGCGGTCGCAGCAGCCTTCGAAAGTCAGGTTAGCCGAGTCAGTTTGATTTTCCAACTAACTAGTATGCTTGGAGAAAGAAATGAAAGCAGGTACGTCATGACATCAGCCGATACGGCCGGGGCGGCGCCCAGGGCGTGTTTCATCGCGGCCGGGCTTGAAGTGCTGGGCGAGCGGTGGGCGCTGCTCGCGCTTCGTGAGATGTCCTTGGGTGTTCATCGTTTCGACCAGATAGCCCGCAACACCGGCGCCTCCCGCGACATCCTCACGGGCAGGCTGCGGATGCTCGAAAGCCACGGTGTCATTGAGCGCGTTCAATATTCCGAGC
Source organism: Paenarthrobacter sp. 22069 (assembly GCF_052046035.1). NCBI lineage: Bacteria > Bacillati > Actinomycetota > Actinomycetes > Micrococcales > Micrococcaceae > Paenarthrobacter > Paenarthrobacter sp. 22069. The sequence continues at coordinate 1,710 of NZ_JBQEQF010000015.1, read as the reverse complement.
ACCCCCCGCGCCACGAGTACCACCTCACAAGGTCCGGTGCTGAAGTTGCTCCCATTCTGGTCTCACTCGCGGCCTGGAGCAGTACTTGGATGCGCGACGAGACCCCCCGCGCCTCCTTCTGGCACAGTTGCGGGGCCGACCTGAAACCGGTGCTGACCTGCGCGGCATGCGGCGAGGAATTCAAACAGGGGAGCCTGATGCACGGACCGCCTGTTTCCGCGGCCGACCCGATCCCGGTGGAGCAGTAAAAACCAATATGCAGGACGAGGACGGAACACCCCACAGTCGGTCCTTCCGCAGCGGAGCAAAACTGTGGAAACCATCAAGAGGTACAGCAGGAGCTAAACAAAAGATCCGCGTCGAAATCGCCCGCGCGTACTCAGGCTGGCCTGTGTATGTCTGGTTCTTCATGCGCTTACCGCCGGTCCAGCGTGGTTGGGTGACCGAGAAACTCGTGGGCCTCAACGGGGCCCAACTCGTTACCCCCAGCGGAGGCAATTCGAGATCGCCAAACGGGCGTCAGCGTGACCAGACCACTCCCGTTGCCCTGGGGCACAAATAAGAAACCGGGCGAGAATCTCTAGCCGTCGCTCAGGATAGGTTGTGCAGTGCTGGTTGTCCGGGACGCCCGCACTAGGTGTACTGAGTCAGGACGTTGGTTACATCGTGAATAGGTGAGGACCTCTTGGGTTGGTGGTTACCACACACAGCCAACGACTAAGAGGTCCTCATGTCTCACCGTAATGCCCGTCTGACTCCGAATGGTAGGCGGATCCTCGTCGAGCGCGTCCTCGCCGGCCGTCCCGTCGCTCACGTGGCGAAGGAAATGGGCATCTCGCGGACTTGCGCGCACCGCTGGCTCAGCCGGTACCGTGCCCACGGCTGGGACGGCCTCGAGGACCGCAGCTCCCGACCAAGATCCTGCCCCCACGCCACCTCGGCGGAAGTCGTTGCCGATGTCCTGACCCAGCGCGTGGAGCACCGCGAAGGGCCAACGGACCTGGCTTTGCGCTGCCGCACGAGCGCCCGGACGGTCTCCCGGATTTTGGCCAGGGCGGGCATGCCCAGGTTGTGGGATCTGGACCCGGTGACCGGGGAACGGATCCGCGCGTCCCGGGCTACCGACCGCCGCTACGAACGAGACGCCCCAGGGGACATGATCCATATCGATGTCAAGAAACTTGGCCGGATCCCTGACGGCGGGGGGTGGCGGGCCGACCCTTCCCAGAGCGCGGCAAACCACCGCAAGTCGCATCAGAGGATGGGCTTTGACTACGTCCACGTCGCCGTGGACGACTACACCCGCTTCGCCTACGCCGAGGTCCTGCCCGACGAGAAAGGCCCGACCTGCGCCGGGTTCCTCACCCGGGCCGCCGCCGCCATGGCAGCGAACGGCGCACCCGTCCGGCGTGTCATGACCGACAACGCCTTCGCCTACCGGCTCTCCCGCGACTTCCAGGACGCCTTGGCTGCTTTGGGTGCCAAACATATCCTGATCAAACCCCGCCATCCCTGGCAGAACGGCAAAGCAGAACGCTTCAACCGCACCCTCCAGGAATGCTGGGCCTACCGCCAACCCTTCACATCCAACCAGGCCCGCACCGACGCGCTGCAGCCCTGGCTAAACTTCTACAACAACCACCGGCCGCACGGCAGCCTCGGAGGCAAACCACCCATCAGCAGGTGCAACCAACCTACTGGCTGAGTACA
>NZ_JBQEQF010000014.1:73465-144702 GCF_052046035.1 Paenarthrobacter sp. 22069 | reverse complement strand
GTGGAGGCCGACGTCGTGATCGAATCCTCCGGAAACCACCACGGCCTCGCCTCAGCCATCAACGGCGCGGTCCGCGGCGGGACCGTGGTCATGGTCGGGCTGCTGCCCACCGGCATGCAGCCGGTCCCCATCTCGCTGGCCATCACCCGCGAACTGGACCTCAAAGGATCCTTCCGCTTCAACGACGAAATCGACCAGGTCATCACCGCCCTCGCCGACCGCTCACTCCACATCGGCCCCGTCATCACCCACGAATACCCCCTCGCCGACGCCCTGCACGCCTTCGAAGTCGCCAAAGACTCCACCACCTCCGGCAAAGTCCTCCTCAGCTTCGGGGATGGGGGCTGACGGTTACTGCCGCACGGGGATAAAGACGCGGGGCTGCTCCGTCCAGGTGTCGGCCATCTGGGACATGGTCCGGCGCATGATCCGGTCGGAGGCCTCGCGGGCGGACGCGGCGTCGCCCCTGGCAATCGCCTCGGCCACGTCCTGGTGCCACTGCAGTGCGGCCTGGTGCGGGTGGTCGGGCATCAGGCCGTGGACGGTGCGGCCAGTCAGCGTTTCGGCCACCTGTCCCATCAGGTTGGCGAACATCTCGTTGCCGGAACCGGAGAGCAGCAGCGAATGGAAACGGATGTCCAGTTCCAGGAAGCGGGTAACTTCGCCGTTGTTGCCGGCTTCCCTCATGGCCCGGGCCACGTCCACGAGTTCCATCCGCAGCGGCGCCGGGGCGTTCTGCGCTGCCAGCTCCGCGGCTGCCGGCTCGACGGCGGCGCGCAGCTCGGCAAGGGACCGCAGCTGGGCGCCACGGGCGTCACTGGCCAGCCGCCAGCGGATCACCTGCGGATCGAAGGGGTTCCAGCGGCTGGCGGGGAGAACCCGGATGCCCACACGTTTGGTGGTTTCCACCAGTCCCAGGGACTGCAGGACGCGAACCGCCTCGCGGATCACCGACCGTGACACCTTGAGTTCGTCCTCCAGCTGTTCGGCGAGCATCACATGGCCCGCGGGGAGGTCCCCCGAGATGATCCGGGTGCCCAGGTTGTCGATGGCACGGTGATGCAGGCTGCTGGTCATGCTGCTAAGCCTAGTTGTTGCCAAACCCCTGGTTGATCGTGGTTCCTTCGCCGTGGCGGACGCCCGGGGTCGCGGCAGTAGGCCTGGACCGACACAATGGGTTCCATTAAGCGGCCGCCACTTTCGCGTCACAGCCAGAATATATATGCTTTATTCGGACCCTCAGATATGCCCCGGTGTCTTCCCGCCCTGCGGAAACGGGCGCCGCGGGCAAACTATGAATTGGAGTTATTGATGTCTGCACACATCGGTGTCACCGGCCTGGCCGTCATGGGCGCCAACCTCGCCCGCAACCTTGCCCGCAACGGCTTCACGGTCGCCCTGCACAACAGGTCGGTGGAGAAGACGGACGCGCTGCTGGAAAAGCACGGCTCGGAGGGTGACTTCATCCGGACCGAATCCCTGCAGGAACTGGTTGACTCGCTGGAGAAGCCGCGCCGTGTCCTGATCATGGTCAAGGCCGGCAAGCCCGTGGACTCGGTCATCGAACAGCTCGAGCCGCTGCTCGAGCCGGGCGACATCATCATCGACGCCGGCAACTCGCACTACGAGGACACCCGCCGCCGGGAGGCCGCGCTGGCCAAGAAGGACCTGCACTTCGTGGGCGTCGGTGTGTCCGGCGGCGAAGAGGGCGCACTGAACGGCCCCTCTATCATGCCCGGCGGCTCGAAGGAGTCCTACAAGGCCCTTGGCCCGCTGCTGGAAAAGATCTCCGCAAAGGTCGACGGGGAACCCTGCTGCGCCTGGATCGGCACCGACGGCGCGGGCCACTTCGTCAAGATGGTCCACAACGGCATCGAATACGCGGACATGCAGGTCATTGGCGAGGCCTTCGACCTGCTGCGCTCCGGCGCCGGCATCGAGCCTGCCGAGCAGGCAAAGATCTTCTCCGAGTGGAACCAGGGCGAGCTTTCGTCCTTCCTCATCGAAATCTCCGCCGAGGTCCTGGGCCACGTTGACGCCAAGACCGGCAAGCCGTTCGTCGACGTCGTGGTTGACGCCGCCGGCCAGAAGGGCACCGGCCGGTGGACCGTCATCTCCGCCCTGGAACTGGGCTCGCCGGTTTCCGGCATCGCAGAATCGGTCTTCGCCCGCGCCCTCTCCTCCCAGGCCGCACAGCGCAAGCTTGGCCAGGAACTGCTGGCGGGCAATGAAGCCACCGTGGAAATCCCCGAGACGTTCGTCGAGGATGTCCGCCAGGCCCTCTACGCCTCCAAGCTGGTTTCCTACGCCCAGGGCCTGGACATGCTCACCTCAGCTGCCAAGGAATACGGCTGGGACCTGAAGCTGGACGAAATCGCCTCCCTGTGGCGGGCAGGCTGCATCATCCGCGCAGAGCTGCTCAAGGACATCACCAAGGCCTACGCCGCGGACGAGAAGCCTGCGAACCTGCTGTTCGCTCCGGCGTTCACCAAGGCCATCGCCGAGGCCTTGCCGGCGTGGCGCCGCGTGGTTGCCACCGCCGTTCAGCTGGGCATCCCGGTGCCGGTGTTCTCGTCGTCGCTCGCGTACTACGACGGCCTGCGCCGCAAGCGCGTGGCTGCCGCACTCATCCAGGGCCAGCGCGACCTCTTCGGCGCGCACACCTACGGACGTGTTGACGCCGAAGGGACCTTCCACACCCTCTGGGGCGAGGACAAGTCCGAGGTTGAAGCAGTGGACACGCACTAGCACCTGCTGCCGCTAACAAAGGCGGGCAGGTCCCCGGTAACCCAGGGACCTGCCCGCCTTTTGCTGTTACTGCCGGAAGATCAAATCCGGTATTCGATGTCGTATTCGGCCGGGTCCACGGCGGGCTTGGTTTCCCGCTGCGCATCCCGGTGCCGCCATTTCGCGGGCACGCCCGTGACGATGGACTCCGGCGGCGCATCCTTGACCACAACGGCGTTGGCGCCCACGGCGCTGTCCCGGCCAATCGTGATAGGTCCCAGGACCTTGGCGCCGGCGCCGATGGTTACCCTGTCGCCGATGGTGGGATGGCGCTTGATCCGGGCCAGCGAGCGGCCGCCCAGCGTCACGCCGTGGTAGATCATCACGTCCTCGCCGATCTCGGCGGTCTCCCCAATCACCACCCCCATGCCGTGGTCGATGAAGAACCGCCGGCCTATGGTGGCGCCCGGGTGGATCTCAATACCCGTCCAGGACCGGCCGAGCTGTGACAGGAGCCGGGCGGGAAAGCGCAGGGAAGGGTTCTGCCACATGCGGTGCGTCAGCCGGTGGATCCAGATGGCGTGCAGGCCGGAATAGGCGAAAAAGTTCTCGAAAGAACCTCGAGCCGCCGGGTCATGGGACCGGGCGGCGTCGAGGTCTTCCTTTAGTCTTGCGAAAAAGCCCACAAAGTTCTTTCTACAGGAAACGGGCGGATGGCAGCTTGATCAGCCGCGGATGTCGTCATAGAGGACGGTGGAGATGTAACGCTCACCGAAGTCGCAGACCACAGCGACGATCAGCTTGCCGGCATTTTCCGGCCGCTTCGCGAGCTCCAGTGCAGCCCAGACGATGGCGCCGGAGGAGATGCCGCCAAGGATGCCCTCCTTGATGCCCAGCTCGCGGGCTACGCGGACCGAATCCTCGAGCGTGGCGTCGATGACCTCGTCGTAGACATTGGTGTCCAGAAGCTCGGGTATGAAGTTGGCACCCAGGCCCTGGATCTTGTGCGGGCCGGGGGCGCCGCCGTTCAGGATGGCGGAGTCCTTCGGTTCCACGGCCACGATCTGCACGCCGGGCTTGCGCTCCTTCAGGACCTGTCCGACGCCGGTGATGGTTCCCCCGGTGCCGATGCCCGCAACGAAGATGTCTACGGCACCGTCAGTGTCGGCCCAGACCTCCTCGGCAGTGGTCTTGCGGTGGATCTCCGGGTTGGCTTCGTTGGCGAACTGCTGGGCCCAAATGGAGTTTTCGGTGTTGGCCACAATCTCCTGGGCCTTCTCCACAGCGCCGCGCATGCCTTCGGATCCCGGGGTCAGGACGATCTCTGCGCCAAAGGCGCGCAGCATGACCCGACGCTCGGTGGACATGGTTTCGGGCATGGTGAGGATGACCTTGTAACCGCGGGCTGCGCCCACCATGGCCAGGGCAATGCCCGTGTTGCCGGAGGTGCCTTCAACAATGGTGCCACCGGGCTTCAGGGCGCCCGACTTTTCCGCGGCGTCGATGATGGCAACCCCGATGCGGTCCTTGACGCTGTTCGCCGGGTTGTAGAACTCCAGCTTCACGGCAACGGTGGCGTCCAGCCCCTCGCTGAGCCGGTTCAACCGAACCAGCGGGGTCCCGCCGACCAGCTGCGTTACATCGTCATAGATCCGTGCCATGTACATACGCCTATCTCTGAGGGGTGAATACTGAGGTCAGCCTAACGAGGCCGCGTAACGGTGGCTAAGCGTTAAGCCATGCAGAGTAATATTTCCGGGCCTTGGCCAGCTTGGGGTTGATGATCACCTGGCAGTACCCCTGCTCGGGATGCTTCCCGTAGTAGTCCTGGTGGAATTCCTCCGCCACGTAGAACCGGGGCAACCGGCTTACCTCCGTGACGATCGGGTGCGGCCACAGCGCCTGGTTCCGTTCGATGGCTTCCTCGAACAGGATCTTTTCCTCCGTGGTCTCGTAGAACATGACGGAGCGGTACTGGGTGCCCACGTCGTACCCCTGGCGGTTCAGGGTAGTGGGGTCGTGCAGGGCGAAGAACATGTCCAGGATGACCTCCGCCGGGATGACCTCCTCATCGAAGGTCACGGCCACCACCTCGGCGTGCCCGGTAGTTCCGCTGCAGACCGAATAGTAATCCGGATGCGGATCAAACCCACCGGTGTAGCCGGACACCACCGACGTGACACCCCTGGTCTTCTGGTAGACAGCGTCGAGGCACCAAAAGCAGCCCCCGCCCAGAACAAAAGTTTTCATGACCTCTTCAATGGTTGACGGCGCCGGATCATTCCCAGCCGGCATTCCCGGCCGCCCGTTCACGGCCGCAATCTGCGGCCGGGCACGGGCCATGGGGTAAAACTAAGACTATGGAACCTGTGGACACCGACGTTACCGGCCAGGAAGATCACGACGACGGAACCTCCTCCGGCACGCCGGCCCCGGCCGGTTCGGTGGACGCGCCCACCCTGGCGGAACTGCTCCTTGCCGTCGAGGAACTGTGGCCGGAGTCCCTGGCGGAGAACTGGGACGAGGTGGGGCTCGTGGCCGGCCACCCTTCCGCGCCCGTCAGCAAGGTGATGTTTGCGGTGGACCCCACGCTGGAGGTCATTGACGAAGCCGTTGAGTGGGGGGCCGAACTGCTCATCACCCACCACCCCCTACTGCTCAAAGGTGTTACGTCCGTCGCGGCCACCACGGCGAAAGGCCGGGCAGTCCACCGGCTTATCGAGGCGGGCACGGCACTGCTGACCGTCCACACCAACGGCGACTCCGCCGTCGGAGGTGTTTCCGATGTCCTGGCCGATGCCCTTGGCCTCCAGGACGTCGCTCCGCTGTCCCTGGCAGCCAACGGGCTGCCGGAGGAAGGCATCGGGCGTGTCGGCGACCTTGCCGACGCCATGAGCCTGGGCGACTTTGCCGCCCGGGTATTCGGGATCCTGCCGTCGGTTGCCGGGGGAGTCCGGGTATCCGGCGACAAGGACGGACTGGTGCGGCGCATAGCAGTGTGCGGAGGTGCCGGCGACTCCCTCTTCGACGAGGTGCGGGCCACCAACGCCGATGTCTACGTCACGGCTGACCTCCGCCACCATCCGGCCTCCGAGGCCCGCGAGGCCGCATTGAACGGGCGCCCCTACCTGGTTGACGTCTCGCATTTCGCGAGCGAATGGCTCTGGCTGCCGGCCGCGGCTGCAGCACTCGGCAACGTGCTGGCAGACCAGGGCCATGACGTGGAGATCCGGGTCAGCACCACCAACAGCGATCCGTGGGACTTCATCCTGACTCCGGGCTGACTCCCACGCCCGGTCCGGACTCGCCCGGTCCGGGCATGGGGCAGGCCCCCACATGCCTCCCGTCCGGGCACGGCCGGCAGGGCCAGGCGCTAGAGTCTAGGAAGCGCCGGTTCGGTGCCCGGCCCACGGCCGGTAGGTATCAAGCGGAGGTAACAGTGGCCAAGGCAGCACCGGCGGAACAGTTGAAATTGCTCGAACTGCAGGGCCTGGACGCCAAGCTCAAATCCCTGGCCACCCGCCGCCGCTCGCTGGAAAACGACCCCCGCATCAAGGACCTTGAGGCCGCGCTGTCCGTAGCGAACGGGGAACTGGGCGCAGCAAAGGTGGCCGTGCACGACGCCGAAGCCGCGCTGAAGCGGGCGGAGGCCGACGTCGAGCAGGTCGCCTCACGGATCGAACGCGACGAAGCCCGGCTCAACAGCGGCACCGGACTGTCCAAAGACCTGGTGGCTCTGCAGAAGGACATTGCCTCGCTCAACAAGCGGCGCTCGGACTTGGAGGATGTGGAGCTCGAAGTCCTGGAGCAGCTGGACACGCTGCGGGCGCGGCAGGCGGCGCAGCAGCAGATCGTTGACGACATCCAGGGTTCCTTCGGCACCATCAGGGCCGAACTGGATGCGGCGCTGGCAGAGGTGGAAACGGAAGCCTCCGGGCTGCGGGCCCAGCGGAGCGAATTCGCAGCAGGGCTGGATGGCGGCCTGCTCAGCGTCTACGAAAAAACCCTGGCCCGGCGGGGTGTGGGCGCGGCACGGCTCTTCCACGGCACCTCCGAAGCCTCCGGCATGAGGCTCAGCCCGGGCGACCTCGCTGAAATCAAGGCGGCCGCGCCCGAGGACATTGTTTTCTGCCCCGACTCCGGAGCCATCCTGGTCCGCTCCGACGAGTGGTCCTGACTGCCGGGGCAATCAGCCAGGCAGGATGATGTTCAGGGCATGCGGCTTCCGGGCCATGGCCGGTACCAGCTCCGCGTCCCACTTTTCGCGGGCGGCCTTCAGGAGGTCCGACGGCGTCTCCGGGGCTTTTCCGCGCCGCGTCAGCAGGTGGCGCGCCAGTTCGCCCCGGGTGTGCTTGGCGAAATGGCTCACCACCTTGCGGACGCCGCCTGCCTCCGTGAAGACATTGACCGACACGGTCTGGCCGGGCGGCGGCGCCCACGCGGCGGCATAGGTGCTGGACCGGCAGTCCACCAGCAGGTGGTCCTCGGCCGCGGGACCCAGCGTTTCGCCGAGCTGCGCCTTCCAAAATGGAGCCAGCCGGCCGACGTCGGGCAGTGCCGCGGCCATGGACAGCCGGTAGGCCGGCACACGGTCGGCGAAGCGAAGGGCGCCCCACAGGGCCGAAACCACCAGCACTGACGCGTCCGCCTTGCGCCGCTGCGCCGGCGTCAGGCTCCGGTAGCCGAGGGCGTCGTACAGGACGCCCGAGTAGATGCTGTGTGCGGGGGCGGCAGGCTCGGCGTGCAGCCGGGTATTGCGTTCGACGTCGTCACGCAGCGAGGCGCCGACCCCCAGCAGGGCGAGGGCGTCCTGGTGGGCGCTGGCCGTCCCCAGGGCTTCCAGGACTTTGGCGCGGTACGGGTTGAGTTCCGGAAAGCCCAGGGAGGACCAGTCGACGGCGGGTCCGCTGAGGGCGGGCGTCTTGCCTTCGGAGGGGGGAAGCAGAATCAGCACCGTCCGATCCTACCGGCGACAAAAGCGGCGGCCTGCCCCGGTAGACTGGACGCGGATGGGACAGCCAGACGGCCGCGCGTCACGCAAGTGGCTCGAGGAACGTCCGGGCTCCGCAGGGCAGGGTGGTGGGTAACACCCACTCGGGGTAACCCGCAGGCCAGTGCCACAGAAAACAGACCGCCTGCAGTTCCGGTTCCGGCCGGGGCAGGTAAGGGTGAAACGGTGGTGTAAGAGACCACCAGCTTCCCGGGTGACCGGGAAGGCTAGGTAAACCCCACCCGGAGCAAGGCCAGACAGGACACGTTCGAGGGCTGCCCGCCCGAGTGTCCGGGTAGGCCGCTGGAGGGTGCCGGCAACGGTACTCGTAGATGGATGGCCGTCGCTCCCTTTCCGGTAACGGCAGGGAGAACAGAACCCGGCGTACCGGCTGTCCCATCCACACCCCCCGTTTGACCCCGGGCTTTGTGTTGGCGATGCTGTACCGTGCCCGTAATTCCTGACACGCATCCAGCATCCCCCAACGGCCTCCCCGGGCTACGTTCCCAGATCATTGCCCTCGCCGGATTCCTGGCGCTGTCTGCTGTGGCCTGGGCCCTCGCCTCGGTTCCCATCATCCTGAACTCGAACGGCTGGTACGCCAGCTCGGAGAGAGCCCCCTGGATGCCGCCGTCGTGGATGTTCCGGACCACCTGGATGCTGCTCTACGCCGGCGTGGCCGTTGCGGCCTGGCGGGTGTGGCGCAAAGGCGGACTGACGGGCGGCGCCCGTGCCGGCTACGTGGTCCAGCTGCTGCTCAACACGGCATGGCCGGTGGCCTTCTTCGGCATGTACCCCATGCTCGGCACGGCGGCCCTCTGGGCTGCGTTCCTGGTTATCTGTGTCCTGGCGGCAACCCTGGCATTCCTCATTCTGCGGTTCGGGCCCGTGGACGCCGCCGCCGGGATCCTGGTGCTGCCCTACTTCTCCTGGCTCGTCTTCTCCGGCAGCCTGAACCTCTATTCGGCCCTCCATAACTGAGGAACGCCCACCTCCGGGCACGGGCGCACGTGTGAGTGATTTCACGCAACACAAATGTGTTCCCTGCACCGGGCCAAATTAGAATGGATTCCGGACGCAGGAGTTCTACCGCCGAAAGTTGCGTCCGCAACCGGCGGTTTTTCTTTGCACGCGATCCAGGTGCCTGGGGGCCATCCCTGCAGGCGCCGGTGCCCCTGGACATCATCAGGTGGCCTACATCTGTGTACGACGACGTACACGGCTGAACCGAGGAAGGTATTTCTGTGAGCCAGACGTCTGATTCTTGTCTTGATACGTGGATGGGCCGGGAGGCCCTCGCCGAGGCCATGATCCCGGTGATCGGCAGGCTGTACCGCGATAACAACGTGGTGACCAGCATCCACGGCCGGAGCCTGATCAACAAGTCCACCATGAACATCCTGAAGGCGCACCGCTTCGCGCGCAGGATGAGCAAGGACGAACTGCTCCTGGAGGAAACGGCGCCCCTGCTCAACACGCTGGCCGGACTCGAACTCGGTGCGGCCGCCATCGACATCGCCCGGCTGAACCAGAAGTTCAAGGAAGAGGGCAACGGCGCCACCCTTGAAGAGTTCCTCCGCGACGAGCTCGCCGAGATCGTGGGCAAGCGGGGCGGCGACGACCGCACCAGCACGGACGTTGTGCTCTACGGTTTTGGCCGCATCGGCCGGCTCCTGGCACGCCTCCTCATCGAAAAGGCCGGTGGCGGCCACGGCCTGCGCCTGCGCGCCATTGTGGTGCGCCGCGGCTCCGACAACGATCTGTCAAAGCGTGCCAGCCTGCTGCGCCGCGACTCCGTCCACGGCTCCTTCGAAGGCACCATCCGCATCGACGAGGCCGCCAACACCATCACGGCCAACGGCGTGCAGATCCAGGTCATCTACTCGAACGACCCCGCCACCATCGACTACACCGCCTACGGCATCAAGGACGCCCTCGTGGTGGACAACACCGGCCGCTGGCGCGATGCCGAAGGCCTGTCCCAGCACCTGCAGAGCAAGGGCGTGGCACGGGTCCTGCTGACCGCACCGGGCAAGGGCGAGCTGAAGAACATCGTCCACGGCATCAACCAGCGGGACATCACCGATTCGGACCGCATCGTGTCCGCAGCGTCCTGCACCACCAACGCCATCACCCCGGTCCTGAAGGCCATCAACGACAAGTTCGGCGTGGTGCACGGCCACGTGGAAACCGTCCACTCCTTCACCAACGACCAGAACCTGATCGACAACTTCCACAAGGGTGACCGCCGCGGCCGGTCCGCCGCCCTGAACATGGTCATCACCGAAACCGGCGCCGCCAAGGCAGTTGCCAAGGCCCTGCCCGAACTCCTGGGCAAGCTCACCGGCAGCTCGATCCGCGTCCCCACTCCGGACGTGTCGCTGGCCATCCTGAACCTCACCCTCGAAAACGGCACCACCAAGGACGAGGTCAACAACTACCTCCGCGAAATGTCGCTGCACTCGGACCTGCGCAAGCAGATCGACTACATCGATTCGCCCGAGGTCGTGTCCACCGACTTCGTGGGCTCCCGCCGCGCCGGCATCGTAGACGGGCTGGCCACGGTCTCCACCGACAAGAACCTGGTCCTTTACGTGTGGTACGACAACGAGTTCGGCTACAGCTGCCAGGTGGTGCGCGTCATGGAGGAGATGGCCGGTGTGAACCCGCCGTCCTTCCCTGCCAAGGAAAGTGCCGCGGCACTCGCCGCGATTGCCGTCTGACCGGTTCCGACACGTTCGGGGAATTCCCGGCTGGTTCTCTGGAATCAGCCGGGAATCGGTACCAGACTTGTGGCATGGACAACGAATCGACACTTCAGCACGAAACCACCCTCGAACACGCCCTCGACGTGGCGAAAGCCAACCACAAGGAAGCGGTGCGGTTGCTTGAGCACGCCCGTGCGGCACACAAGACTGGCGATGTCAGTGAGGACCGCGTCCGCCAGCTTGAGGGGCTGCTGGCCATAGCCGAGGAAGACCTGCGACGGGTAGCCAGGGAGCAATAAGCCAAGGTTCAGCCCCGGCCGTGTGACCCATTACTCGTCCTCAACAGTGTGGATATCAGCGGCCGGGGCATCCCTTTGTCCTAGGCTCTTGGGGTGCCCGACATTCCCCTTCCGGCGTCAGCCCCATGACCATCAAGTGGTCCGCCTACCGCCGCAGCCGGCGCCGTTCCCGGCAGGCCTGGGCGCTCCTCGGCACGGCTGCCGCGGGCATCCTTGCCGTTCTCTTTTGGTTTTTCACCTCCGGCCAGTTTGGCGCAGCAGGCGCCCAGCCGGATGGACCAACAGAAGCGCCCGTTTTCGACAGCCTATGGATGAAGCCGGTCCAGGAGCCCCGCCCGGTGCCGGAGGGCACCGCCCTCGCGGCCCTGGACGGCCTCGCCGTGAAGGGCAGGGCCCCGAACACCGGCTATACCCGCGAGGCTTTTGGCCAGGCCTGGCTGGATGTGGACCGGAACGGTTGCGATACCCGCAATGACATCCTTCGCCGGGACCTGGCCGGCGTGGTCTTTTCCGAGGGCTCCACCTGTAAGGTCACCGCCGGCCATTTCCGGGAACCTTATACAGGCCGGGACACCGACTTCCGCCGCGGACAGGACAGCAGCCGAGCGGTCCAGATAGACCATGTGGTGGCACTGGGCGACGCCTGGCAGAAAGGGGCTCAGGGCCTTAACCCCATGGAACGGCAGAGCCTCGCGAACGACCCCCTGAACCTCGTCGCGGCGGACGGGACGGCGAATCAGCAAAAAAGCGCCGGCGACGCCGCCACCTGGCTGCCAAAGAACACAGCCATACGCTGCCACTACGTTGCCCGCCAGATCTCGGTGAAGGCGGCCTACGGGCTATGGGTAACTCCAGCCGAAAAGGACGCCATGAAAAACGTCCTCTCCTCCTGCCCGCAGCAGCAGACCATCACAGCCCGGCCCGTCCAAACCGCCCGCTGACCCGCGGGGATCCGGAGACGGGCCGTCCGGGAGGACGCGGTCAGTGGCCGAACGGGTCCGGATCAACACCGGGCATCCAGGTCAGCCCCGGAACTCCCCACCCGTTCTTCTTTGCCTGCTTCCTGGCCTTGCGGGAGTAACGGTCAATCAGCCGGTTGACGTACAGCTTGCCGTCCAGATGGTCGTACTCGTGCTGGATCACCCGTGCGAACCAGCCGGTGGCCTCGAACTTGACGGGATGGCCGAACCCGTCAAAACCCTCCACGCGTGCCCATTCCGCCCGCTTCAGTGGATACTGCTCGCCCGGGAAGGACAGGCAGCCCTCTTCCTCCTCATCAGGGTCCGGAGCTGCGCCGGAGACCTTCGACAGGGTCAGGACGGGATTCACCAGGACCCCGGTCGGGGGAGCGCCGTCGTCATTGGCGTACTTGTAGACAAAGATGCGCTTGCCCACGCCAACCTGCGGGGCGGCGAGTCCCACCCCGTTCGCGGCTTCGTTGGTTTCGAACATGTCGGCAATCAGGGTGCGGAGTTCGTCGTCGAAAACTTCCACCTCGGTGGCCCGCCGGTGGAGGACGGGCTCGCCCCAGATGGTGATCGGCAGAACAGTCATATCAGTAGTCCTTCAGCTTTCGCGGTGTCCCCGGCTCGTGTGGACGTGCCCCGTGGGGCACAACAAAGGAGGCCGCACCGGATATCCGGTGCGGCCTCCTTTGTTGACGGCTGCATGTGCCGCCCCGTGAGGGTGAGCGACGGGGGTTGAACCCGCGACCTCCTGGACCACAACCAGGCGCTCTGCCAACTGAGCTACGCCCACCATGTGCCTCAGGGGATTTCCGCCTTAGCGGCTCCCCGGAAACGCAACTCAAATAGCTTACCTGCTCAAAGGGAGTGCTTTGTCCACTTTCAGTGTTTTGCCGAAAAAATTTGTGCAAACGTGGCGCAGATTACCCGGCGGCCTGCCCGCCGGGGCCGCCGCCGGTGATTCCCTTCGCGATTTTCTGCGCAGTGGCGCTGTCCGGCCCGGGGGACGGGACGAACACAGCTTCACGGTAGTACCGCAGTTCGTCGATCGAGTCCTTGATGTCGCCCAGGGCACGGTGGCCGCCTTTCTTGGCGGGCGACTGGAAGTATGCCCGCGCGTACCAGCGGCGGGACAGTTCCTTGATGGTGCTGACATCGATGACCCGGTAGTGGAGGTGCTCCACCACGGTGGGCATGTCGCGGGACAGGAAGACGCGGTCCGTCCCCACCGAGTTTCCGCCCAGGGGTGCCTTGCGGGGGTCCGGAACCCAGGTCGAGATGTACTCCATGACGGCGGCTTCGGCTTCTGCCATGGTCTTACCGTGCGGAAGTTCCGCCAGCAGCCCGGACTTTGTGTGCATGTCGCGGACGAAGTCGGACATCTGGGCCACCGCCGCATCATCGGGTTTGATGACCACATCGACACCTTCGCCGAGGATGTTCAGTTCTGAATCGGTGACCAGGGCTGCCACTTCGATGAGGGCGTCGTTCTTGATGTCCAGGCCGGTCATTTCGCAGTCGATCCAGACGATTCGTTCGTTAGATATAGGCACCGGTCCAGCCTACCGTTACACTCCCTGGCGCCCGGCCGATGCTAGGATTTCGCATACGCGGCGGGTCGCACGTCCGCCCTGAACCATGCCCCGGCCGGGCCGCGTGTCCCGCCGGCCAAACCGCGGAAACGCAAGAAGATGGGACGTTCCTGATATGACGGCGCCTCGGCCCGTAACGGGGGAAATGGCGGCGGCGGGCATCGCCGGGGCAGGCAAGGCCGAGGTGGACAATCCGCGGTCATCCCTCCTGGCCGGTTTCCTGGGTTCCGTATTCATGCTCGTCGGGTCCTTCGGCGTGGGCTGGCTGGCCCCGGTCTCCGAACTGCGCCGCATGCCGCTGTTCATCTGGATGCGCACCGAGGCCCCGGGCGTCGCCCTGTCCATTGTCCTGGTGGCTGCCGGCGGCATGCTGCTGGTGCGTGCCTGGCTGCGGCTCGGCCAAAAGGTGCGGGTCTGGGGGCTGGAGGCGCGCAGGGCAACACTGGCTGCCGTGGTGGCATGGGGACTCCCCATGATGTTCAGCGTGCCGCTGTTCAGCCGCGACGTATATGCCTACATCGGGCAGGGACGCCTGATGGTGGAGGGCTTCAATCCCTACGAAAATGGCATCTCCGCCCTGTCCAACTACTTCCAGCTCGGGGCCGACAAGATGTGGACCGAGGCCCCGGTTCCCTATGGCCAGCTGTTCCTGTGGATTGAGCAGTTCGTCGTCTGGGTTACCAGCGTCCAGCCGGAGGCCTGCATCATGCTCTTCCGGCTTGTGGCAGTGGCCGGCGTGGGGCTCTGCGTCATCTACGTGCCCCGGCTCGCGGAACTCCATAACGTCAACCCGCACCGGGCCCTCTGGCTGACGGTGGCGAATCCGCTCTTCCTGACCAATTTCATCGCCAGCGTCCATAACGACTCCCTGATGATCGGACTGGCCCTGGCCGGCCTCTACTACTCCGCCACCAGGCGCGAGCTGCGCGGTATCGCGCTGGTGACGCTTTCCATCGCGGTGAAGCCCATTACCATCGTCTTCCTGCCGTTCATAGGGCTCCTGTGGGCAGGAAAGGGTGCGGGGTGGCTCCGCAAGGCCGCATTCTGGGCCGTGACAGCCGGGCTCAGCCTGGGACTCCTGACAGCGATGAGCATGGTGAACGGCTTCGGCTTCGGCTGGATCAACGGGCTCTCCGCCCCCGGCAGCATCTCGATCTGGTACGCCCCTGTGGGTCTGATCGGAATGGTGGTGGACTCCCTCGCCAGCGCGTTCGGACTGGACGGCTCAGTACCGGCAGGATGGGTGTACGACGCCGGGAAGCTGCTTGCCGTGGGCATCGTCGCCTGGCAGATCTTCAGGGGCGACTACGACCGGCTGATGCGCCGCCTGGCACTCGGCTTCGCCGCCGTCGTTTTGCTGGCCCCCATCATTCAGTCCTGGTACGTCGTATGGTTGATACCCCTGTTCGCCGTGACCGGGATCCGCAACGACTGGCAGGTCAAGGCGCTGTACTTCGTGGTGTCCTTCTTCATGATCTACGCCATTTCGGACCAGCTGGACGTCTTCCCGTACCTGCAGACGCAGGACCTGGGCTTCGCCCTTGCCCTTGCCCGCGTAGCTGCCGCCCTGACGGCCCTCCTCTTCGCCCTGTACCTGATCTTCTGGGATCCCGGCACCCGCCGGCTCTTCCGCAAAAGCCACCAGCCCGTCGTCGAACGCCCCGTCATCTAGCCGGCAGCTGCTGCCCGGCGCCGGGGGTCCTGCGCAGGGCTTCCTTCTTTGACAGCGGGCTCAGTGCACCTGCATGCCGCGCCACGAACGCCCGGACCCACTCCGGATCCGACTTGGCGTATTCACGCAGCGCCCAGCCGATGGCCTTGCGGATAAAGAACTCCGGATCCGCCATGTTCGGCTCGATGACGGCCGCAAGCAGGGCCGTGTCGGTAGCCTTCTTCGCTTTGAGCTGCGAGGTGATGGCAGCTCTGCGGATCCAGAGCTGCGGGTCCCGGCTCCAGCCCCGAAGCACCGCTGACATCTCCCGGGGGTGCGCCAGCAGCAGGCCGCACACCCCGCCCGCCACGCGGTCGGCAAAATCCCACCACGCACCCGTGCGGATGATTTCCTCGTAAACGGGCAGCATCTCCAGGTCGCCGGCGACGAGACGGACCGCCGTCAAGTCGATGGCGGCGTAGCGCTCCTCCCGGAAACCGGAGCCGCGCCACAGCTCCAGCACGGTGGCCCGGAGGTGACCGGCAGATGCGGGCGGGAACTCCCGGACGGCCGACGCCACGATGTGCCGGACCTCGGGAACCCGGACGCCCAGCGACGGCAGGGAAGACTTCATGTATGCCTGGGCTCCGGCGGCGCGGACGGGGTCGGCCTGCTTCCTGAGGGAATCCCTCACGGCGCGGACCAGGGCGTGGTCGGCGGAGTCTTCCATGCCGTTACTCTAGCCACCGTAGTCCTGCGGTGGGGTACGCTGGTGAGCGCTAACACGTGACCATCAAAGGGAACCCATGTCCGGAACCGATATCAACCTTGCCCACGGACCCTACACCGCCACCGTCACCCGGCGCGGCGGGGCGCTGCGCGAACTGCGCCGCGGAAACAGGGACCTGGTGGTGGGTTTTGGCCCGGACGGCCCCGTCCCCGATTACCGGGGTGTCATCTGCGCGCCGTGGCCCAACCGGCTTGCCGACGGCACCTACACGTATACCGGCTCATCCTACGCCGCCGGAGTCAACGAACCGGAACGGGCCGCAGCGCTGCACGGACTGGCTATCCACCGGCCCTGGGACGTGCTGGAGGTGGCCACCGACCGCGCCGTCCTGCGCTGCCGCATCCCGGCCGGCCCGGCTTACCCCACCGACCTGGAACTTACGGTCACCTATTCGCTCTCCGCCGACGGCTTCCACGGCACGGTCCAGGCAGTAAACAGCGGCTCCTCGTCCGCGCCATACGGCGTGTGCCCCCATCCCTACCTGGTGGCCGGCCCGTCCCCGCTCGACGAGTGGTCGCTGGAACTGCCGGCAGACACTTACCTGGAGGTCACGCCGGACCGGCTGCTCCCGGTAGGTATGCAGCCGGTGGACGGGGACGCGTTCGACTTCCGGACCCCTCGCCGGCTGGGCGCAGTCAAGATTGACCACGCGTTCACGGACATCCGCCGGGACGGTGACGGGATGGCGCGCGTGCGGGTGTTGGATCCGTCGGGAACGGGAGTTGAGCTGGAGTGGGGGAAGGAATGGCCCTGGGTCCAGGTGCACACCGGGGACAAGCCCGTGGGCCCGGACCGGCTGGGCCTGGCCGTTGAGCCGATGACCTGCCCGCCGGATGCCCTGAACTCAGGCACGGATGTGGTCCACCTGCAGCCCGGTGGATCCCACTCCGCCTCCTGGACCATCAGGGCCGTGCGCTAGCCCCCGCATCCTGTGGACGGCCGCTCCTGCGTGGGGGAGTCCGTCCATCCTGCCCGGTGCAGCCATGCAGCGCAGAGCCCGGTCCATTGCCCGGGGCCGGGTTCGCCCGCTGCCAGGCCCAGGCCGTGCCTCCCTTCCGGGAAGATGTGCACCTCGGCCGGCACGCCGGCGGCGATGAGTGCTTTGGCGTAGTTCAGGCTGTTGCTCACCGGTACGGCGTCGTCGTCCGCCGTGTGCCAAAGGAACGCCGGCGGTGTCCGGGACGTGACGTTCAGTTCCGCTGAGAGGGCTTGGACAACGTCCGACGGCGGCGCGTCGCCGAGGAGGTTCTCCAGCGATCCCTGGTGCGTTTCATGCGTCAGTGACGCCACGGGATAGCACAGCACCGAAAGGTCCGGTACGGCCCCAGGCACGTCCAGGTCCGCGTTGCCCGTGGCCGCTGCCGTGCCCAGGGTGGCCGCCAGATGGCCGCCGGCCGAGAATCCCAGCACGCCGACGCGCTCCCGGTCCACGTCGAGCCCGTGCTGCCCGCCACGGATACGGAGCATGGCTTCCTTGGCGTCCGTCAACGGGGCGGGGTGCCGCTCCGGGGCCACCCTGTAGCGGAGCACGAAAGCATGGATGCCCAGCGAGGCCAACCATTCGGCCACCGGTTCCGCTTCATGGTCAGCCTGGCGGGCATAGCCTCCCCCCGGAAGGACCAGGATGGCGGGGCGTGCCCCGGAGGCTTCCGGGCGGGCCGGAACAGCGGTGAGTCCCCGCGGACCCGTCACGCGGCCTGCTCCGTGCTGCGCCGCAGGGTGACCTCGCCGGAGATCGCGTCCGGGGACGCGTCGTCGTCCCCGTTATCCTGATGCTGGCCGGTGGCCCGGGTGGCCAACCGGCCGATGTCCTCCAAGGGCAGGCGGACCGTGGACAGGGCCGGACGGAAATCGCGGAGGGTCTCGATGTCGTCAAAGCCGGCAATCGCGGCGTCGCGGGGGATGCGGAGCCCTTCGGAGCGCAGCGCCGCTGCGGCCCCAATGGCCATCACGTCATTGACGGCGAAAATGCACAACTTCGGCGCAGCCGTGCCTTCGGAGGCCGCAGCCTTGATCCGTGCGGCCAGCTGCAGGCCTGCCTCGTAGCCGCCGGACCTGTTGAACGTGGTCCGGAGCACCTCTGCGGCCGTGTGTCCGGCCCGCTCCAGGCCTTCCTGGAAGCCACGGACGCGGTCATCGGAGGTCAGCAGACCCTCGGGCCCGGCCACGATGACGAATTCTCCCTCCCAGCCGGCGGCAAGTTCGGTGGCCAACTGCCCGGCCAGCTCCTGGTTGGGAACCGTTACCACGTGGTAGCCCTCCTGCGCGGCGGCCCCCACCACCGGATGCCCCACAACGGCGACCTGGCCGCCGTTGCGGCAGTATCTGTCCAGTTCGGCGGCGAGTTCGGCGTTGCCATCGGCGTCTTCGTCGCGGCACGAACGGGAGCCGGCAATCACGATGGAGTCAGCGCGGCGGGCCGCGAAGGCGGCCACGGCTTCCTTTTCCTCCGCAGGGCCGCCGCCGGTGGTGGCCAGCAGCACCATTTTGCGTTGTTCCCGGGCGGCTTCCTGCACGCCCCTGGCAATCGCTGCGAAGTAAGGATCGGCGATGTCATGGACGATCAGGCCGATCAGGCCGGAGCTGGATTTCGCCAGGCCCTGCGCTTGGGCATTGGGAATGTAGCCCAGGGAGTCGGCGGCCTGCCGGACCCGCTCGGCAATGTCCTTGCCCGGCTTGCGCGCGGACCCGTTCAGCACGCGCGAGGCCGTAGCGGGGGAGACGCCGGCCAGGCGGGCCACCTCGGTAAGGGTACTTGCAGCCACTTCATCTCCTGCGGGTTGGGGCGGACTCAAGGCCTCCGCACATTATGTCAGTTCAAACTACTTCCGGAAAGCGCTTGCCAACTACAAGCGCGCCGTGCATCATTGAAGAAGTGGGAATGCGCTTTCCCGGCTGACTTCAATTACTTGCTCACTCACCGTGGAGGACACATGGGCTTCGAAACCAAAACGATCCGCATCGCCATGAACGGCATCACCGGCCGCATGGGCTACCGCCAGCACCTGCTGCGCTCCATCCTGCCCATCCGCGACGCGGGCGGCTTCACGCTTGAGGACGGGACGCGGGTCCAGGTCGAGCCCATCCTGGTGGGCCGCAGCGAGGCCAGGATCCGCGAGCTCGCGGAAAAGCACAAGGTCTCTGAATGGACCACCGACCTGGACGCCGTGATCAACGACCCCACTGTCGACGTCGTCTTCGATGCCTCCATGACCAGCCTCCGCGCCGCCACGCTGAAGAAGGCCATGCAGGCGGGCAAGCACATCTTCACCGAAAAGCCCACGGCGGAAACGCTGGAGGAGGCCATCGAGCTGGCCCGCATTGGCAAGGAAGCCGGTGTCACGGCAGGCGTCGTGCACGACAAGCTCTACCTCCCCGGACTGGTCAAGCTGCGGCGCCTGGTGGATGAAGGCTTCTTCGGCCGTATCCTGTCCATCCGCGGTGAGTTCGGCTACTGGGTCTTCGAGGGCGACATCCAGGCCGCGCAGCGGCCATCATGGAACTACCGCAAGGAAGACGGCGGCGGAATGACCACCGACATGTTCTGCCACTGGAACTACGTCCTGGAAGGCATCATCGGCAAGGTCAAGAGCGTAAACGCCAAGACCGCCACCCACATCCCCGCCCGCTGGGACGAGGCAGGCAAGGAATACAAGGCCACGGCGGACGACGCCTCCTACGGCATCTTCGAGCTCGAGACTCCCGGCGGCGACGAGGTCATTGGCCAGATCAACTCCTCCTGGGCAGTACGGGTGTACCGGGACGAACTGGTGGAATTCCAGGTGGACGGCACCCTTGGCTCCGCCGTGGCAGGCCTGAACAAGTGCGTCGCGCAGCAGCGCGCCCACACGCCCAAGCCCGTCTGGAACCCGGACCTGCCCGTCACCGAATCCTTCCGTGACCAGTGGCAGGAAGTTCCCGCCAACGCCGAACTGGACAACGGCTTCAAGCTGCAGTGGGAGGAATTCCTCCGCGACGTGGTGGCCGGCCGCGAACACCGCTTCGGCCTACTCTCCGCAGCCCGCGGCGTCCAACTTGCCGAACTCGGCCTGCAGTCCAGCGCCGAGCGCCGCACCCTTGATATCCCGGAGATCACGCTCTGATGACTTCCCTCATCCTTCCCTCCGAAGACGGCGGCACCAGGGAGTACCGCCTGCAGGGCGGCACCACCTGGGCGCGCCCCACCACCCCGCTTACCGCCCGCCGGGCCTATGCCGCCGCCCATGTCATCCCCGAAGTGCTGGCCGACAACACGCCGGGCGCGCCTGCCAGGCTGGACTGGGACGCCACCATGGCGTACCGGCACGAGCTGTGGTCCTACGGCCTGGGCGTTGCCGATGCCATGGACACCGCCCAGCGCGGCATGGGCCTGGACTGGGCTGCCACGCAGCAGCTCATCAAGCGCACCGGTGTGGAAGCCGCCTCCGTGGTTTCCGCCGGCAACCCGGCCACCGCCGGGAAGTCCGTCAGGGACCTCGTGTCCTGCGGTGCCGGCACCGACCAGCTTGACCTTGACACCCTGCCCACCGGCGAAGCCGGCGTTGAGGCGGTCCTTGAGGCCTACCGTGAACAGATCGCCGTCATTGCCGAGGCCGGGCCCAAAGTCATCCTCATGGCCTCCCGGGCCCTCGCCAAGGCTGCCCGCGGGCCCGAGGACTACCTGACGGTGTACTCGACCCTCCTGCGCGAAGTGGACCAGCCGGTCATCCTGCACTGGCTCGGCACCATGTTCGATCCCGCCCTCGCCGGTTACTGGGGCTCGGACGACGTTGCCACCGCCACCGAAACCTTCCTCGGCCTCATCCGGGACAATGCGGACAAGGTGGACGGGGTCAAGGTCTCGCTGCTGGATGCAGGCCATGAGGTTGCGCTGCGGGCGGCCTTGCCCAAAGGGGTCCGCCTCTACACCGGTGACGATTTCAACTACCCGGAGCTGATCGACGGCGACGGCACGCACCACTCCGACGCCCTGCTGGGCATCTTCGCGGCCATCTACCCGGCAGCCTCCGTGGCCCTGCAGAACTACGACGCCGGTAACGCCGCCAAGGCGCGCGGGATCCTGGACTCCACCCGGGAGCTGGGCAAGCACATCTTCAGCGCCCCCACGTTCTACTACAAGACCGGCATTGCCTTCATGTCCTGGCTCAACGGAAAGCAGCCCGGCTTCCAGATGGTAGGTGGCCTGCACTCGGGACGTTCGGTCTGCCACCTGGCCCGGACCTTCGAACTGGCGGACAAGGCAGGCCTGCTCAAGGATCCTGCGCTGGCCGCCTTCCGGATGTCCGACTACCTGCGCATCAATGGGGTGGGGGTATGAGCGACCTTTCCCGCCTGTCCATCAACAGCGCCACCACCAAGAAGTGGACCCTCGCCGAAGTGGTGGAGGGCTGCGTCAAGGCAGGCATTCCTGCCATCGGCCCCTGGCGCGACCGGGTCGAGGAAGCCGGACTGGACACGGCCGCACGCCTGATCAAGGACGCAGGCCTGAGGGTTTCCTCCCTCTGCCGCGGCGGCTTCCTCACCGCGGCCGACGCCGAGGGCCAGGCCGCCGCGCTCGCCGACAACCGCGCCGCCATCCTCGAGGCGATGGCCCTGGACACCCGGGAGCTGTTCCTGGTGGTCGGCGGGCTTGCACCGGGGGAGAAGGACGTGGTGGCCGCCCGGCAGCGCGTGGCCGACCGGCTCGCGGACCTGGTTCCCTTTGCACAGGAGAACGGGATCCGCCTGGTCCTCGAGCCCCTGCATCCGATGTACGCGGCGGACCGTGCGCTGATTTCCACTCTCGGCCAGGCCCTGGACCTTGCCGCACCCTTCGACGCCTCCACTGTGGGCGTCGCCGTTGACACCTTCCACGTCTGGTGGGACCCGGAACTGAGGGCGCAGATCGAACGCGCCGGCCGGGAACACCGAATCGCCTCCTACCAGGTGTGCGACTTCAACATGCCCATCGCCGCCGACCCGCTGCTCTCCCGCGGGTACATGGGCGACGGCGTGGTGGACTTTGCCACGATCGGAACCTGGGTGCGCGAGGCCGGGTACACCGGCGACATCGAAGTGGAAATCTTCAACCAGGACATCTGGGACACGGACGGCAATACCGTCCTGGCCACGGTCAAGGAGCGCTACGCGGAGCTCGTCCTCCCGTACGCCTGAGCGCTGCCGGAACCCAAGACCCGCGGGCTCCTGCTACNCGGCAGGAGCCCGCGCACCACATGGAAGGACCCGGTCCGCACGGTGGCTGACCACCGCGCGGGCCGGGCCCTTCCCCTTGCTGCCTACCTGCCTGGCTGGGCATACAGCGCGGCGAACCGGCGGTACCTCGCCAACACTCCGGCGTCGTCCTTCCCCGCTGGAAGGTCGACGGCGTCTGCCGCCCACGCAGGGAAATGCCCGGTGAGCACCGCGGCGGCCTGGCGGGCCGCACCGTCGGCCACATATTCGCCGGGCCGCGGAACGGTGGCAGGCAATCCCAACAGGCCTGCCGCAACGTCCTGGACGGCAGGCGACTGCGCGCCGCCGCCCACCAGGAGGATCCGCCGGCTGGCAACGCCCTGGGCCTGCAATGCAGCCAGGCCATCGGCCAGCGAGCAGACGACGCCTTCGACGGCGGCGCGTGCCAGGTTGGCGGGGGTGTAGTTGGCGCGGGTGATGCCGTGCAGGGAGCCCGTGGCCTCCGGCAGGTTGGGCGTCCTTTCGCCATCGAAGTAGGGGACCAGGGTGAGCCCACCTGCTCCTGGCCCGGCGGACAGGGCCAGCCGGTTGAACTCCGGGAGATCCACGCCCAGCAGGCCGGCCGTGGCATCGAATATCCGGGTGGCGTTCAACGTGCAGACCAGGGGCAGGTAATGCCCGGACGCGTCGGCAAATCCGGCCACCAGTCCCGATGCATCTGCCGCAGGCGTATCCGAAACCGCAAACACGGTCCCCGACGTGCCCAGGGAGACCACGACGTCCCCCAAACCCGCGCCGGCGCCCAGGGCGGCGGCAGCATTGTCACCCGCACCGGCGGCCAGGAGGCTGCCTGCCGGTGTCCTTCCCGCCGCTTCAAGGGGCCCGAGCACCCTCGGCAGGGCCGGGACATGGCCGAGCTCCGCGGCCAGGACCTCGGGCAGGTATGTGCCCTCCGCCGTCGAGTAGTACCCGGTGCCTGACGCGTCGGAGCGGTCGGTGGCCAGCGCCGCCAGGCCCTCCGTGCCACTGCCCGGGCCATAACCGGCGAGCCGCCAGGTCAGCCAGTCATGCGGCAGGCAGACGGCGGCCACCTTCGCCGCGTTTTCCGGCTCGTTCTCCGCCAGCCAGCGCAGCTTGGTCAGCGTCAGTGACGCGACCGGGACGGTTCCGGTGGCATCGGCCCAGTAGCGGGCGCCGGCGGCGGGGTCGCCGCCGCCCGCAGTTTCGATGAGTTCCTGGGCTGCACGGGCGCTGCGGGTGTCGTTCCACAGCAGCGCCGGCCGGACGACGGCCCCGTCCGCGTCGAGGCAGACCATGCCGTGCTGCTGCCCGCCAACGGAGACGGCGGCGACGTCATCCAGCCCGCAGGCGTCGGCCACCGCCTTTTGCAGCGCCGTCCACCAGTGGTCCGGATGGACTTCCGTGCCGTCGGGATGGCCGGCGCGGCCCTGCCGCACCAGTGCTCCGGTGTCCGCGTCGCGGATGACCACCTTGCAGGACTGGGTGGAACTGTCGATGCCTGCAACGAGCACCATGGCCTAGCGGGATCCGAGCAGGTGTTCGATGGCGAGCTGGTTGAGCCGGACGAAGGCGAAGGAGCGTCCGGCGGCCTTGTCGGCGTCGAAGTCCTCGAAGGAGGCGGCATCTGCGAGCAGGTCGGCGGTGGTCTCACCCGCGGTGAGGGTGGGCTCGCCGAGTTCGAAGACGCCGGATGCCTTCAGTGCTTCCTGGACCTCGGGGTCTGCCCGGAAGGCCAGTGCGCGTTCCTTCAGCAGCAGGTACATCGCCATGTTGGCCTTGGCGGATTCCCAGACACCGTCGTAGCCATCCGTGCGGGAGGGCTTGTAGTCGAAGTGGCGCGGACCGTCGTACTTGGGACCGCCGCCCGGGAAGCCGTTTTCGAGCAGGTCAACGGTAAAGAAGGCGCTGGTCAGGTCGCCGTGGCCGAAGACCAGGTCCTGGTCGTACTTGATGCCGCGCTGGCCGTTGAGGTCGATGTGGAAGAGTTTGCCCGCCCACAGGGCCTGGGCGATGCCGTGGGTGAAGTTCAGCCCTGCCATCTGCTCGTGCCCGGTTTCGGGGTTCAGGCCCACGATGTCGCCGTGCTCGAGCTGAGCGATGAACGCCAGGCCGTGGCCTACGGTGGGCAGGAAGATGTCGCCTCGGGGCTCGTTCGGCTTCGGTTCCAGGGCAATGCGCAGGTTGTAGCCCTTGTCCTTGATGTATCCGGCAGCGGTGTCCACGCCTTCCTTCATGCGGTCCAGGGCGGCGGCAAGGTCCTTGGACCCGTCGTATTCGCTGCCTTCCCGGCCTCCCCACATAACGAACGTTTCGGCGCCAAGCTCGGCGGCGAGGTCGATGTTCCGCAGGACCTTGGACAGGGCAAAGCGGCGGACCGAGCGGTCGTTGGAGGTGAAGCCGCCGTCCTTGAAAACGGGGTGGCTGAACAGGTTGGTGGTGACCATCGGCACCTTCAGGCCGGTTTCTGCCAGTGCCGCACGGAAGTTCTTCAGGATCAGCTCCCGCTCCGAGGCGGAGGCGTCGAACGGGACAAGGTCGTTGTCGTGGAAAGTGATGCCGTAGGCACCAAGTTCGCTGAGCCGGTGGACGGCTTCGACCGGGTCAAGGGCCTTGCGGGTGGCCACGCCGAACGGGTCGGCGCCGGTCCAGCCGACCGTCCACAGGCCAAAGGTGAACTTGTCGGCGGGAGTGGGGGAGAGAGTCATGATGCGTCCTTGCGATCAGTCGCTCCGCGGAATTGCGAAGCTTTAGTTCATTGCCTGAACTTTATGGGCCGACGTAGGGTTGGGTCAAGGGTCAGCTCGAAACAACCCGAAAAATTGAGGGCCAACCGGGAGGTTAGTGATGGTGATGCCGGTGCCGGGAGCGGCAATGTCCGCAGGTGCGCCCGGCAACGTGGGGGATGTGCGCCGCAGCAACCTTGCCCTGGTCCTCGGTGCCATCGCCGAATTCCCGCCGGGCCTCAACCCCAGCCGCGCACAGGTGGCGGCCGCCACGGGATTGACCAAGGCGTCGGTCTCCAGCCTTGTCCTTGACCTGCTGGACACGGGGATCATCCGTGAAATTGGCCTGAACCCCCAGGGCCGCGGCCGTCCGGGAGTGGGACTGGAGCTCAGCCCGAACCGGGCCGTCATGGGGATGGAGATCAACGTCGACTACATTTCGGCCGCCGTGGTCGGGCTGGCAGGCAACGTCCTTCTCAGGGAGGTACAGGAACGCGATAACCGCAACAGCCCGGACGGGCCAGTGCTGGCCGCGCTCGCGGTCCTGGCCGCCAAGGTGCGGAGCGCTGCAGGGGAGCGGGGGGTCGAGGTCCTGGGCGGAGGCCTGGCTGTGCCCGGACTGGTAGACCCCGCACGGTCCCGGGTGCTTACTGCCCCCAACCTGGGATGGGCCAATGTTGATCTGGATCCTGATGCCCTGCTGCCTGAATCCGCCCTGGGTGTTGCCCTGTTCAACGAAGCCAACGCTGCAGCCCTGGCAGAACTGCGCCACCGGCCGGACGGCGCATCCAACTTCCTCTTCGTCTCCGGTGAGGTGGGCGTAGGTGGCGGCATTGTCATCGGTTCCGAACTCTTCACCGGACCTGGGGGGCACGCAGGCGAGGTGGGCCATATTGTGGTGGATCCCGATGGCGGCCGCTGTTCGTGCGGGGGAACCGGCTGTCTGGAAACTGTGGCGGGCCAGGACGCCATTGTTGCCGCTGCCGGCCTGGCCCCCACCGGGCTTTCACGCTCTGCGGCCGTGTCCCTGCTCCTGCAGGCATTGGAAGCGGGCGACGCCCGGGCTGTCTCCGGCGTCGAGCGCGCGGGCCGCTGCCTGGGCATCGCGCTCGCCTCCACGGCACGCGTGGTCAATGTCGAATCAGCGGTCCTTGGCGGCCACTTCGCTGTCCTGGAACCCTGGCTTCGCGCCCCGCTGCTGAAGAGCCTGCAGAAATATGCGCCGGGCAGGTTCGGGCCGGATCAGGTGGCGGTGTCGGCGGTGGGTGAACTGGGCGCCCTGCTGGGAGCCGCCGGCAGTGTTGTCAGGTCCCTCATCGACGCGCCGCACCGGTTACAGCCCTAACAAGGCACGAAAAAACGCCCCGGTGCAAAGACCGGGGCGTTTTCCGCAGGTGCCCCAGGAGGGAATCGAACCCCCGACCGGCGGATTAGAAGGCCGCTGCTCTATCCCCTGAGCTACTGAGGCATGGGTTTCCGGCCTTGCGGCCGGCGCCTAAAAAAGTCTACATTGCCCGCGCTGCAGGCTGCGTCATCCAGCCCCACTGCTCCTCCACATCCTTCGTCTGCACCGGCGTTGTCCACATAGGAAGAACCGGGTCTCCTGCCCGCTGCTGCCCGGCGCGATGCTGGTCATGCCTGCTAACGGCACCACCATCCAGACAGGACGTAGACATGAGCGACTCGATCATTATCCGCGGCTTCGTGGCCACGGAGATCACCAGTTCCACCACGCCGGGAGGAGTGGCAACGGCTTCCTTCCGCCTCGGCTCCACCGCCCGCCGTTTCGACCGGGAATCCAAGGTGTGGACGGACGGGCACACCAACTGGTTGGTAGTTACATAACCTCCTACGATGCCATGCCAAGTTCTAGGCGGATCCGATCAATCAAGGATTGGAACAAGCGAAGGTTCTCGTCTCGTCGCGGCTCTGCGCTCTCTTGCGTAATGCGTCCCGCCGCTAAATCGCTATGCCAGTTGCGAAAGGATGCATCGACCTCGTTTGCCAAGTTTCTGACCTCTGGACTACCAACTATCCGTAGGGCTGTAGCTTTCAAGCCGTTGATGCTGTTCCAAGCTTGCGGCAACTCCTTAGGATCACCCTTACTAGCACGTGTAAGGCGTCGGAAGGATGTTTCGAACTGTTCAATCAGGCTCAGATAAGTCTGGTATCTGAGGTCCGTGGCCCACTTCTGCTTGTCTCGCTCGTGGTTTGCCTCTGCGTGTAGTCGAGTGTTGTGGCCTGCAAGCCATTGCCCGCCAAGACCTGAAGCGATTACCGCAACGGCACCAATAAGAATCTTCCAAGCTTCGGCATCCATGCTCCAAACATACAGATCCGTACACCGAAATAAGCCAGCAATGATTGCACCGCCTGCCGCCCCTGCTCCAGCGTGAGCGCAGACCTCAAATTCTCATCCGCAGACATTACTGCGTCTTAAATCCCACCAGGCCTTGGTTCAGGCGAGGAAGTAAAACCGGTGGCGTCTTCAGGTTCAGGACGATTTTCCGGTGCCTCCGGTTCGGCTCCTGTGTCCTGCCGCGCCAAAAATACAAAGACCCGCGTCAGCCTTCCAAGCTCTTCGATGGCTTGGCTGATATCGGCCTGTAGCACCCGTAGGGCATCTTCGTTTGCGTCCGGCTCCGGACTCGTCGAGAACCGGGTTGAGATCAACCCGCCAATTTTCACGATTTGATCGGTTAGCTTCTTCCCGGCTTTCCTGACTTCGCGAGGAGCGACCAGCCTAACCTCATCGAAGGCCACCAATGCGTTTCGAGCAAAGGTTGGATCGATGGTGTAGGCGTTGCTAGCAGCGGCAGTTACAGCGGAAACGAACTTGGCGTAGGCCTGCTGCTTGGTGTCTCGAAGCCAAAGCTCCTTTTCGCGGCTTACCTCTCGGTGCCATCGTATTTCATTGTCCTCGCGGGCAGCCGCAAGGGTGTCCGTTGTGTTCTTTCGGTTGATCATTGCCGTAAGCGTGGCTCCGCCTACACCTGCAATTATGGCCGCCGTAGCTGTGATTATTGCCGTCATCACGAGTCGAGAGGTTTCTGGATCCATGCCCCCAACTTACAGATCTCCATGCAAGAGAGAATTCGACGGCGGCGTTGTCCGCCGGCTGGTCCACCGAGAGGACTATGTTCACGGGGAGCTGGCTTCTACGTCCGCAAGTTCACCCCGTGCTATCCGCTCCGCCGTTTGAGCGTAAGCATTGGAGATATATTGGTCCAGGTCGGCTGAGCCGACCCGCCACAGTCCTCTTGTACCTACTTGGATTCCGCGCATTTCCCCAGCGCTGAGAAGAGCCCTGACAGTCGGAAGGCCGACGTTCAACTCCTCTGCTACCTGCTCGATCGTCAGGAAACGGCGTCGACGGTTTCCAGATGACCCTCCCGCTGCGTCATTCACTTTTGCTGCCCCGATTTTCCCTCCTGGCCGCCGCACGGCTGGACTTGGTGGGCTTGTTTAGTAACTCGTCTTCGTAGTCGTCGATCGTGCGGGGATGGACACCCAAAGTTTGCGCAATCTGGTCCTTAGATACACCGCGCTTCAGCAACTGGGCCGTCTCTCGGATCCGTGACTGTCTGTCCCCGTTGGCAACTTTCATGGCCATATTGTCTCATCAGGGCGTTGGTAAAATCGGGCTGACTGATTGGGGACACCGTGACTGATGCACTTCTACCGCTCAACGCCGCCGTACTTGTGGGCAACGGCCTCAGCATAGCTTTCAACTCTGAGCTGAATCTGGCTTCGATCACAAAAGAGATGATCTCCCGCATGGAGAACGCCAGCGAGGACGGGGACAAGGTCGTCCATGCCATGAATGAAATAGCGCGACGAGCGGTCTCGGAGGGCGAGGTTACGGATGAGGACTTCGAAAAGCTGGTAGGCGCCTTCGACTCACAGGTCCTGACCCTGGATGAACTGGGCAAACTTGCGGATCTTGTGGCGAGCGAGGATACCGAACTTCAGAAGTCGATCCAAGAAGTTGCGGCTTTCAGCCAAAAGGTCCGGGATATGGGTATCAGCTATGTCCTCGAGGTCATAATGGAACGCTCGCGCGGGGATTGGACGCTTCACGATGAGATGCACCACCTCGTGCAAGCCATCATTCGACAGTTCAACGGCACTGTTTACATTGGCAACCTAAACTACGACACGCTTTTGCTCTCGGCGTTGAAGGCGATAGATGCACCGATGTCAGACATGGCGCACGGATTCGCCAGGTTTCCGATAACGGTCAAGGATGAAGAGGACCCGGAAGACGAGGGAGTCTCGTACACCGTGACTCGCCTCCGTACAGCGCTCGACTTTCCAACTGGGCCGCAGTACCGGGTGAGGTTATTGCACTTGCATGGATCTCTGACATATTGGCGAAGCACCGTGAATAGCCTCCACTTCAAAACACCTGTTGAAGTGCTCCGAAATCACGCGATGTGGGCCGGGCTCCGCGAAGGTGACCCAAAGTGGCGCCCGGCGGTGGTGCTGGCCAACCAGCGGGACAAAGCCCACCACGTGGGTCGTTATCCGTTCAAGCTGGCCTACGAGGCTTTTCAAGAGGGGCTTCGTGACTCCCAACGCTGGCTCATAATTGGATACTCCTTCAGGGACGCCTGCGTGAACGACATCCTTCGAAACGAGTTCATGCGCCGAAAAGTGAAGCCAAAGGTGCTTGTGTCGACATATGGGGATTACCCAACTGCTGAGGAGGTGGAACTGGCGTTCGGCTGGGGGGCCGAGGACGAGGACTCCAGCAGTTGGCTCGCTATCAACCGTGAGGGCGCCAAAGGCCTCCAGGAGACGTGGGACTGGGCAGTCTTCAGTTCCTAGCAAGAGTAGCTACAGCTCACTACGTTTGTGCCGGACCAAATCTTTTCCTTAAGGCACGCCTTCGCCGACTCGCTGTAACGGGGACATATGATCGGATGGCTGGTCTTGGGCCGGCCGGTTTCATGACTCTTTTTCGGGGGGCTTTTGTGGCTACTACGTTTGATGCACTTCTTTCCTCTTATCGGGATCTCGCAGACTCAGAGAGGATGAAGGGTAGCTACTTTGAGCAACTAATCCAGCAGTATCTGAAGCACGATGGCGTCCAGGCGCCTCAGTACACGAATGTTTGGCTCTGGCGCGACTGGCCGGGACGGAACGGTAAGCCCGACACCGGGATTGATCTAGTGGCGGAGCGCGCAGACGGTGGGACCGCTGCGATTCAGTGCAAGTTCTACGCAGAGACCCACACGATGCAGAAGAGCGATATCGACTCGTTCATCTCGGCTTCGGGCAAGGAGCCGTTTACCCATCGCCTTATTGTGTCCACGACCTCTGCGTGGACTGCAAACGCGGAGGAGATGCTGGACAGCCAGCACATCCCCGTTCAGCGCATCGGGCTCTCCGACTTTCGTCACTCCAACATCGACTGGTCCACGTACGAACTGACGGATCCTTCAAAGTCTCCCAAACTGCACGACAAGAAGCAGTTGCGGCCGCACCAGCACGAAGCTGTCACAGCGACCATGAAGGGCTTCATCGACAACAATCGGGGAAAGCTGATCATGGCCTGCGGCACGGGCAAAACTTTCACTGCTCTCAAGGTCGCTGAGCGTTTCGCCGAGATGGAGGGCCACGCGCGGGTCTTGTTCTTGGTGCCTTCGCTGGCGCTTATGTCACAGTCGTTGAAGGAATGGTCCGACGAAAGCGAGCAGCCCATGCACGCCTACGCTGTCTGCTCGGACGTGAAGGTTGGACGGCAAAAGAACTCCGATCTGACCGACGTCGCCATTCATGACTTGCAGATACCGGCCACGACCGATGGCAAGACCCTTGTCGAGGCGATGGGAAAGAAGGAACTGGACGAGGGGATGACGGTGGTCTTTTCCACGTATCAGTCCATCGAGGCAGTTTCGGAGGCACAAAGGGCAGGCCTCCCCGACTTTGACCTGATCATCTGCGACGAAGCGCACCGCACCACAGGCGCTACCTTGGCCGGAGCCCCGGAGTCGCACTTCGTCAAGGTCCACCGTAATGACGTGATCGCCGGCGGTAAGCGGCTGTATATGACGGCCACTCCACGCCTGTTCAACGACGAGACCAAAAACGCCGCCATGGAGAAGGACGCCATCCTATGCTCTATGGATGACGAGACGATGTACGGGCCGGTGTTTTATCGGATTGGCTTTGGTGAAGCTGTCACCAAGAAGCTCCTGACGGATTATAAAGTCCTGGTCCTCGGAGTTGAAGAAACGCAAGTGGTCTCGTCCTTCCAGGACCAACTTGCCGACTCCAACATGGAACTCAATATCGACGACGTCGCCAAGTTGATCGGATGTTGGAACGGTTTAGCGAAGCGCCGCTCAGGCACCCATGAAACCTCGTTTGGCAACGACGTGGCTCCGATGCAGCGTGCGGTCGCTTTCAACCGTGATATCAAGTCTTCAAAGCTCGTCGAGTCAGAGTTCGAGGAGCTGGTCCGGGTGCACCTGACCAACTTGGAAAACGACGACCCCACTGATGACCTCAAAGTTCAGGTCAAACATATTGACGGCGGTTTCAATGCCGTCGCACGTGCGGACCGCTTGGACTGGCTCAAAGAAGAGTTCAACTACGACAACGGTCAGCCCACGTGCCGAATCCTTACTAACGCACGATGCCTGACCGAAGGCGTGGATGTTCCTTCGCTGGACGCGGTTCTGTTCTTGAACCCTCGCAACTCTATGGTGGACGTTATTCAGGCGGTGGGACGTGTCATGCGCGTGCATAGGGACCCAGTCACCGGACAAGTAAAGAAATTCGGCTACATTGTGCTACCAATCGCCATTCCAGAGGGCATGTCTACCTCGGAGGCCCTCAAGGATAATACGCGTTATAAGGTCGTCTGGCAGGTCCTCCAGGCGCTCCGGGCCCATGATGAGCGCATGGACGCCACCATCAACCAAATTGAACTCAACCACAAGGCACCCGAGTCCATTGTGATTGAGACGGTGAACCTGCTGCCCAAAAAGAAAAAAACGCTGAGTATCGGTGATTCCGAGCACGGTGAGGCCGTCGAGAAGGACTGGGAACAGGGCACACTGCAATTCCCTGTAGCAGATTGGAAAGACGCGGTCTACGCCAAGATCGTGGACAAGTGCGGCAACCGGATGTACTGGGAAGACTGGTCCAAAGACATTGCGGCAATTGCCAACAAGCACATTACGTTGATAAACAACCTGCTGGAACACGCTGACACGAGCCATCGCAAAGCCTTCGATGATTTCATTCGTGGCCTGCAGGAAAACCTGAATCCGGCCATCGATGAAGCTCAGGCAGTGGAGATGCTTGCTCAACACTTGGTCACGAAGCCCGTGTTTGATGCCATGTTCAGTGACTCAAACTTCACCGAGCATAACCCGGTATCCCAGGCCATGCAGAACATCCTCAACGAGCTCGATGACCACTCGGCCTTCGAAAAGGAACGTGCTGGCCTCGAGAAGTTCTATGACTCGGTACGCGCGCGGGTGAAATCCATCGACAACGCTGAGGCGAAGCAGAAGATCATCCTCGAGCTCTACGACAACTTCTTTCGCAACGCTTTCCCACGAGTGGCTGACCGGCTGGGTATTGTATTTACCCCTGTGCCTGTTGTGGACTACATACTGAGATCTGCCGATGCAGCCCTCCGCCTGGAATTTGGCAAGTCTCTGTCCGATGAGGGCGTCTCCATCTTGGAACCATTCGTGGGTACCGGGACCTTTGTCACGAGGTTGCTGCAGTCCGGTCTCATCAGACCCGAGGACATGCAGCGTAAGTACAAACGAGAATTATTTGCCAACGAGATTGTCCTACTCAGCTACTACATCGCTGCCATTAATATTGAGACGGTCTTTGCGGAGGAATCAGCACGGCACGGCGTGAACGAAGGGTACATCCCCTTCGACGGCATTGCGCTCACTGACACTTTCCAGCTGAATGAGTCGGAAGGACAACTCGAGTCAAGTGAGTTTTTTCCCGAGAATTCTGAACGTGTCAACAGGCAGAGAAGCCAGGACATCCGTGTGATTGTCATGAATCCGCCGTACTCTGCTGGCCAATCCAGCGCGAATGATAACAACCAGAATCAGAAATATCCGGTCTTGGATGCATCGATCTCCGACTCGTATGCGAAGCTTTCGACGGCGACGAACAAGAACAATCTTTACGATTCGTACATTCGTGGCATCCGTTGGGCATCTAATAGGATCAAGAGCGATGGTGTAATTGCTTTCGTTTCGAATGGCAGCTTCATCGACGGGAACACCGCTGACGGTATACGTAAAGCCTTCGCCAAAGAATTCAGTAGAATCTTCGTTTACAATCTTCGCGGACATCTTCGTGGGAAGACGGCGGCCGAGCAAAAGCGAGAGGGTGGCAGCGTCTTCGGTCAGGGCACTATGACGTCAACCGCCATCTGCATACTTATCAAGAACTCCGGGCACACAGGGAATGCGGATATCTACTACACCGATATCGGCGACTACATGACAATCTCGGAGAAGCTCGAGAAATTGCAGCGAGAGGTGTCCCTCGAAAACACGGCATGGGAACCTGTCGTGCCAAACGAGCATGGCGACTGGATCAATCATCGTGACGAGCACTTTGAGTCATTCCAGCCGCTTGGAGACAAAGCTACTAAAGGGAAGTCGACCACTCCAGCGATTTTTCAAAACTATTCCCGAGGGTTGGAAACTGGGCGGGACGCTTGGGTATATAACTTCTCCCGGGACTCAGTTGCGCGGAACACGCGCAGAATGCTTGAGACTTACCGTGCTGAGGTTGAGCGGTCGATCGAGCCTGGGTACAAGGAGGACTCTGATACCGCTCGTATCAGCTGGACGCGCGGGCTCCGAGCAGACCGGGCGAGGGGCATACGTCATGTGTGGAGCGCGTCCAAGCTCACGGTCGGGCAGTATCGGCCTTTTTGTAAGATGCACTCTTATCTTGATCGGTCTCTGAATCACGAGCCAGGCCAAATGCCGCGGTTCTGGCCCACTCCGACCCACAAAAACGTTGCAATAGTCATGAGTAGCCCGGGCGCGACGAAGGTTTTCAGCCCTCTCATCGTGGACTGTGTCCCGAATTTGCACATGATACATACAGGGCAGGTTTATAGCCTCTACACATACGAGCCCGTTTCAGAAAAAGACCAGTCGGACTTGTTCGAGAGCCTGGACGACGAAGTCTTTGACGGATATCGGCGCCGGGAGAATGTCACCGATTCCACCCTGACCGCGTATCGGCGGTTCTACGGGGATAACAAGATCGGCAAGGAGGACATCTTTTA
This sequence comes from Paenarthrobacter sp. 22069, assembly GCF_052046035.1. Lineage (NCBI taxonomy): Bacteria > Bacillati > Actinomycetota > Actinomycetes > Micrococcales > Micrococcaceae > Paenarthrobacter > Paenarthrobacter sp. 22069. Next base: position 110,770 of record NZ_JBQEQF010000014.1, on the reverse strand, counting down.
CTATGTCTATGGGGTGGTGAATTCTCCTGTATACAGGCAGACCTACAAGGCGGACCTACAAAAGATGCTGCCTCGTATACCTAAAGTTGGCGATTTTTGGGGCTTCAGCCGTGCTGGTCGAGGCCTCGCCCGAGTACATCTCGACTATGAGACCCTCGACCCGTACCCGTTGCAAGAAATTGTCACTGGAGGTGATGAACCGATAGACGAGTTCTCGGATGAGGCTTACGAGTTCTATCGAGTTCAGAAAATGGCATTTGGTGCTCGCAAAGATCATTCTCGTATCATTTACAACTCGCGAATTACTTTGGCTGGGATTCCAGAGGAGGCTTGGGAGTACGAAGTAAACGGGTGGCCAGCTTTGAAGTGGATCATGGAGCGCTATCAGCTCAGCATTCACAAGGACTCACAAATCATCAATGATCCAAACGACTACTGTCGTGAAGTCGGTGACCCGCGCTACATCCTGAATCTCATTAAACGCGCGGTCACCCTGTCCTTGGAAACGAACAAGATCCTCGCTGGTCTTCCCGAACTAAAAATTCTGGATGCCGGACTTGCATAGGCGGTCAGGTTTACCGTTGGTATGGCTCATCCTTTTTGGGCTTGCGTTGTCATGCACCGCGTTGGTGTTCCTTGCTGCCTTCTTCTCTTGGTTGTCCCTAGGAACTCCGTATCCCTGGGAGCTCAGTCCACGTCCTAACCAGGAAGCTCAGTTTGGGATAGTTCGCAACGCCGTTACCGCTGGTGCTGCCTTAGGTTTGGGTGTCACTCTGCTTCTCTCTTATCGACGACAGCGGACCAACGAACAGTCACAAGACATCGCTGCGCGAGCCCTGCGAGTCAGTGCTTCAGCACAAGAGACAGCGGCCGAAGCACTGCAGCTTGCCAACAAACAGCATGGGCTTGATGTGGAGCGACGCCACGACGACGCCATTAGAGAGCTTCACGCCCGTTATGGAAGGGCAGCTGAACAACTTGCACATTCCGAAGTTGCGGTACGCCTTGCAGGGGTTTACGCGACTGCAGCGCTCGCAGATGACTGGAACTTCCACGCCGATGAAGATCAAGGCCAGGCCTGTATCGATCTTCTCTGCTCCTACTTTCGGATTACAGCTGGGGATGAGGGGCGCCGAAATCTAGATGTTCCTGTTCGCGAGGCAATCTGGTCAACGATCATGTCGAGGCTTGCCTCCGACGTCCCCGGATCGAAGAGTTGGGCAAAGGTTAAGTTCAACCTGAGACAGCTTGACGAGGGTCCCTCCCAACTGCCGCCCTTGTTCCTGGGTGAGGGACATCTGGATCTCACTGGAAGTAGGTTCACCGGTGGCCTGCTTCTAATGGGTGGGGAACAGAGAGGAGGATCAGTGATCCTCTGTGATGCTCTTGTGGACAAGGGTGAGATTTTGGTTGGCCGGTATCGGATATTCGCCGGCGAGCTAAGAATTGGATTCAATGCTGACTCGGCCAAGCACATTCTGAAGCTTGTTGAAGTGGAATTGGAAGGGGGCGCGCTACTCCTGGATAAGGGCACGCAACATGTTCAATTCATCGGGTGTGTTTTCAGGGGAGGCGAGATTGACTTCAGTCGTGCGTTCGGGCTGCGCAAAGTAGAGTTCATCCAGTGTGAGTTCGCTAGTGACGTCGTTCGCCCCTCTCCAGGCGAGGCATACAGAATGACCCTGGACTACGCGGAACTACTCGTCACTGATTGCAGCTTCGGGGAGGGTGTGCCGGCATTGGTAAGCCACCCGAGAGAGAATCCAGACCGCCCCTTTCGGACAATGGCTGTGCCGCGGATCCACGACTAGGCGCCGTAGCTCCACCTCGCCTGCACGCTTACGCTACTCCAGCAACTTGGCAATGTGAGTCTCAATAACGATCCCTGATGAAACCCGGCGGGAGCACGAATAGACCGTTAAGATGCCGACAGCCTAGGACCGCTTATGAGGGGATTGTGGGGCTAGGCTTTCCGCATGAAAGTACAAGGCGAGGGACCGACTGTCGGTGCCACGAACGCGGGTTGGCCATTTGGGAGAGGAAGCCATTCTCATGACAAGCTTGCCTCCCATCTCCTTGAGGTAGGCAAGAGGCACGCTCGAAGAGCATTATCGCTCTATTCTTCAGAGGAAGAATTCGACATGCTTGATGCCGCCTTTAGCGCGGGATCGTCGGTTGAGCTCTTGGCTAAGTCATTGCTGGCGTCTGTGTCACCGGTCCTGCTCGCCGCATCCAACAATACTGACGTCTGGTCGCTCCTTCGGTTTGCAGGTGCAACAGTGCCGGAGGGGGAGATGCCTTCCGGGGCGAAGGTGAAGTCCATTGATGCGAATCAATCCATCGAAAGGCTTCGATACCTGAGGATGATTCCGATTCCGTGGTCACAAGGTGACTCTGCAGCGGTTTTTGAGGTGCGGAACGCTGCCGCGCATATGGGCCTGGTCGACCGCGAGGCATTGAGTTCGGCAATGCGGCTGGTGGTCCGGTTCAGCGAATATGCTCGGATACGTCTGGACCAGGGGACAGACGAATGGTGGCGGAAAAATCTAGGCCTCGTCGTCGAGCAATTGCTCGACGAAGGGTTGAGCGAGTTGCAGCGTGGCGTCCAAGCCAAACTAGCCTCGGCTCGCCTGCGCTACGAGGAGGACTGGGGGGCCCGACCGCCAGAGCTGGTCAAACCCTTACTCGAAAGCGTCAGGTACCCGCGGCCCGAGGGTTCTTTTTCAAGTATGTACAGGGTATGCCCAGTCTGTGGCCATTTAGGTTTGGCCTACGGCTACACCAGCGAAGAGGAATGCCTCGTGGAGCTACCCCATCCGGATGGTGGTTTCTGGATGAATCCATACTTAGGCGTGACAGAATTCGACTGCAGCAGCTGTCGCCTGCACTTAGTCGGAGATGCGGAATTGCGGGCGGCCGGTCTGGACGGCCAGATGGGCTTAGCGTCCTCAGAGGATGACACATCACACAACGAGCACGGGTGATCGGAGAAATCCCTACAGTTCTTCGAGGGGAATTCGGAGACCGACTGGTTCAGGTCCGGCGCCATCATGCCTCGACCCCGGGCGCGAGTTCCTTTTTGGCCGGGCAGCATGTTGGAAGTGACGTTATCCTCCGGAGTGTTGTACTGGACTGTGCGGTGCCGGAGGGAGGGCAGCCCCTTCTCTTGCAGGGTTTGTGCAGCGCCCCGTATGTGTTCAGCATGGTGCCCGGAGTGGCTAGCTCAGTCTGGTCTGCTCGGACGCGCTGTCCCCCGTCGAGCCGGCGGCGGCGAACGGCGTAAGCGGGCGGTGACTCCTAGGATGGACCAGGCAGCTGTATATAAGGGCGCAGGGAACGTCCTCCCGTTGTCATAAGCCCGGGTTGGGAAGTCTCAAAAAGGATCGTTTTTTGAGAGTTGCAACCGAAGCGAGGGACCCTCTCTGCCTGCCCTTTACTGTCACCATTTTCCAAATCTTGAAATGCCGTCTCAAAACATGTAGTCTCATAACACGTTTTGATACGGCATTCTGAGGCAGAGGCAGACCCATGGCAGTAATTGGATACGCGAGAGTATCAACGGTTGAGCAGAATCTTGATTTGCAGCTCTCTGCTCTGAAGGAGGCTGGAGCTGTTCGTACCTACGCTGATCAGGGCGTGAGCGGCAGTGCTATCGAACGTCCGGAGCTGACCCGTGTCCTCGACCGACTGGAGAGCGGCGACGTATTGACCGTGTGGAAGTTGGATAGGCTCGGGCGCAATACCAGGCATGTCCTCGAGGTTGTTGAGGAACTGCGAAAACGGGGTGTCGGATTCCGGTCATTGACTGAGGGTCTTGATACGAATGGCCCTATGGGAACGGCCATGCTGACAATCATGGCGGCCTTTGCTCAGTTAGAGCGAGACACAATTGTGGAACGCACGCGGGCTGGGCTTGCCGTCGCCGCTCTGAACAATCGACACGGGGGCCGCCCACGGAAAGTGGACGATGCAGCCGCGGTTCGCGCCGCTAGCCTCAAGGCAAAGGGACTCAGCGCGGCTGAAATCGGCAAAATGCTGGGCGTTTCACGCGCGACCGTTTACCGCTACCTGGCAAGTTAGGGGAGGAAGTGTCTCTTCGCTGGCTCATAGTGTCTTGTCGATGATCGTCCGGAGCCCCTTAAGTTTCATTTTTGGGGGCTTCCTGGGGCTCAACGCACCCCTACCCGTGCTCGTCTGGATTTAGTGCTAGCCAAATGTGTGAACCATGGGCGGTGCGAAAGGCACTTGTAAGCGTCTTGTGTAACCGCTTGGCCACGAAGCTCACAGAACTTCTTCGGTGGCTACTCGTAACGCCGTGGAATTTACAAGAACTTTTTGTAAGACAGGCAAGAGGGCGCTTGTCGGTCATGAGAGTAGGCTGACCTTCACATCCCACGGCGATTACCGGGGTGTTGCGTTTGCTCCACCGACCCTTCGCGAGGCCCATTTTGAAGATGTTTGCAGTTGTGACGGACCAGTCCAAAGCCATACCGGAGACTGCCCTTTGCCATGTTCACGCTGGTGGATTACTTGGCATAGGTCTGAACGTAAGAGATTGTTCTGAGGACACCTCTTTGGTTTGCCAGGTCTGTGGAGTGAATCGCCACAATGAGATGGATACCTTTTACCTAAACCGACCGCAGGGTGAGGCGTACCCTACGGAATTTTTGTAAGTCGCCTCGGCCAGTCTTTCGGCAGCTTCTCGTGTATGCATGCGGAGCGTCAATGGAAACTTTAGGGGTAGCTGGCCAGAGACCAGCACTAGGGCATTCGTCGAATTCACGACAAAAATTCCTAATATACCGTTTAATTGTGAACCTGTGGTCTTGGTATGTAACTCATAGAACCTTCCGCCATGGAACCGGTGAACTGTAAGTATCGCCTTCTTAGATAGGGCGCTCTTAGATAGGCAAAAGCAAGGGACTACCGAGCAGATCATGCAGGGCGATCGCCAGAAGATAACACCGGCCAGCGACTCGGACTACCGGGCGCTGTTCATCGGTGATCAGGCAGAGAACGGCGCTTTTTTTGAGGAACTCTTGGGACAGCTCGTCGATGAGCACCTCGGTTGGCGGCAGTCTTTGCCGCCCTGCAAGGCGCTGTGCAGACCTCAGTGGTTCGGCGGTCCTGAACTACCCGCACAGCCTGGTAGCGCCTTAAAGGGGCATTTGTGAGCTTCTCACACGTCCTTTTCTCCCTGTGTCCATTACAGTCCTAGCTCGTGTCGAACGATGCTGCGGATGCGTTCTTCTTGCGCTTTGGCTGCTGTTCGTTCATCGTCCATCTCGTCCACGATCTGGCGGGCAATCGTCCTGCCAACGATTATCGATAGACGCTCAAAGGTTTCTGTGTATTCGTTAGGTTCCATTGCTTTGTCGGTGACGGTCGAAAACTGAGCCATTGTGACGGTTGAAAACTGAGCCACCCGTTCCAAACGATTGGGTGGGTGATCACAGTGGAGGATTGGGCGCTTATTCGGCGGTTGCATCTTGCCGAGGGTGAGTCGATGAGGTCGATAGCGGCACGGTTGGGGATCTCCAGGAATACCGTCGCGAAAGCTGTCAGTGCTGACGGTCCGCCGGCGTACGTCCGTGCGCCGCGGAACTCCGGGATCAAAGCTGTGGAACCGGCAATTCGTGCGCTGCTGCTGGAGAACCCGCGGATGCCGGCGACAGTATTGGCTGAGCGGGTGGGCTGGTCCGGATCGGCAGCCTGGTTCCGGGAGAACGTGGCCAGGATCCGGCCGGAATATGCCCCAGCTGATCCTGCAGACCGGGTTAGCTACGAGCCCGGGGACCAGGCGCAGTGCGACCTGTGGTTCCCTGAGGTCCGAATACCCGTTGGCGCCGGCAAAGCCAGGGTGCTGCCGGTACTGGTGATGGTCTCCTCCCATTCGAGGTTCATCATGGCCCGGATGATCCCGTCCCGGATGACCGGGGACCTGCTGGCCGGAATGTGGGAACTGCTCGGTGGATTGGGGGCTGTTCCGCGGCGGCTGATCTGGGACAACGAAACCGGCATCGGCCGCCGGAACAGTTACGCTGCCGGCGTTTCCGCGTTCGCCGGTGTCCTGGCCACCCGGGTCGTGCAGGTCAAACCCTACGACCCGGAAACCAAGGGCGTGGTCGAACGGGCCAACCAGTTCCTGGAGACGTCCTTCCTGCCGGGCCGAATCTTCACCTCGCCGGAAGACTTCAATAATCAGCTCGGGCAGTGGCTGCCGAAGGCTAACGCCCGGATGGTCAGGCGGATCGGCGCCCGGCCCACGGAGCTGCTCGCAGCGGACAAAGCAGCCATGCTGGCGCTGCCGCCGGTTCCACCGGTGACGGGATTCGTCGCGCGGGTCCGCCTGCCGAGGGACTACTACGTCAGGATGGGATCAAATGATTACTCCGTTCACCCGCAGGCCATCGGCCGGTTCGTCGACGTCACCGCGGACCTGACGACCGTCATGATCAGCCTGGACGGCAGATCCGTCGGCACCCACCCTCGGTCGTGGGGCTCCGGACTGACCATCACCGACCCGGCCCACGTCGAGGCGGCAAGGGCATTGCGGAAGGCCTTCCAAACCCCACCGCCCGCGGGCGAAACAACCGGGCTGCGGGACCTGGCGGACTACGACCGCGCCTTCGGTGTGGTCCTCGATGACGGGCAGGTCGCCTGATGGCCAACGTCAAAGAAACGACTGGCCAGATCGAGTACTACTCCCGGGCGATGAAGGCACCCCGGATCCGGGAAGCAGCAACCCGGCTCGCGGACCAGGCCCGTGAAGGAGGCTGGAGCCATGAGGAATACCTCGCCGCTGTCCTGTCCCGGGAAGTCGCAGCCAGAGAAGCCTCCGGCGCCGAGCTCAGGGCCCGGGCAGCTGGTTTCCCGGCCCGGAAATCACTCGAGGACTTCAACTTCGATCACCAACCCGGCCTCAAACGCGACACCATCGCGCACCTGGCCACCGGCGCGTTCCTCACCGAAGCGTCCAACATCGTCCTGCTCGGACCGCCCGGCACCGGCAAAACACACCTCGCCACCGGGCTGGGCTTACGAGCCACCCAGCTCGGTCACCGCGTCCTGTTCGCCACCGCCATCGACTGGGTCGCCCGGCTCCAGGCAGCCCACCAGAACGGCCGGCTGCCCCAAGAACTGGTCAGGCTACGCCGCTACGGACTGATCATCGTCGACGAAGTCGGCTACATCCCGTTCGAGCAGGACGCCGCGAACCTGTTCTTCCAACTGGTCTCATCGCGCTACGAACACGCCTCGCTGATCCTGACCTCAAATCTGCCCTTCGCCCGCTGGGGCGACGTCTTCGGCGACCAGGTCGTCGCGTCAGCCATGATCGACCGCATCGTCCACCACGCCGAAGTCATCACCCTCAAGGGCTCCAGCTACCGGCTCAAACACACTCAGGTCGACTCGCTGCCCTCGACAAGACCGGAAAATACGGCAGAATAACCAACGTCAAAGTGGCTCAGTTTTCAGCCCGCGAAATGGCTCACTTTTCGACCAGCGCTGACATGCTTCGCTCCTCGGCGATAGTTGTTGTGAGGGGCGTCATGCGGCAACGTCAGTGCGTCTTGGTGCTAGTGCCTAAGTGCAAAAACAATTTTTCTACTGTCTGGGTAACTGCAGGAGCAGGGACTAGAAGTATTGAAAAATTCCTGTTCATAAATGAAGCCGAATTGCACTTAGGCACTTGGAGGCTCTTCAGCCTTTATTTCTAAGGGTTTGCGCTAGTCACGCGCCTTGCACATCACTGCACTGTGGGTACAGTTTCTAGCTGCGTCAACAGGTCTCGGAAGTCAGTTGATCCACCGTCCTGTACAAGGTGCAGTTTTCGGGACTCCCTGTGTGCACTTTGGCGGACTCCCCATACACGCGCATGCCCATCGGAACGCTTGCCCTTGCGTTCGGCTGGCATGTGGTTGAACGCCTCAATGTCCTTGAGCCACTTCTTCTGAGTCGGCAGCTGCTCGCCGTTGTCGAAGCACCAACGGGAGAACATAGCGTATCCGTCCTTCGGAGTGATCATGTCCTTCATGTAGGCGTCGGGATCGATGACCAGTTCCCCGGAATCAACCATCTCCTTCAACCACATGAGGGCAGCGGACGACTCCACAACGTTCTCTTGGCTGCGTTTGCGGATCGACGTTGGAACCGGGATGTGTCCAAGCTTCAGGTACTCCCTGGCTCCATCCAGAATCCAGAACATGATGCCGGAACCTTCATGCTCAATCAGCTCCTGCACGAGGTTCTTGTTGCGCTGCATCGACTCGGGACTGAAAACGTGGTCAAAGCCAACGATGTTCATGCGTCCAACGATGGCGTCATCCGAGGTGTCAAACTCTGGAATGTGATTGGCGGCAATGTGAAGGACGCACTGCGCCTGCCATTCAACGCCGTCCTGACCCTTCTTGGAGGTTGTGATGGTGTCGCCACCTCCGGATAGGGCTTTGAGGAAGGCATCGTCGGTGCGCTGCTTCTGAGGCTCTGAGAGGTACAGGAAACGCTTGCCACGGGCCTTGTGCTGCTCAAAGTTAGTAGCGCCACCGTACTTCTGGACAATCGCGGTTGGCGGAAGCTCGCCGGCATAGGTTCCGAACACTTCACGGAGTACGTTGATGTAGGTGCTTTTGCCTGTGTGGGAGAGCCCTACCAACGTGACGATGTTCTTTGCGTCTCCGTGCCCCAGGAGAGCGGCGCCGGCAGCAATCCTGAGGTAGTCCTGAACCTCCTTGTCGGGGGTCCAGTCACTGAGGGCCTGGGCCCAACGAGTAGGCAGGGAAGCCGGGGCCGGCCACTGTCCGGACTGGCTGACGCCTAGGTGTCGGGATACGGGACGCTCGGGGCATGGCGCTAGCGGTTCTTCGTCAACGTTCTCAAGGTCAATCACGCGGCCATCGGACATGACGGCCCAACGTTGGTCATGGTCAAAGAAGTCTGGAGCCTGCTGAAACTCGTACCGGATCCGCGTCTTCAGGCTGTTGAGTCCACCGGCTGATCGGATGGACCTAGCGTATTTGTACAAATCGGCCATACCTTTGCGGCCAGCGGCCTTGTCCTCGTCGCTCATTGTTGAGTCCGCAAGGTACTTGGTCGCGTAGTCGGCAGTTTTCTTGAGTGCGTTTGCAAACTCGGTTGCCAAGTAGTCGTCCACAAGGTTCTTCTCATCCTTGGCGTGGATGATGCCATTCCAGATGAACCAGTCCCCGCTGTTTCTCGATGTGGGGATGAACGTCAGCTCGTGTTGGAAAATCTCAGCAAGGGTGGTGGCCGCGTCAAGGTCGGTCAGTGGGAGGCTCTCGGCCAGCCTGAAGTAGGCGGAGCTATCACTGAGGGTGTGCTGGCTCACTGATTCCGAGCGCCATCTTTCGATGGCAAGTTCAATGTTTTGTTGGATAGTGCTCATGTAGGTAATTCCTTTGTGATTGTGAGTTCAAGTGATCTCGATTCATGTTTGCTTTTGCTGTTTATGTTTAGCTTGGTGCTACAGCATGATAAAATATTTGCTGTAGGTAACCTTTCGGAACAGCCCTGGCGTGCTAGCGCTGGGGCTTTTCTGTTCCTTGTGTAGTCGCTGGTTTAGGGGTTCCACTCACAACCCACGTCGCTGGGAACGGTAAGGGCGACTTCTTCTTGTTGGGAGGCTCTATTCCTGGTTTTCTGCTTTCTCTAGTTGGGCAATTTCTTCGGTAATTCGGGCAATCTTGTGTTGTCGTGCCATCATTTCTTCCACGTGTGTCCTCGTGATGCGGTCAAGGGATCGGATCGTTGCCGTTCTGGACTGGCGAAGTAGCTCCAATTTGCTTCGCTCACGGCCCGCTCGTCTGCTCATAGCACATTCCTTCTGTTGTTGTTCCGTTCTTTATCAATTATAAACTAGAAAAATCTGCAATGCGCATAGCGATGCATTCATAATATGCCCGGCATGCGATTTAGTTGTAAACTTCCATAGACTATGAAAAAGCCCCTAGACGCACAAAAACCCCGAAATCACGGGGATTTCGAGGTCTTTGAATCAGCTTCTATCCTAGCATTTATCGACCGTTTATCCAAATTGGTCTTCTACATCAAGTCCACGCTGACCAACCAAACTCCACGCGCGCCACCAAAAAGGCCCCGCAACGGAAGTCGCGGGGCCCCTCATGGAGCGTCTTGGGAAACATCCTCCATCAGGACACCTTACGGCCAACGAACTTAACGGTGCTGTCGTCCCACCGTGCGCCCTTCTTCTGACCGTAGATGGTGATGGACTCCCATACGGTCGTTATCAACCGCCTGCGCTTCTCAAGGCTCAGCGCGTCCCAATCAAAAACCAATGCAATCTGCCCATTGTCGTCCGCTGTGGACTCGGCCAGTTCTTCAAGGGTTGGCATGCGGACCAACGAAACTTTCTCGAGCTCGGCTATCCGGTGTTCAATGTCGCGTAGCCGCGCCTCGTGGCGCTCTCGTGCCGGTCGTATTTCTGAAGGCCTGAGGCCCTCGTCAGCGGCCTCTTGCTGCCAGTCGGACCAATCCTTAAGCTCATGCGCCCTAGCCTCCCTAAGGGCCTTGAGAGCGTCCTTGTCAGCTTCCACTTCCTCATAGTCAGTGGACAGGAGCGCTTCAAGCGTCTTGAGGATTACGAGATTATCAGTCGGAACCAGCGACTTAGAGACATGTGTGTTGGCGCACCTGTACACGTACGCGAGCTTGATTACTCCGCTGCTGAGTTTTTTCCTTGTGGGGATGCCGTATGCCTTGCCTCCGCATTGGGCGCATGTGATGAGGCCGCTTAAGAGGTACTCGCGGTCGGTCTTCTTTGGCTTGGGCCTGCCCGGAGTGTTGAGCTTGGCAACTATGGCCTCCCACGTGTCGCGCTCCAGGACGGCGTCCCATTTGCCCTCAATCAGTTCTCCGTTGTGTTCCCGGAGGCCAGCTAGGCGCGGATGCAATAGGGTGCGCCTGAGGGGTTGCCGCCCCCACTCGCCGCCAAAGGTGGTCTTGATGCCGCGCTTGTTCAGGTAGTCGGCACCGGCTGAGATGGTCCCACCGTCAAGGACGGACTCAGCAACAGCGCGGATGGCGTCTGCCTCTTCCGAAACTTCCTTGCCTTCTAGTGTCAGACCAAAGGGCCTGCGCCCGCGCCAGTGGTCCTTACCGGCTTCCCTGTCCTGTGCAAAGCGGGCCTTTTGCCGGTCCGAGCGCTTGTCCAATTCATCCTGAGCAAACGCCGTCAGCACACGTGCCATGGTCCTGCCCTGCGAGGTCGTCAGGTCCAAGTCGCCGTCAACGGTTGCCACCATGAGAGCGGTCTGCTCTACGAGCGCAATGATGTGTTCAAGTTCTTTGGGAACGCGCCACAGCCGGTCGAGCTTCCAAGCGGAGATAGCGTCAAAGTCGCCGGCTGCGTAGTCGTCAAGCATCCGTTGGTATTCAGGACGCGGAACTTTACCCGATGCCGACGTGTCATTTTCAAGGTATTCAGGCCCGATCTCCCAGCCCTTGGCTTTGAGCATCTTGTGAATGCCCTTGCGCTGTCGTTCCACCGCGTGGCCTTCATCATCGGTACCGAGAGCCTTGTCCTTGGAGATGCGGAGGTAAACCGCGGAAGTGGTCATAGCAGGTTATGGTACCGCCAACTGGTACACCGTCCAGGGCTACCGTAATCTCGCCGGAACCCTGGGCTGCAGCATCAGGAAGGGCCAGCCGGTCATTGTGATCGGAAAGTTGAAGGTCCGCACCTGGGAAAAGGACGGACGCATGCACCACTCCACCATCGTGGACGCCGAGGCCGTGGGCCACGACCTGACCTTCGGATCCGCCAACTTCATCCGCACTGCTGCCAGGCCGGCGCTGTCCCTCGTCGAACATCCACCGGCAGGTGATGACGACCCGGGCATGGACGACGTCCTGGACGAACCGGACGACCGCAGGGACGACCTCCCCGAAGACCAGGGCCGGCCGGCCCTGGTTATCCAGGACAATGACGGCGCCCTGGCATCCCTTGACCTGGATACGGGGGAGCTCGCCGAAGTCTAGGCCAGCCCATCACGTATCAGCGTTCCCACCGGTCCCGGGCGGAGGGAGCGGCGGCACCCCCCCGGCCGCCCTCCGTCCGCCCGCTCATCCCGGAACCTCATTCATCCGGCGACCGAATTCATTCATCCGGGGACCGCCGCGTCCCGCCCGTCCTGCGACGGGCAGTCACGGCAGGCATGGCACAATGGCACCATGCTTCCCACCCCCAACCGCCGGCAGGGCAGTGCTGCAGGCGCAGTGCTGGCATGCGGTGTCCTGGCTGTTGTCCTCGCAGGCTGCGTTGCCGGCCCGTCCGCGAACGAACCGGGAGCCGGGAACCCGAACTCACCCACAGCGTCGCCGGCAGCGCCTGCCGCCACAAAGGAGCAGGCCGCCTCGGCATCCGGTGCATCCCCGCACGCCAACGGCTCAACAGGAGAACCGGTGGCCGCAACGTCGGCCGGTTCGTCGGCGGCGACCGCCACCGAAACAGTGAAACGGACGGTTACAGATACGCTGTCCACTCTGGCCGCAGGAACTCCGAAGCCGGCCACCGCGCAGGTCAGCGACGCGCTGACCGGAGCGGGCATCGCCCCGGGGGCCCTGCAGGTCTCGCAAAGCCGCACGCCCACAGGGCTGGAGGCTGACGCTATCGAAGCTGCCGTACTGCAGGGCAGGGACTGCGTGATCGGGCAGGTGCGCGAAGGCGCGGTTACCGTCACGGTCCTCCCGGTTCTGGCCAGCGGCAAGTGCTTCGTAGGATCCTGAACCCGCTGGCCTTCCCGCCGCAAATGTGAGATCTGCCCGCCAACCCACTAGATTTGAGACCATGGCGGAATTTATCTACACAATGACCAAGGCCCGCAAGGCCGTTGGCGAAAAACTCATTCTTGATGACGTAAGCATGTCTTTCTTCCCGGGCGCCAAGATTGGTGTTGTGGGCCCGAACGGTGCCGGTAAGTCCACCATCCTCAAGATCATGGCCGGGCTCGATACCCCCTCAAACGGTGAAGCCAGGCTGAGCCCCGGCTACAGCGTGGGCATCCTGCTTCAGGAGCCGCCCCTCAATGAGGAAAAGACGGTCCTGGGCAACGTCCAGGAAGGCGTTGGCGAGATCTACGGCAAGATCCAGCGCTTCAACGAGATCTCCGAGGAAATGGCCAGCCCGGACGCCGACTACGACACCCTCCTCGAAGAAATGGGCAAGCTCCAGGAAGCCATCGACGCCGCCGATGCCTGGGACCTCGATTCCCAGCTCGAACAGGCCATGGACGCCCTCCGCTGCCCGCCGGCTGACGCCGATGTCACCAACCTTTCCGGTGGTGAACGCCGCCGCGTTGCACTGTGCAAGCTCCTCCTGCAGAAGCCTGATCTGCTGCTCCTCGATGAGCCCACCAACCACCTGGACGCTGAAAGCGTGCTGTGGCTGGAACAGCACCTCTCCAGCTACCCCGGCGCTGTGCTGGCCGTCACCCACGACCGGTACTTCCTGGACCACGTGGCGGAATGGATCGCCGAGGTGGACCGCGGCCACCTGTATCCCTACGAAGGCAACTACTCCACCTACTTGGAGAAGAAGCGTGCCCGCCTTGAGATCCAGGGCAAGAAGGACGCCAAGCAGGCCAAACGCCTCGCCGAGGAACTCGACTGGGTCCGCTCCAATGCCAAAGGCCGCCAGACCAAGTCGAAGGCCCGCCTGGCCCGCTACGAGGAAATGGCTGCGGAAGCAGACCGGACCCGCAAGCTTGACTTCGAGGAAATCCAGATCCCGCCGGGACCCCGCCTGGGTGGCCTGGTCCTGGAGGCCAAGAACCTCCAGAAGGGCTTCGATGACCGCGTCCTGATCGACGGACTGTCCTTCACCCTTCCCCGCAACGGAATTGTGGGCGTCATCGGTCCCAACGGCGTGGGCAAGTCCACCCTGTTCAAGACCATTGTGGGCCTGGAGCCGCTCGACGGCGGTGAACTGAAGATCGGTGACTCGGTCAAAATCTCCTACGCCGACCAGAGCCGCGGTGGCATCGACCCCAACAAGACCCTGTGGGAGGTTGTGTCCGACGGACTCGACTTCATCCAGGTCGGCAACGTCGAAATGCCGTCCCGCGCCTATGTTGCCGCCTTCGGTTTCAAGGGCCCGGACCAGCAGAAGAAAGCCGGCGTGCTCTCCGGTGGTGAGCGCAACCGCCTCAACCTGGCACTGACGCTGAAGCAGGGCGGAAACCTGCTGCTCCTCGACGAGCCCACGAACGACCTCGACGTCGAAACCCTCAGCAGCCTGGAAAACGCGCTGCTCGAGTTCCCCGGCTGCGCCGTGGTGGTGTCGCACGACCGGTGGTTCCTGGACCGCGTTGCCACCCACATCCTGGCCTATGAAGGCGACGACGAGAACCCCTCCAAGTGGTACTGGTTCGAGGGCAACTTCGAATCCTACGAGGAAAACAAGGTGGACCGCCTCGGCCCCGATGCCGCCAAGCCGCACCGGGTCACCCACCGCCGCCTGACCCGCGACTAGCGGCGGGCCGCTTCGTATCCAAGCAGGCAAAGGAAGGCCGGCACCGCGCGTGATGACGTCACGCACGGTGCCGGCCTCTTTTTGTGGGAAGTGAAATCGCTGGCGCCGTCCTCTGAAGCTGTCTCAGCAGTGCGGTCGGGACCGCTGCCGCGGTGGGTGGCCGGCAGCCCAAAGGGCTCCTGCGGCGCCTCTCAGTGGTCCGGGGCGGTGGGGATCCGCACCATGCCTTCCTGGGCCACCGACGCCACATGCTGCCCGTCCCGGCTGAAGATCCTGCCGGTAGCCAGGCCGCGTGCTCCCTGAGCACTGGGGGATTCCTGGACGTAGAGCAGCCATTCGTCCACCCGGGCCGGACGGTGCCACCACATGGCGTGGTCAAGGCTGGCAACATTCATGCCAGGGGTGATCCAGCTCAGGCCATGCCGCCGGAGGATCGGTTCGAGGAGGGTGTAGTCGCTGGCGTAGGCCAGGGCGGCGCGGTGCAGGTTGGGGTTCTCCGGCATTGGTCCGAATGTCTTCATCCACACGGCGTTGCGGGCTTCCCGTGGCCCGGTTGCCGACACGTAGAGCGGCGGGTCGACATGCCGGATGTCGAAGGGGCGCTCGTAGGCCCAGTGCCGGGCCACCGGGTGGTCGAATTTGCCGAGCAGGTCAGCGGTGCTGGGCAGCGATTCAGGATCCGGAATACCGGCCGGCATCGCCGCCGAGTGCTCGATTCCTTCGTCCCCGCCCTGGAACGAGGCAATCATGGACAGGATGGGCACCCCGTCCTGGTACGCGTGCACCCGCCTGGCGGAGAATGACCGGCCATCACGGAGCCGCTGCACTCCAAAGGTGATGGGCTTGTTGGCATCGCCGGGCCGCAGGAAGTATCCATGCATGGAGTGGACGAACCGTTCCGGATCAACGGTGCGGATGGACGCGACCAGCGACTGGGCCAGCACCTGGCCGCCAAACACGCGGTGGTGCGGCTGCTGCTGCGAGGGACCCAGGAAGATGTCCTCGTCCGTCCGCGCGCCCTCAAGTTCGCCAAGGTCCAGCAGTTCGATCAGCGATGAGGTGGGGTCTCCGCTTGGCGGCGCCAGCAATCCGGCTTCGGCTTCAGTCATGGTCCGACTCTAGACGGCGCCCGGGGAACCACTCAACCGCGGCGCAGCCGGTAGTGTTTTAGGTGTGTCTGATCTTCTCACCTCGTCCTTCCGCTTCGCCGATCCCCGGGATCTGGCCGACCTGAAGACGTTCGCCACCCGCGCAAAAGCCATCGACGACGGCGCCATCCGCCTGCAGGCCGCGGGGCCGGTCCTGGCCGCCTATGTGTGTGTCCTGCGGCCACGGGTCCTTGGGGAAGCGACGCCCACCATCCTGGGGCTTCGCACCATGGCCCTGGCGGAACCGTCCGGCACGGACGTCACGGTGTCGTTGTCCGCCGTCCTGGACCGCCTGGCGCGGTCGGGGGAACACGACGTCGAACTGCCGGTCCCGCCCACCAGGGTCACCGAGTCCTGGACCGGGGTGGGAGCGCCCCGGGGCGGCTGGGAACTGCTGGGCGCCGTCAGCGACGCCAGCCTGAAGGCAGCGGCGGAAGCGGGGATCGCCGAAGTGGCCGGCATCGTGCCGGACAAGCCGGGGGCCCTGATCGTGAACAACGCCCGGGCGGCGGTGTGGGGGCGGGCACTGGACGACGCCGGCCTGCCCGCCGGTGCTGCCTTCGCCGCCTTCGCGCTGGGCTTCCTGGGCGACGGCGACCAGAAGCTTTACCGTGCCGGCCGCTGGTTCCGGCTTACTGGCCCCCGCGGACACGTCCTGGCGCGGACAGGCAGCGCACTGCTGTAACAGCCGCCTTCCCGGCGGAAGCCTGTGTGGCCCTGGCGGGCCTCAGGCTCCGGAGGGGCTGTTCACCATGGACAGCGCCGCACGCTCCATGTATTCCCACAAGGTGCCTTCATAGAGCGGCGGCAGCTCAAGCGCGTCCACGGCGGTGCGCATGTGAAACAGCCAGCGGTCCTTCGCCTCGGGCGTCACCTTGAAGGGCATGTGCCTCATGCGCAGGCGCGGATGTCCCCGTTCCTCGCCGTACGTTGTGGGCCCGCCCCAGTACTGCTCGAGGAACATCAGGAACCGGCGCTTCGCCGGAACCAGGTCCTCCTCCGGGTACATGGGCCGCAGGACCGGGTCCGTTGCCACGCCGTCGTAGAAAACGTCGATCAGCTTGACGAACGTTTCGTGGCCGCCCACGGCGTCATAGAAGCTGTCCGTGTACGCCGGCTTGCTGAAGGGATCGTTCTGCATCAGCTGGGGCCGCTGCCCGGGGCGCGGTTCGATGGGAAGCGACATGCTACTCTCCGGCTTTCTGGTCTGTCTTCTTGTCGTCGGCGTGTGCCGAGCCCTGGTCGGTGGTGCCGTCTTCCGATTCGTGCAGCGGGACGTACCGCCCCTGGGACCGGTTG
The DNA here is from genome assembly GCF_052046035.1 of Paenarthrobacter sp. 22069. Classification (NCBI taxonomy): domain Bacteria; kingdom Bacillati; phylum Actinomycetota; class Actinomycetes; order Micrococcales; family Micrococcaceae; genus Paenarthrobacter; species Paenarthrobacter sp. 22069. The sequence continues at coordinate 93,814 of NZ_JBQEQF010000014.1, read as the reverse complement.
CCCACGCGCAGGATCTCCCCGTTGCGCAGGTACCAGATGGCGCCGTCGTCGGACCGGACCCGGGTGATGCGCAGTCCCATGGACTCCACGACACCCACCACTTCGCTGGTTTCGATCACATCACCGATGCCGTACTGGTCTTCAATGGTAATAAAGATGCCGGCCAGGAAGTCGCGGATCAGCTGCTGGGCGCCGAAACCGATGGCGACACCGAGGATCCCGACGCTTGTCAGCAGCGGGGCAATGTTGATGTCCAGGTTCTGCAGCACGTACATGCCGGTGATGACCACCACCAGGACGCCCACAATGCTGTTAAGGAGCGAACCGATTGTTTCGGCGCGCTGGACGCGCCGTTCGTGGTCCAGCGCGCGAAAAGCCGGAGCGGCCCATTTGAAGGTGGGCTTCTTGAAGAAGTTGCTTCCCGAAGCCACCCGCTTGGTGATGCGGGAGATGATGAACGTGGCCACGAGCCAGATGGCGACCCCGATGCCAAGGCTGATGACGATGCCGGGAATGCTCACCCCGCTTGGCTGGCTGGTGGCAGGGGGAAGGATGGACAACATGCTGACCATGAATGGATATAGCTCCTCGGAATAATGCTCTGTTCCCTTTCAACCCTAGCGCCGTAGCGTGGAGCAATGCGCATCCTCATCCTCGGCGGCACAGCCTTCCTTTCACGCGAAATTGCCAGGCAGGCGGTCGCCGCCGGCCATGGCGTGACATGCCTGGCCCGGGGGACAACGGCCGAACCGCCGTCCGGCGCGGCATGGGTGAGGGCGGACCGGTCCACCGGGGCTGCGGCGTATGCCCAGGTGAAGGGGGAGTGGGACGCCGTCGTTGAGGTGGCGCGTGACCCCGGACCTGCCCGGGACGCCCTTGGAGAGCTGGCCGGCAGATCGGCGCACTGGACCTTCGTCTCGAGCTGCTCGGTCTACTCTGACCACTCCGTTCCGGACGCGGCGGAAGATGCGGCGCTCCTTCCGGCGCTTCCCTTCGGGACGCCGTCCACTCCGGAGACCTACGGCGAATCCAAGGCGGCCATCGAGGAAGCAACCCTGGAGGCCGCCGGAGGGCGGGCGCACATTTGCCGCGCGGGGCTGGTCAGCGGCCCGGGTGACCACACCGACCGCTACGGCTACTGGCCGGCGCGCTTCGCCAGGACCTCCGGGCCGGTGGTGGCTCCGGACATCGGCCGCCGGCCCACACAGGTCATCGACGTGCGGGACCTGGCCGCCTGGATCCTGCTCGCGGCCGAACGACGGACCACCGGTGCGCTGAACGCCGGCGGGGACCAGGTGCCCTTTGCCGATCTTCTCACCGCCTGCCGCGAATCATCTGCAGGCAACCGGGCCACCATCATTGCCGGTGAAGACTGGCTGGTGGAGCAGGGAGTCAACTACTGGTCCGGGCCGGATTCGCTGCCGCTCTGGCTTCCGCCCCGCCACGAGGGCTTCATGGCCCGCAGCAACCGGGCAGCCAGGGCCGCAGGAATGGTGCTGCGGCCCTGGCGGGAAACCGTGGCGGACACGCTGGACGATGAGCGCGCCCGCGGGATTGACCGGCCCCGCAAGGCCGGCCTTCCGCCAGCCACCGAGGAACGCCTTGTGGACTTGCTCAGTAACGGAGGCGGAGCTTAGCCCACCATCGTCACGGGCAGGTGCTCCACCGGGAAGTTCACGCTGCGGGCAATGAAGCACACCTGGTTCGCCTCGTGGTGCAGGGAGGCTGCCAGCTCCGCCTGCCCGGGGTCGGCCACCGTCACATGCGGATTCAGGACCACCCGCTCGAACTGCCCGCTGCCGTCCCGGTTGAGCCGCATCATCCCGGTGGCCTCGTCCCGGTAATCCGTCACCACCACACCGTGCTTCACCGCCACGTGCAGGTAGGACAGCATGTGGCACTGTGCCAGCGCAGCCAGGAGCAGCTGCTCGGGGTTGTAGCGTTCGCGGTCGCCATGGAAGGTCGGATCCGCCGACCCCTTCAGCGGCGGCAGGCCCGGAATGAGCACGTCATGGTCCCGGGAATAGCTCCGGTACGACGACGTGCCGTCACCCCGGTTGCCGGTCCACTGGACCGTCAGCGCATACCCGTGTTCGTTCAGGCTCACTCGGGGCTGCCCTCCGCCGCGGCGTCGGCGGCCCGGGCACGCAGGGCGCGCGCCACGCCGTCGCGGTTTTCCAGCATCATGCGCCGCAGTGCCGCGCTCTCCGGCGGCAGCGAGGCAAGGAAGCCGTCGGTCCGGTCGATGGTGGCCTGCGAGGTGAGCAGTGCGGGATAAAGCCCGACGACGATCTGCTGGGCGAGTGCGTGGGTCCTGGTGGCCACGATGCCCGGCACGGCCGCGAAGTACTTTTCCGAGTACGGCTCCAGCAGCGAACGGTCCAGCACCCGCATGAATCCGGTCACGGCCGATCCCTGCAGCGCGTTGGACAGCTCGCCCTTGACCACGATGGATTCCCAGGCCGCCGCCTTCGCCTCGGGGGTGGGGATGGCCGCCTTGGCCAGGGCCGCGGCGTTCTGGCCGCTGGATGTGTTGTCCCGCTGGAGCTCGGTATCGATGCCGTCCTGCCCCATCCTGCCGCCGGCCACCAGCGACGCCACCAGTTCCCAGCGCAGGTCCTGGTCAACGGTGAGCCCGTCAAGGACGGCCGAACCGTCCAGCAGGCCGGCCACCCGGTCCAGCTGGGAGGCGCTGCGAGCCAGGAGCGCGAAGGACTTGACGAACTGCAGCTGAGCGTCCGAGCCGCCCGGAACCTTCGATGCCAGGTCCCACAGCCGGTCCACGGCAGACACTGCGGTGGCTTCGCGGTGTTCCTCGGCCACGTAGAAGTTCAGGGTGGTGGCCAGCTGGCGGAGCTGGACCAGGATCACGGAGGAGTCCGTCTCCGCGGCCACATTGGACAGGATCAGCTCAACGTACTTTCGCGCCGGGGTCTCACCGTCCCGGGCAGCGTCCCACGCGGAGTTCCACACCAGGGTCCGCGGCAGGCTGTCGGCGAAATCTTTCAGGTGGGCGGTGGCGGTGGCCAGCGACTTCGGATCGAGCCGTACCTTGGCGTAGGCGAGGTCGTCGTCGTTGATGAGGATCAGGTCCGGCTGGTCCAGGCCGGTCAGTGCCGGCACCTCGGTGCGTTCGCCGTCGACATCCAGCTCCTCCCGGTGCACCCGGGTGAGCCTGCCGCCGTCCAGGTTGTAGAAGCCCACGGCGAGGCGGTGCGGCCGGATGGTGGGCCACTCGGGCACCGCCGACTGAAGGATGGCGAAAGAGCGCAGCTTGCCGTCGGCGTCAACGTCCAGCTCGGGGGCCAGGGTGTTGACGCCCGCGGTCTCCAGCCACTGCCGGCCCCAGTCGTCCAGGTCGCGGCCGCTGGCCTTCTCCAGCTCCACCAGCAGGTCGCGCAGCTCGGTGTTGTGCCAGGAATGCTTGGCGAAGTACTCCCTGACCCCGGCCATGAACTGTTCCGGCCCAACCCAGGCCACCAGTTGCCGGAGCACCGAGGCGCCCTTGGCGTACGTGATGCCGTCGAAGTTGACCTCCACGTCCTGCAGGTCTTTGATCTCGGCGAAGATGGGGTGGGTGGTGGGCAGCTGGTCCTGCCGGTAGGCCCAGGACTTCTCCACGGAAGCGAAAGTGGTCCAGGCACTGGTGAACGAGGTGGCTTCCACCGCGGCCAGGTGGGACATGTACTCCGCGAAGGATTCGTTGAGCCACAGGTCGTTCCACCAGCGCATGGTCACCAGGTCGCCGAACCACATGTGCGCCAGTTCGTGGAGCACGGTGATGGCGCGGCGCTCGATCTGGGCGCCGGTGACCTTGCTGCGGAAGACGTAACCCTCCAGGATGGTCACGGCCCCGGCGTTCTCCATGGCCCCGGCGTTGAACTCGGGGACGAACAGCTGGTCATACTTCTCGAACGGGTAGGGGCATCCGAACTGCGCCTCGAAGAATCCGAAGCCCTGCCGCGTCAGTTCGAAGATGTTGTCCGCGTCCAGGTACTGCATCAGCGACTTGCGGGCAAAGACGCCAAGCGGAATGACGCGGCCGTCCGAGCTGGTGACCTCGCTGCGGACCGACTGGTACGGTCCGGCGATCAGTGCGGTGACGTAGGAGGACAGCCGGGGCGTCGGGGCAAACGTCCAGACCGACCTGCCGCTCCCGTCCTCCGCGGCGCCGGCCTCCACGGGGTCCGGGGTGGGGGAGTTGGAAATGACATCCCAGTGGGACGGTGCCGTGACGGTGAAGGCGAAGGTTGCCTTCAGGTCCGGCTGTTCGAAGACCGTGAACATCCGGCGGGAGTCGGGAACCTCGAACTGTGTGTAGAGGTAGACCTCGTTGTCCACCGGGTCCACGAACCGGTGCAGGCCCTCACCGGTGTTCATGTAGGGCATCTCTGCCACCACGGTCAGCTCGTTGTGCTCCGCCAGGTCCGGCAGCTGGATCCGCACGCCGTCGGCCACGGTTGCGGGGTCGAGGCTGCGGCCGTTGAGGGTGACGCTGTGAACGGTGCGGGTCACGGCGTCGATGAAGCTGGCCGCTCCGGGCGCCGCGGCGAATTTCACGGTAGTGGTACTGCCAAAGACCTCTCCGCCGCGGGTCAGGTCCAGGCTGACATCGTAGGACTCGACGGTGATCAGTTCGGCGCGCTCACGGGCTTCGGCGCGCGTCAGGTTCATGCCTGGCAAAGGAGGTCCTCCAGAGAAGTTTCGGCTGCCGTCCGGTGGTCCCGGTACGGGCACTGTGTTGCATTCTTTCATCCTTGGGGTCCTTGGCAAGTTGCGCAGCTCACAGCGCCGCCGCCCGCCGGCGAAGGGGTTGGGCGGGCCGCCGCAGGGGTAGCGTTAAATGCATGGGAAAGCTGTTGGATTCGGTGGACACCAAGGCCCTGCGCTTCGCCGTCGGGTTCCCCGTCGTCCTGGCCGCCGCCTTCGTGTACTGCGCTGCGCTGCTGCGTTCAGACCTTCCGGAGCCAGTCGCCATCATGTGGACGGACGACGGCGGGACCGCCTTTGCGCCCTTCGGCGCCTATGTGGGGGTGGGCGCGGCAGGAGTCACCGTTGCCGGCTGGCTGGTGCTGCTGCAGGCCGTCCCGCTCAGCAGGCCCGTGCTGATGCGCAGGATCATGATGGGCGCAGGGCTCTTCCTCAGCCTGTTCCTCACGTCGGCCCTGGCCGCCGGCCTTATCGGNACGCCCGTCAGTCGCACGTGGACATGACCGTCCTTGCGCTGGGCAGCGGCGCCGCAGTACCGCTCGGTGTCGCCATGGCCATGGTGTACAAGGCCGACCGGCAATGGTCACCTGACGATGACCGCGCGCTGCAGGCCGCGATCGCCAGGGAACTGGACCCCGACCTCACCCGGGATAGCATCCGGTTGTGGGTGCATGCCAGGAGTTCGGTCTTTGTCATGATCGCCATCGCCTCGCTGTTCCCGGCGGCCCTCATTGCCGTCGTGGTGCCATGGCTGGGCATCCTGCTCGTGGTCCTGGCCCTCGTGGGCGCCGCATTCCTCTTCGCCCGGATCAGGGCCGACCGGCGTGGGCTGAAGGTCATGCTGGCCGGGGTGGTACCGGTCATGGATGTGCCCGCAGAGGCGATCTCGAACGCCAACGCTGAGGATGTCCGGGCCGCCGACTATGGCGGGTGGGGCTACCGGCACCACGACGGCACCGCCGCCATGCTCGTCAGCAGCGGGCCCGCCGTCGTCGTGAGCAAGACCGACGGCCAGCGCCTGGCCGTCAGCGGCGGCAGCCAGGACTCCGCCGCGTTGCTGGCCGAAGTGCTCACCCGGATTGCCGCCAGGGCCCGGAAGAGCGGAGGAGCGCCGCCGGCCGGGCAGGATTCCTGACGGTGGCTGTCCTATATCCTTATCGGTGTCGTTCCGGCCTGCACCGGCGGGCCGCCAGCTCCCCTCAACCGAACGGACTTTGCACGTGACAACAATCCCTGCTTTCCCGCGGGTCCACATCGCCACCGACCACGCGGGCATGGAGCTCAGCGCCCACCTGGTGACCCACCTGACCGGGAAGGGGTATGAGGTGGTGGACCACGGTCCCAAGTCCTACGACCCCCAGGACGACTACCCGTCCTTCTGCATCAATGCCGCGCTCGCCGTGGTTGCAGACCAGCAGGCGGGCATCCACGCCCTGGGCATCGTCCTGGGCGGATCGGGCAACGGGGAGCAGATAGCGGCCAACAAGGTCAAAGGCGTTCGCGCTGCCCTCGCCTGGAACCTGTCCACCGCCACCCTGGCCCGCGAACACAACGACGCCAACGTCGTCGCCGTGGGCGGCCGCCAGCACTCGGTGGAGGAAGCCACCGAATTGATCGAGGCATTCCTCAACGAGCCCTTCAGCAATGACGAACGCCACGTCCGCAGGATCGGCAAGATCGCTGCCTACGAGGCCACCGGCGAGGTCATCGAGTAGTGCCTGAAGGCCATTCCGTCCGCCGGCTCGCGCGCCAGTTCGGCGACGTGTTCCTGGGGGAGAAGCTGGCTGTTTCCAGCCCGCAGGGCAGATTCAGCGGGGGAGCGGCGCTGCTCGACGGGCACGTCCTGGCCGCAGCTGAAGCCCACGGCAAGCATCTGTTCCTGCACTTCGACAACAGCCTGGTCCTGCACGTCCACCTCGGCCTGTACGGCGCCTGGAGCTTCGGCGGCGACAGCACGTTTGCCGGCGCCTCCAGCATCGGTGCCCCGCGGCGGGTAGGGGAGCAGGAGGCTTTTGCGGAGGACGGCGACGGCGGTGCGGCCTACGCGGGGCCCCCGGCCCCGGTGGGGGCCGTGCGGGTCAGGCTCGCCGGAAACCACGGCTGGGCGGACCTGCGCGGTGCCACCACCTGCGAGACGATCACCACGGCGGAGGCGGACATGGTGCTGGCCCGCCTTGGACCGGATCCGCTGCGCAACCTCCGCGGCGATGCCGCACGTTTTGTGGCCAACGTGCAGGCCAGGAAGACCCCGCTCGCGGGGCTGCTCATGGACCAGAAAGTGATTGCCGGCGTCGGGAATGTGTACCGCGCCGAAGTCCTCTTCCGCCGCCGCCTGGACCCGTGGCTTCCCGGCTCGGCGCTCCCCGGGGGCGATGCCCGGAAACTGTGGCGCGACATCGTGGCCGTCATGGCGGACGGCGTGGCGGACGGCAGGATCATCACCACCCCGCCGAAGTACTGGACCCTTGACGGCACCACCGCTGCCCGGGCCGCCAAGGCAGGTATCGAGGTGCCGCCCAGGAGCGCCCGCTTCCCGCACCGCGAGGACGTGCACTTCGTCTACAAACGCCACGGGCTGCCGTGCCGCGTTTGCCGGACCATCGTGCTCATCGCCGACCTGGCCGGGCGGAACCTCTACTGGTGCCCGTTGTGCCAGCGGCCGCAGGACTAGGACCACCAGGCCAGGACCGTCAAACAGAAAAAAGCCCCTCGCAGTGAGGGGCCTTTCCTGTATCCGTGGAGGGGACGACGGGAATCGAACCCGCGTAATCAGTTTGGAAGACTGAGGCTTTACCATTAAGCTACGTCCCCGAAGGAAGATCCGTTTTTCGCGGAAACTCCGGGCTGGCTGTTCAAGCCGGATACAACTAAACCTAATCCATGGCCCACGTGTCAAATGTGCATTCGCGACGCGTATCACCGTAGACTTGCCTGTGCACTTACGGGGTGTAGCTCAGCTTGGCTAGAGCGCCTGCTTTGGGAGCAGGAAGTCGCAGGTTCAAATCCTGTCACCCCGACTCTGCGGCCAGGACCAGTCGGCCTGGACACATATGCGTTGCAGAAACCCATCCCACAACCCAGGAGTACTTAGACCGTGAAGAGCGCTGTCGAGAACCTCACCCCCACGCGGGTCAAGCTCAATGTTGAGGTCCCCTTTGAGGAACTGAAGCCCAGCATCGACTCGGCCTACAAGACCGTCGCTTCGCAGATCCAGGTTCCCGGGTTCCGCAAGGGCAAGGTTCCTTCCCGGATCATCGACCAGCGCGTCGGCCGCGGCTACGTCCTGGAGACCGCCATCAACGACGGCCTCAACGGCTGGTACCAGGCTGCCGTGCAGGAATCCGGCATCCGTCCCCTGAGCCGCCCCGAGGTCGAGATCACCGAGGTCCCCGACCCCTCCGCAACCGACGGCGGCCTCAAGTTCGCCGCCGAGGTTGACGTTCGCCCCGAAATCGAGCTCCCGGACTACGCCGGCATCGAGGTTCAGGTCGCCGCTGCGGAATCCTCCGAAGCCGACGTGGACAAGGCCCTGGACGAACTGCGCGGCCGCTTCGGCACCCTGAAGTCCGTTGACCGTCCCGCTGCCGATGGTGACTTCCTCACTATCGACATCACGGCCACCATCGACGGCGAAGAGGTTGACTCCGCTTCCGGCCTGTCCTACCAGGTTGGCGCCGGTACCATGCTCGAGGGAATGGACGAGGCCGTGACCGGGCTCAGCACCGACGAGGACGCCATCTTCGACACCACCCTGGTGGGCGGTGACCACGCCGGCGAAGCCGCGCAGGTCAAGGTTGTCGTGAAGGCCGTCAAGGAACGCGAACTGCCCGAGGCGAACGACGACTTCGCCCAGCTGGCCTCCGAGTTCGACACCCTGGCCGAACTGCGCGAGGACCTGGCCAAGCAGGCCGCCGACTCCAAGATCGTGGAGCAGGGCGTCGAAGCCCGCGACAAGGTCCTGGACAAGCTGGTTGAACTGGTCGAGGTTCCGGTCCCTGACTCGGTCGTCGAAGAGCAGCTCGAAGCCCACTTCCAGGAGGGCAACGGCCACGGCGAGGGCGAGCACGACACCGAGGAACACCGCGAAGAGGTCCGCGCCAACACGGCCCGCGCCTTCCAGAACGAGATCATCCTCGACGCCATTGCGGAGAAGGAAGACGTCAACGTCAGCCAGAACGAGCTGATCGACTACATCGTGAGCACGGCCAGCCAGTACGGCATGGACCCCAACCAGTTCGCCCAGATCATTGACCAGAGCGGCCAGGTCCCCATGATGGTCTCCGAGGTGCGCCGCCGCAAGGCTCTGGCCGTTGTCCTGGGCCAGGCCACCGTCACCGACACCGAGGGCAACGCCGTCGACCTGAGCGACTTCGTGCGCCCCGCCGGTGAGGAAGCCCCCGCCGCCGAGGCTGCCGACACCGACGCTGCCGACGCCCCCGAGGCTGAGGTCGCCGGGTCCGAGGCTGTCGAAGCCGAGGACACCAAGGAAGACGCCAAGGCCTAGTCCCCACAGGCCCAATGCAACGGCCCCTGGATCATTCCGATCCGGGGGCCGTTCGCGTTGCAGCGCGGGCATGTGCCGGAGATTCGGGGATCGTGCGCCGTCAGCGAACAGCCGTCAGTGCGCGAACAAAACACCGGGGAAACCGGTTAGTGTCCAAGTAGTGATTTTCAGTGATGTCACCGTCACCAGTGAGAGGTAAGTAAACATGTCACAGCACTCAGAGGCCCCCCGGATGGCGACCGTCGATCCTGCAGCCCAGGACAACTACATTTACAACCGCCTTCTCAAGGAGCGGATCATCTGGCTGGGCTCGGAGGTGCGTGATGACAACGCCAACGCGATCTGCTCGCAGCTGCTCCTGCTCTCGGCCGAGAACCCGGAAAAGGACATCTACCTCTACATCAACTCGCCCGGCGGCTCCGTCACCGCAGGCATGGCCATCTACGACACCATGCAGTTCATCCCGAACGACGTCGTAACCGTCGCCACCGGCCTGGCAGCCTCCATGGGCCAGTTCTTGCTCTCCTCGGGTACCAAGGGCAAGCGCTACGCCACCCCGAACGCCCGCGTCCTGATGCACCAGCCCTCCGGCGGCATCGGCGGCACCGCGTCCGACATCAAGATCCAGGCCGAACTCATCCTGCACATGAAGAAGGTCATGGCGGAACTGACCGCCGACCAGACCGGCCAGACCGTCGAGACCATCCTCAAGGACAACGACCGCGACAAGTGGTTCACGGCCACCGAGGCGCTCGAGTACGGCTTCTTCGACAAGATCGCCGCGCACGCCGGCTCCGTGTCAGGCGGCGGCGGAACGTCCAACGGATCCTCCGGCGAATCAGCCTCCCAGAACTAACCGGCACCCAGAACCCCTTCGATCAGGAGCAAACACAATGAACTACAACTTCGGGTGGTCAGCCGGCAATCTTCCGTCCAGCCGCTACGTCCTGCCTCAGTTCGAGGAACGGACCCCCTACGGCTTCAAGCGCCAGGACCCGTACACCAAGCTCTTCGAGGACCGCATCATCTTCCTCGGCGTCCAGGTGGACGACGCCTCCGCTGACGACATCATGGCCCAGCTGCTGGTCCTGGAGTCAACGGATCCGGACCGCGACATCACCCTGTACATCAACTCGCCCGGCGGCTCCTTCACGGCCATGACGGCGATTTACGACACCATGCAGTACATCCGCCCCGAGATCCAGACCGTCTGCCTGGGCCAGGCTGCCAGCGCGGCCGCCGTCCTGCTGGCCGCCGGTACCCCCGGCAAGCGGCTGGCACTGCCCAACGCACGCGTCCTGATCCACCAGCCGGCACTGTCCGGTGGGCAGGGCGGGCAGGCCTCCGACCTGGAAATCCAGGCTGCAGAGGTCATGCGCATGCGCTCCTGGCTGGAGGACACGCTGGCCCATCACTCCGGCCGCACGTCCGAGCAGGTCAACAACGACATTGAGCGCGACAAGATCCTTACCGCCGAAGAGGCCCAGGCATACGGCCTCATCGACCAGGTGCTCGATTCACGCAAGATCAAGCCGCAGGCAATTACGCGGTAGCAGTATGGAAAGCCGGTGCGGTCCAGTTCATTTGGCCGCACCGGCCTTTTCTTTCCACTCTTGGCGGCGAATGTGACCTAGAGTGGATGTTGTCACAATCCGGTCCGCGAGGGCCGGGAAGATTTCAGCAATGGTGCAGAGCTGCCTGGCAGCAGGATACTAAGGGGTTCACATATGGCTCGGATTGGCGAGAGCACGGATCTGCTGAAGTGCTCTTTCTGCGGAAAGAGCCAGAAGCAGGTGCGCAAGCTCATTGCCGGGCCCGGTGTCTACATCTGTGATGAATGCATCGAGTTGTGCAACGAAATCATCGAAGAGGAGCTCGCGGAGGTCGCAGACCTCGGCAGCTTTGAACTGCCCAAGCCGCGTGAAATCTTCGACTTCCTGCAGGAATACGTTATTGGCCAGGAGCCTGCCAAGCGCTCCCTCGCCGTCGCGGTCTACAACCACTACAAGCGCATCCAGGCGGGCCACGCGCCCAAGTCGGGAAGCCTTGGCGACGGCGGACACCACGACGACGTCGAAATCGCCAAGTCGAACATCCTCCTCATCGGCCCCACCGGCTGTGGAAAGACCTACCTCGCGCAGACCCTCGCCCGGCGCCTGAACGTACCATTCGCCGTCGCCGACGCGACCGCCCTGACGGAAGCCGGCTACGTGGGCGAAGACGTGGAGAACATCCTCCTCAAGCTCATCCAGGCCGCGGACTACGACGTCAAGAAGGCCGAACAGGGCATCATCTACATCGACGAGATCGACAAGATCTCCCGCAAGAGCGAGAACCCCTCCATCACCCGGGACGTGTCCGGTGAAGGCGTGCAGCAGGCGCTCCTGAAAATCCTGGAAGGCACCGTTGCCTCTGTTCCGCCGCAGGGGGGACGCAAGCACCCGCACCAGGAGTTCATCCAGATCGACACCACCAACGTCCTGTTCATCGTGGCCGGCGCGTTTGCCGGCCTGGAGGAAATCATTGGCTCCCGCTCCGGCCGGAAGGGCATCGGCTTCGGGGCCCCGCTGAACGAGGCCAGCAAAAAAGTGGACTCGTACGGTGAGGTCATGCCTGAAGACCTGCTCAAGTTCGGCCTGATCCCCGAATTCATTGGCAGGCTCCCGGTGATCACCACCGTCTCCAACCTGGACCGCGACGCCCTGATCCAGATCCTCTCCACGCCCAAGAACGCCCTGGTGAAGCAGTACCAGAAGATGTTCCAGATCGACGGCGTGGAACTCGTGTTCGATGACGCCGCCCTGGACGCCATCGCGGACCAGGCCCTGGAACGCGGCACCGGGGCTCGTGGCCTCCGCGCCATCCTCGAAGAGGTCCTGCTTCCCGTGATGTTCGACCTGCCCAGCCGCGAGGATGTGGCCAGCGTCGTCATCACCGAGGACGTCGTCCTGCGGGGGGCTGAGCCCACCATGATTCCGCACGTGGCCAAGCGCCGTAAGTCTGCCTGACCTGGAGGAAACCCTTGACTTCACCTGCAAAGAACAAAGCCGATTTCTGGTTCGACCCCCTGTGCCCGTTCGCCTGGGTCACCTCCCGCTGGATCGGTGAGGTGGAAACGGTCCGGGACATCGAGACGGAGTGGCACGTCATGAGCCTGGCCGTCCTGAACGAGGGACGCGACCTGGAACCCGCCTACCGTGAATCCATGGACAACGCGTGGGGAATGGTGCGCGTCATCATCGCCGCCCGGGAGAACCACGGACCGCAGGTCATTAAGCCGCTCTACGATGCCATGGGCACGCTGATCCACAACCAGGGTGAAAAAGACCGCTCCCAGGTCATCACCAAGTCCCTGGCCGAGTGCGGGCTGCCCGCCTCCCTGGCCGACGCCGCCACCACCGACGCCTACGATCCCCAGCTCCGTGCCAGCCACGAGGAAGGCATATCGCTGGTGGGGCAGGACGTGGGAACCCCCGTGGTCGCGTTCAACGGCACCGCATTCTTCGGTCCCGTCCTGACCCGCATTCCGCGCGGCGAGGACGCCGGCAGGATCTGGGATGCCACCACCGCCATCGCCGCCTACCCGCACTTCTTTGAGCTCAAGCGCAGCCGCACGGAAAGCCCGGAATTCGACTAAGCGCCGGAGGCGTCCGCGCCCACCTGACGCGCCAAGGGCCCCGGGATAACTACCGATGTGTAGTTATCCCGGGGCCCTTGTGCATGCCATGGAGCAGGAGAACAATTGGTCTTACCCACTTCGAAAGAAGCGGGACGCAGGAACCAAAGATTCAGTGATATGTAGTTTGACGCAGCCATCGGCAAAGTTGAATGCAAGCTACCAGTGACGGTGTAGTAAGACCTGAAGATCAGCGGATCCTGCCAGACCATCAGAGTTCGTCACCAGATGGCCGAAAAGTCGAAGCCCCACCAACGGCAAAACGCTGATGGGGCTTCCCCTTTGCCCGGAAACAGGGCCGGGCCGGTGTCAGGCCTTGGCGGGTTCGTCACTCGGAGCCAGGGCCACGCCGGTCACGGCGAGCTCGCCGTCGCCCACCACCAACGTGATGTCCCGGGCGTTGGACGCGGCCTTCAGGTCGGCCAGCCCCGCCTGGAGTTGTGCCGTCAGCGCTTCCGGGGCGGTGATGGTTGCGGACAGCACCTCGGTGCGCTGTTTAACCTTTGCCTCCGACTTGGCCTTGCGGACACCGCTGAGCGCCACGCCGACGGTGGCCAGCATGGTGGTGTCCCCGCTGGGAATCTCCAGCGCGGCCGGCCATTCGGCCCGGTGCACCGACCCGTTGCGCCACCAGCTCCAGACTTCCTCTGTGGCGAAGGGCAGGAACGGGGCGAACAGCCGCAGCAGCGTATCAAGGGTGGTGGCCAGGGCGGCCAGCACGGATGCCTGCTCCGCCTCACCGGCGGCTCCGTAGGCACGGTCCTTGATCAGCTCCACGTAGTCATCGGTGAACTGCCAGAAGAAGGACTCCGTGAGCTGCAGGGCGCGTGCGTAGTCGTAGTTGTCGAAGGCCTTGGTGGACTGCGCGACGACGTCCGCCAGCTGGGCCAGCAGCGCCCTGTCCAAGGGGTTGGTCAGGACGGCCAGGTCACCGGAGAGCACGGAGTTCTCTGTGGCACCAAGGTTCAGCACGAACTTGGAGGCATTGAGCAGCTTGATGGCCAGGCGGCGGCCGATCTTCATCTGCGCGATCTCGTAGGCCGTGTCCGCGCCGAGCCGGGCAGAGGCAGCCCAGTAGCGGACGGCGTCGGAGCCGTATTCGTTCAGCACATCCGTGGGAACCACCACGTTGCCCTTGGACTTGGACATCTTCTTGCGGTCCGGATCCAGGATCCAGCCGGAGATGGCTGCATGCTTCCACGGGGCGTTCTTCTGCAGCGCATCCGCGCGGACCACCGAGGAGAACAGCCAGGTCCGGATGATGTCGTGGCCCTGGGGCCGCAGATCAAACGGGTACACCTTGGCGAACAGGTCCTCGTCCCGGCTCCAGCCGCCAACGATCTGCGGGGTCAACGACGATGTGGCCCAGGTATCCAGGACGTCGGCGTCGCCCGTGAAGCCGTTGGGCTGGTCACGCTGCTCCTCCGCGAACCCCGGGGCAGCATCGGCTGCCGGGTCCACGGGAAGCAGGTCGTCGGAGGGCAGGATGGGGTTGTCGTAGTCCGGATTGCCCTGGGCATCCAGCGGGTACCAGACGGGGATGGGCACGCCGAAGAACCGCTGCCGGGAGACCAGCCAGTCGCCGTTCAGCCCGGCAATCCAGTTCTCGTAGCGGGAGCGCATGAACGACGGGTGGAAGTCGATTTCCTTGCCCCGGCCGATCAGGCGTTCGCGGCGGTCCTCGTCCCGTCCGCCGTTGCGGATGTACCACTGCCGTGAGGTGACCACTTCCAGGGGCTTGTCGCCCTTTTCGAAGAAGTTCACCGGATGGGTGATCTTCTTGGGCTCGCCGTCCAGCAGATCGGCTTCCTTGAGCAGTTCAACCACTGCTTCCTTGGCGGAGAAAGCGGTCTTGCCGGCAATCGCCGCGTACGCTTCCTTGCCGGCCCCGCTGGTGATCCATTCCGGGATCTCCGAGATGATGCGGCCGTCGCGGCCCATGATGGCCCGGGTGGGAAGCTGCAGCTCGCGCCACCACGTCACGTCGGTCAGGTCACCGAAGGTGCAGACCATTGCGATTCCGGAACCCTTGTCCGCCTTGGCCAGCGGGTGGGCCTTGACCTCAAGCTCCACCTCGAACAGCGGGGACTTCACGGTCTTGCCGAACAGCGGCTGGTACCGCTCGTCGTTGGGGTTTGCCACCAGGGCGGCGCAGGCGGCCAGCAGCTCCGGCCGGGTGGTTTCGATGAACACCTTGGTGCCGTCTTCTGCAAAGAAGGGATACCGGTAGTACGCACCGGGAACCTCACGGTCCTCCAGTTCAGCCTGGGCCACTGCGGTGCGGAAGGTGACGTCCCACAGCGTGGGCGCCTCTGCCATGTAGGCGTCACCGGCGGCAAGGTTGGCCAGGAAGGCGCGCTGGGACACCGCGCGGGAAGTGTCATCGATGGTGCGGTAGGTCAGGTCCCAGTCAACGGACAGGCCCAGGGTCTGGAACAGGTTCTCGAAGACCTTCTCGTCCTCGACCGCCAGCTCCTCGCACAGTTCAATGAAGTTCTGCCGGGACACCACGTCGAAATCGCGCTGGTTCTTGGCAGGCTGCGCCGGCGGCCGGTAGTCGGCGTTGTAAGGGATGGCCGGATCGCAGCGGACACCGTAGTAGTTCTGGACGCGGCGCTCCGTGGGCAGCCCGTTGTCGTCCCAGCCCATGGGGTAGAAGACGTTCTTGCCGGTCATGCGCATGTAGCGTGCCTGGACGTCCGTCTGGGTGAAGGAGAACATGTGCCCCACATGCAGGGATCCCGACGCGGTGGGCGGGGGAGTGTCGATCGAGTAGACCTGCTCCCGGGTGGTGTCAGGGTTGAACTTGTAGGTTCCCTCGGACAGCCAGCGCTGGGTGAGCGCCGTTTCGAGGCCTTCGAGGGCCGGCTTGTCCGGAACGTTGATGGGGGCGGTGGTGGGCGTGTCTGTACCCTGCGTGTCTTCAGCCATTGGGCAATTCTTTCATGCCTGCTTCCATCCCGCCCAACCCGTCCCCGGCGGCCGGGCCCACGCGGGGGTAGCATGCCGCCTATGAACCGGTTCCGGGGAACCTTTGGCGTGAAACGCATCTATGAGCCGGCTGCGGACGACGACGGCTGCCGGGTGCTGGTGGACCGGCTGTGGCCGCGGGGCATGCCCAGGGAAAGCGCCGCCGTCGACCATTGGCTCAAGGACGTCGCGCCCTCCACCACGTTGCGCAAGGAGTTCAACCACCGCCCCGAGCGGTTCGCCGATTTCAGTGAACGCTACCGGCTCGAACTGGACTCCAATCCAGCCGTGGAAGCTCTGCTGGAACTTGGCGCAGCCCATCCCCGGATCACCCTGCTCTACGCGGCCCGCAACACGCAGGCCAACCATGCCCTTGTCCTGCTTGATTACCTTCGGGAACGCCAAGCGGACTGACCGGGCTAGGGTGGTGCCATGACTGAGCACTTGCAGAAGAAGGCAGCACTGGTGACCGGCGCGAGCAGCGGAATCGGGGAAGCGACAGTCCGCGCGCTGCGCGCCGACGGCTGGACCGTCTTCGCCGTGGCCCGCCGGGCCGACCGTCTGGCCGCCCTGGAAAGCGCGACCGGCGCCATCGCCATTCCTGCCGACATTGCAGAGGACGACGACGTGTCCCGGCTCCTGGCGCACGTCACGGAAGCGGGCGGCATCGACACGCTGATCAACATCGCCGGCGGCGCCCGCGGCGCCGACCGCGTTGGCGACGCCAGCACCGACGACTGGGAATGGATGTACCGCGTCAACGTCCTGGGCACCATGAAGCTGACGCGCGCGTTCCTGCCCATGCTGCGCGCCACCGGCGGCGGAACCGTGCTGAACCTGACCTCCACGGCCGGGCTGGACGCTTACGAAGGCGGGGGCGGATACAACGCCGCCAAGTTCGGCCAGCACGCCCTGACCAATGCGCTGCGGCTCGAGGAAGCTGAGCATAACGTCCGCGTGATCGAGGTGGCTCCCGGATTGGTGCAGACCGAGGAGTTCGCCCTCAACCGGCTGGGGGATCCCCAGGCCGCGGGCAAGGTGTACCAGGGTGTGGAAAAGCCGTTGACGGCGGAGGACGTGGCCGACGTGGTCCGCTACGCCGTCACCATTCCGCACCACATCAACCTGGACCAGATCGTCATCCGGCCCGTGGCGCAGGCGGCCACGCACAAGCTGATCCGCAAGGGCTGACGGAGGCGCTAGGGGACCCGGATGGTCAATGTCGCGGACACGGCGGCGTGGTCCGTCCCCTCCAGCCTGTCCACCGAATACCCGGACGCCAGAATGTCCCGGCTGGTCACCAGGTGGTCAAGGGCAATTCCTGGGAGTCGGTAGCCGCGCATCGGCCAGGTGGGGATTAATCTGCTGCCCAGCGAGGCCGCCACGTCCACGAGCGGGCGGCCTCCCGCTCCGGCCAGCAACGCGCGGAACTCCCGGTGGTCATATGTCGCGTTGAAGTCCCCTGCCAGCAGCAGGGGACCGGATCCGGTGTCAGCGCCGGCTGCGGCAACCAGGTCGCTGCGCCATTGGCCCAGGCCGTTCCCCACGGGCGCCAGGGCGTGCACCGCCGCCACCCGCAGGGCAGTGCCGTCGCCGGCGCCCAGGTCCACGTCGGCCACCGGCATGCTGAACCGGGTGCCGGGCAGCGCGCCAGCCTCCTGCAGCGGGTAGGAGGAGTAGATGGCGCTGCCGGCCGCGCGTTCCCGCGGACGGGCAACCCGGTGGGGGAGCAGGCTGTCCAGTCCCGCCGCCGCGAGCCTTCGTGCGAGTTGGGGCGTGTACTCCTCGACTGCCAGCAGATCGACATGCCTTTCACGAACCAGGTTCACAAGTCCTACCGCGTCCGCTCCACCCACCTCGGCGTTGATGCTCATGACAACCAGGGACACCTGATTGCCGGCTGCCTCGGCGGCCGGTTCACGGATGTCCAGCGGGAACAGCCAGAATGCCTGGCAGCCGGCCAACGCGGCGGCCAGCACCTGCTGCCACCTGCTCCGACCCAGGAACCCCAGCAGCAAGGCTGCCGCTGCGGGCACCGCGGCCCAGGGCGTGAACGCCACCAGCTGCACCGCCAGCACGGGCCAGTCGGCGGGCACCGCGCGGATCACGGATACCGCCGCGACCGGAAGGGCAGCAGGAACGAACAGCCATCTGCACACCCCGGCCGCGCGCCTGCCCACAACCGAATCTCCGGGAGCTGCCATGAGGCGAGTCTAGGCAATGCATCCGGTACCGTCAGCCCGGCTGCGCGGTGGCAGCGGCGAAAGAGAAGCTATGGCAGGACATTCCCAGGGGAAAAGTCTTGACGGTCTCAGTCAAGCGTCTGTAACGTTTCAAAAAGAAAGCGCTTTCCAGTGTCAGTACTTCCCGCTGTTGAATCCGGGCCCCAGCCCCCGTGCAGCGCCCACCTACCCCCAGCAGGCACGAATCCGCGTGCCCAGGCAACGACGCCAAAGGAGATTTCATGTCCACCACCATCCCCCGCCGAACGGTCCTCGGCCTCCTGGGGACAGCTGCCGGCGCAGCCCTGCTTCCGGGATTGGCGCCTGCCAGCGCCTCTGCCGCCGGCGCTCCCGATGTCACGCTCGTCGACAACGGCACGTCCGTGACGCTCGACAACGGCCTCATCCGGTTCACCGTCACCAAGTCGACCGCAAAGATCACTGACCTTCGGCTGGTCGGTAGTACGCAGGGAAATGGCGCCACCAATCTTCTGTCCGGTTCACACGGCAGCGGCTATACGACGTTCAACTATTCGGGAGCTTCGGGGGCAACAGGCATGTCGGGGGCTGCCTTTCGAGTGGTCAGCCAGAGCGCGGACCGGATCGAAATTTCGATGCTT
Source organism: Paenarthrobacter sp. 22069 (assembly GCF_052046035.1). Classification (NCBI taxonomy): domain Bacteria; kingdom Bacillati; phylum Actinomycetota; class Actinomycetes; order Micrococcales; family Micrococcaceae; genus Paenarthrobacter; species Paenarthrobacter sp. 22069. The sequence goes on along the minus strand of NZ_JBQEQF010000014.1, from coordinate 75,112 downwards.
GCCAACGATCCTTCGCGGCTGACTTTCTATCTCGACATCCGGATGGCCCTTGAGCGCGGGGCCTCGGGACTTCACTCGTACTGGATCGCCAAGTACCCGGACTCGATGCCGGACGGCCTCGCATTGGGACAGTTGCGATACGCGTTCGCGGCTGACGACCCCGCGTTCCGGTGGTTTGTCGTGGATGACGAGCGGGGCATTCAGCGGCGGCCCACCATTGAGGAAACCCGGAGTTGGGTGACCCTGCAGGACACCACCTATGCGCTTCCGGACGGATCAATCTACTCCAAGTACCAGAACTCGTCCCACCTCGAAGGTGACAACCATGTCTTTATGATCTCCAACGGCAAGGTGGGTCTCTCCCTTGTCCAGGCGAGCAAGGAAGCGTTTGGCGGTCCCACCCGCCAGGAGTTGACCTGCCATGACTACTACAACGGCATGATCCTCCTCTGGCACCCACTGACCGGGCACTATGGCGAACCTGATGTGCAGCCGGCCAAGGGGTGGGAAAAGGTTTACGGCCCCTTCTACCTGCACGTATCCGAAGCCGCCGCCGGTGACGAACGCGCCAACGTCGCAGAGTTGTGGTCGGATGCGAAGCGGGCTGCGGGGCGGGAACAGGCCGCCTGGCCGTACGCCTGGGTGACTGACCCCGCCTACTCCGCAGCCGAGCGTTCCACGGTCCACGGCAGGCTCTCGGTCGCATCGCTCGGTGCCGTGGACAACGGCTGGGCTGTGCTTTACCAGCCGAAAGAAGACCGTGCATACCAGGGGGTCACCCTGGCCGGAGACGACTGGCAGTACCTGAACCTCGACTACATCTATTCCGCCCGGATCGATCGATCCGGCCGGTTCAGCCTCGATGGAGTCCGGCCGGGAACCTACACACTGGCGGCCTTCACTGACGGTGCCATGGGAGAATATCGGCACTCCGGCATCACCGTGCCGGCGGGCACCACTGTTGATACCGGCATGCACGTCTGGCTGCCCGAGAGCCGCGGCACAACCCTGTGGCAGATCGGCACGCCGGACCGTTCTTCGGAGGAGTTCCATATCCACGGCGGAAAGGACGGTTTCCGGAAGACCCTCAGCTGGCTGGAATACCCGTATGAGTTCCCGGAAGGTGTCGACTTCACGGTGGGGGTGGACGATCCGGCGACGAAGTGGAACTACTTCCAGCCGGTGGTGCGGACGCCGGGTACACCACTTCAGCTTCAGTGGCGAGGCACCACTCCGGACCAATCGCTGACCACGTGGCGGATCCGCTTTGATGCCCACCGTTACCAGCGGGGTACCGGATATCTGGATATTGCCCTTGCCGGCCAGGTCTTCGCCACCCTTGGCGTCGGTCTGAACGGAACGCCGATCGCCTCCATTGATCCCCTGCCCGGCGTTCGCGGAGACAACTCGTCCTACCGCCTGGCGGCCAGGGCGATGTACCGAAGGATTCCTACCATCACTTTTCCGGCCAGCCTGATTCAGGACGGCGAAAATATCCTCACGCTTTCGCCCACCAGGCCATCGGTGGCGCCGACAAGCGATAATTGGATGCAGCCGATGGCCGGGATCATGTACGACTCCCTCCGCCTTCAGGTGGACCAGGGCAGCTGACCGGCACGGCGCCAGTGGTTCGACCCCGGGGCGCGG
>NZ_JBQEQF010000014.1:0-73460 GCF_052046035.1 Paenarthrobacter sp. 22069 | reverse complement strand
CCCCGGCCCTGAATGGCACAGGATGCCCGTGGAATAGTAGACTCAACAGTGGCTATGACCCGGCAATCACCGGTGAGCTTCCGGAAGAACATGCGGCCGTGCCATGCAGGGCGGCCTGCACCAGTAGAACCGGACGGGTAAGCCCGTCACAGCAGTAATGAGAGGCCGGGGCCAGCGGCCGTTCCTTCGGGGGCACGCAGCGCCGGTAAGTGAGGTGGTACCGCGGTAGGCGTGCAGTCTTCGGACCGCGCGGCAGCCGTCCTCGCATCCTGAACGGAACATCCGGCCCGTGCCGGACGTTCACCCGCGCTCAACCCAGGATGTCGAACATGACGTTTTACCCCAAGGCCTCAGCCAGTACCTCTTCCAACGGCAGCGCCGGCGTTTCCGCCTCCGTGAAGTTTCCGGAGATCGAAGAGCGCATCCTGAAGTACTGGGACCAGGACGGCACCTTCCAGGCCAGCATCGATCAGCGCAGCGCCGACGTCCCCGACGGGGAGCCCGGCAGCAACGAATTCGTGTTCTACGACGGCCCGCCCTTCGCCAACGGCCTTCCGCACTACGGCCACCTGCTGACTGGCTACGCCAAGGACCTGGTGGGCCGGTACCAGACCCAGCGCGGCAAGCGCGTCGAACGCCGCTTTGGCTGGGACACCCACGGCCTGCCCGCCGAGCTCGAAGCCATGAAGCAGCTGGGGATGACCGACAAAACCCAGATCGAAGCCATGGGCATCGACAAGTTCAACGACGCCTGCCGTGCCTCCGTGATGAAATACGCCGACGAATGGCGCAGCTACGTCACCCGCCAGGCCCGCTGGGTGGACTTCGACAATGACTACAAGACGCTCAACGTCGAATACATGGAGTCCGTCCTCTGGGCGTTCAAGCAGCTGCACGACAAGGGCCTGACCTACAACGGCTACCGGGTCCTGCCGTACTGCTGGAAGGACGAAACGCCGCTGTCCAACCATGAACTGCGCATGGACGACGACGTCTACAAGAACCGCCAGGACCAGACGGTGACCGTCACGTTCCCCATCCTTGCCGGGGAATCGGAGCTGTCGCAGAAGCTTGCCGGTGTCCAGGCCCTGGCCTGGACCACCACGCCCTGGACCCTGCCCACCAACGCCGCGCTCGCCGTCGGGCCTTCCATCACCTACGCCGTGCTGCCCGCCGGACCCAACGGCATCAAAGCCGCTTCAGCCGAGGCACCGGTCAGCGGCAGCTTCCTGCTCGCGGCCGACCTGCTGGGCAGCTACGCCAAGGACCTGGGCTACGACAGCTTCGAAGCTGCGGAAGCCGGCGTGGTTGCCACCTACACCGGTGCCGAACTCGAAGGCCTCGAGTACAAGCGGCTCTGGGACGACTTTGCCGACAACGAGAAGTACGGCATGGAGAACGCGTGGCGCTTCGTGGTGGCCGACTACGTCACCACCACGGACGGCACCGGCATCGTCCACCAGGCGCCCGCCTATGGTGAAGACGACCAGAAGGTCTGCGAGGAGGCAGGCATCCCCGTGGTGCTCTCCGTCGACGAGGGTGCAAAGTTCCTGCCGCTGTTCAAGCACGGCGACCTCCACGACATTGTGGGACTGCAGGTGTTCGAGGCCAACAAGCCCATCACCCAGGTGCTCCGTGCCCAGGGCCGGCTGGTCCGCCAGGCCAGCTACGAGCACAGCTACCCGCACTGCTGGCGCTGCCGCAACCCGCTGATCTACCGCGCCGTGTCCTCCTGGTACGTGGAGGTCACCAAGTTCAAGGACCGCATGTCCGAACTGAACCAGGAGATCAACTGGATCCCCGGCAACGTCAAGGACGGCCAGTTCGGCAAGTGGCTGGAGAACGCCCGCGACTGGTCCATCAGCCGCAACCGCTTCTGGGGCAGCCCCATCCCCGTATGGCAGTCAACGGACCCGGAATACCCGCGCACCGACGTCTACGGCTCGCTCGCGGAGATCGAAGCGGACTTTGGCCGGCTGCCCCTGAACAAGGACGGCGAGGTGGACCTCCACCGCCCGTTCATCGACGAGCTCACCCGGCCGAACCCGGACGATCCCCGCACCCCCGAAGAGGGCCAGTCCGTGATGCGCCGCGTGGAGGACGTCCTGGATGTCTGGTTCGACTCCGGCTCCATGCCCTACGGGCAGGTGCACTACCCGTTCGAGAACGAGGCCTGGTTCAACACGCACAACCCGGCCGACTTCATCGTCGAGTACATCGGCCAGACCCGCGGCTGGTTCTACATGCTGCACATCCTGTCCACGGCGCTCTTCGACCGGCCCGCGTTCAGGAACGTCATCAGCCACGGCATCGTGCTGGGCTCCGACGGCCAGAAGATGTCCAAGAGCCTGCGCAACTACCCCGACGTGTCCGAGGTCCTGGACCGGGACGGCTCCGACGCCATGCGCTGGTTCCTCATGTCCAGTCCCATCCTGCGCGGCGGCAACCTGATCGTCACCGAGCAGGGCATCCGCGACGGCGTCCGCCAGGTGATCCTGCCGCTGTGGAACGTCTACAGCTTCTTCACGCTGTATACCAACGCCGCCAACGGCGGCGCCGGCTACGACGCCAAGCTGCGCTACGAAGGCTACCGGGACACCCTGGACCAGTACCTCCTGGCCAACACCGGTGACCTGGTCCGCAGCATGACCGGCCAGCTGGACACCTACGACATCTCCGGCGCCTGCGACTCGCTGCGCAGCTACCTGGACATGCTCACCAATTGGTACGTCCGGCGCAGCCGCCAGCGGTTCTTCGACGAGGACCAGGACGCCTTCGACGCCCTGTACACCGCTTTGGAGACCATCACCCGGGCCGCGGCGTCCCTGCTGCCGCTGGTTTCCGAGGAGATCTGGCGCGGCCTGACCGGCGGCCGGTCCGTGCACCTCGCCGACTGGCCGGACGCGGACCTCTTCCCCGCCAACCCGGCCCTGGTGGAAGCCATGGACCGGGTCCAGCAGATCTGCTCCACCGGCTCCTCGCTCCGCAAGGCGGCCAACCTGCGGGTGCGCCTGCCGCTGCAGGAACTCACCGTGGTGGCACCCGGCGCGGCCGCCCTGGAGGGTTTTGCCGCCGTCGTCGCTGACGAACTCAACCTCCGTTCCGTCCGCCTCCTGGACGCCGCCACCGCCTCCCCCGAGGAGTTCGGCATCCAGCAGAAGCTGGTGGTCAACGCCCGGGCCGCCGGTCCGCGCCTTGGCAAGAATGTGCAGCTGGCCATCAAGGGCTCCAAGTCCGGCGACTGGTCGGTGGACGAAGCCGGTGTGGTCACAGCGGGCGGGCTGCAGCTCGAGCCCCAGGAGTACACGCTGGAGACAGTGGTGGCAGAATCCGACGGCGGTTCGGCCGCCGTTGCGGTGCTGCCCGGCGGCGGCTTCGTGGTCCTGAACACCGAAGTCACGCCGGAGCTTGAAGCCGAAGGACTGGCGCGCGATATGGTCCGGGCCATCCAGCAGGCGCGCAAGGACGCCGGCCTCAACGTGAGCGACCGGATCCGGACCACCGTCACCGCCCCGCAGAACGTGGTGGATGCCCTGCTGGCCAATGCCGACCTCGTCAAGGGCGAGACATTGACCGTTGACCTGGACGCCCAGGCAGGCAGCACGGCTGAACCCGCCGTCGTCGTTGAAAAAGTGGAGGCCTAGGACATGACCGACGAATTTTCCGTGGAGAGCGTCTACGCCGAACTGCTGGGCCGGGCGCCGGAAAACAAGATGGAGCCCCGCCTGGCGCCGCTGTTCCGCGCCATGGACGTGCTGGGCGAGCCGAACAAGGCGTACCCGATCATCCACGTCACCGGCACCAACGGCAAGACGTCCACGTCCCGGATGATCGAGTCCGTGCTCCGCGCCCATGGCCTGAGCACGGGCCGGTACACCAGCCCGCACCTGTCCAAGGTCACCGAGCGGATCAGCATCGACGGCCATCCGGTTCCGGACGAAACATTCGTCCGGATCTGGGACGAAATCCGGCCCTACCTGCAGATCGTTGATTCCGAGCTCGAAGCCGAGGGCCAGCCGCGGCTGACCTACTTCGAGTGCCTCACCATCCTGGGCTTCGCCATCTTCGCCGACCAGCCCGTCAATGTGGCAATCATCGAGGTGGGCCTGGGCGGCATCACGGACGCCACGAATGTGGGCGACGGCCAGGTATCGGTGGTGACGCCGATTTCGCTGGACCACACCGACCTCCTCGGGGACACCACAGAGGATATTGCCCACGAAAAGGCCGGCATCATCAAGCCGGGCGGGTACCTCGTCAGCGCTGCCCAGCCCCTGGACGCGGCGCAGGTACTGCTGGAGAAGGCCAACGAAGTGGGCGTGCCGTTCCGCTTCGAGGGCGTGGAGTTCGGCGTCGAGTCCCGCACGGTGGCGGTCGGCGGACAGGTGGTGACCATCCAGGGCATCGCAGGCCGCTACCCGGAGCTGATGGTGCCGCTGCACGGTGCACACCAGGCACAGAATGCCGCCGTGGCGGTAGCCGCCCTGGAGGCATTCTTCGGCGGCGAAAAGGAACTCGACTTCGAGGTCCTGCAGGAAGGTTTCGCAGCTGTCACGTCCCCCGGCCGGCTGGAGGTGGTCCGGACCGCGCCCACCATCATCGTGGACGCCGCCCACAACCCCGACGGCATCAAGGCCTCAGCCGCCGCGCTGCAGGAAGCGTTCACGTTCACCCGCCTGGTTCCCGTGGTCGGCGTGCTCAAAGAGAAGGACGCCGAGGAGATCCTCCGCGATCTTAGGGAATCCCTTGGCGACATGGCATCGGAATACTGCTTCACCCAATCCAACTCGCCGCGCGCCGTTCCTGCCGCAGAGCTCGCCGAGCTCGCGGTGGACCTCGGCTTCGGCGAGGACAACGTGCACATCGCGGAGAAGCTGGACGATGCGCTGGAATGGGCCGTGGAGCGGGCCGAAGCCAACGATGACCTCTCCGGCGGCGTGCTGGTCACCGGATCAATCACCCTGGTTGCCGAAGCCCGCATCCTGCTCGGCAAGACGGAGGCGTAGCCATGGCCAAACTGACCAAGGCGCAGCGGGAATGGCGTCCAGGCATGCCGAAGAAGCGCCGGTCCACCAAGGTGATGTTCGCCTCCACCGTCCTGCTCCTGGAAGCGTTCGTCATGTTCTTCGCCACCCTGGTGGTGTTCGGCCTGCGGCGGGGCGAATTCCCGCCGGCCCTGATCCTCGGCGTGGGCATTGCCCTCAGCGTGGTCATGGTCTTCGCCTGCGCGGTCCTCAACAAACCCTGGGGGATCGGATTGGGCTGGATCCTGCAGCTCGTCCTGATCCTGACGGGCATCTTTGAGCCGGCCATGTTCCTGGTGGGCGCGCTCTTCGCCCTGGCCTGGTGGTATGGCATCCGGACCGGCATCCGGCTGGACCGTGAAGCCTCGCAGCGTGCACGCGAGCAGGCTGAATGGGAGGCGGCCCATCCCGACCAGGCCGCAGGTCCCGCCCAGGCGTGACCTGCGGCGCCCGCCCGGGTCCCGGCCCAGCCCTGTTCCCACGCGCCGTCCTGGCAAACCAGTCCCCGTAGACTTATCCCGAAACCCCCACCAACGCATTGGAGCAGTTGTGACTACAGAGCGCACCCTCGTCCTGATCAAGCCCGACGGCGTCGCCCGTAACCTGACCGGCGCCATCCTGGCCCGGATCGAAGCCAAAGGCTACAGCCTGGTTGAGCTGAAGAAGGTCGACGCCACCCGCGAACTGCTGGAGCAGCACTACGAGGAGCACGTAGGCAAGCCGTTCTACGAGCCGCTGGTGGAGTTCATGCTCAGCGGCCCCGTCGTGGCGGCCGTCTTCGAAGGCCACCGCGTGATCGAAGGCTTCCGGTCGCTGGCGGGCACCACGGACCCCACGACGGCGGCCCCGGGCACCATCCGCGGCGACTTCGGCCGCGACTGGGGCCTGAAGGTGCAGCAGAACCTGGTGCACGGCTCCGACTCCACCGAGTCCGCTGAGCGCGAGATGAAGATCTGGTTCCAAGAGAACTGATACCAAAAGGGAGGGCCGGCGTTCGGTTGAACACCGGCCCTCCCTTTGCTGTAACTGCGGCTAGAACCCTGACGTTCCTGCGAAGATCTGGATGAACGCGAAGAAGATGGTGGCGATGACGGCCACGTAAAGCAGTGCCGTGATGATCCAGCCGGAGTCACCCAGGACACGGGCCGCGCCCGCCGGCATCGGGATCACTCCGGCCGAGATGTTGCGGATGGTGGTCCAGACAAAAAGTGGAATCATGGCGGCCCAGACGATCATGCATAACGGGCAAAGGACGTGGATGGCGTACAGCGCCTGGGACCACAGCCACACGACGAAGATGAAGCCGAGCGTAACGCCCGCCTGCAAACCGATCCAGTACCAGCGGGCGAAGGTCGCCCCGGACAGCAGGGCCATGCCCACGGTGATGATGACGGCGAACGCCACAATGCCGATGAACATGTTCGGGAAGCCGAAGAGCGAACTCTGCCATGTCTTCATGACTTCGCCACAGGAGATCCAGGGGTTCACGTCGCATACTGTGACGTGGTTGGGGTCCTTGAGCACTTCGAGCTTTTCCAGCACCAAGGTTCCGGAGGCAAGCCAGCCCACAAGTCCCGTGACCACCAGCAGCCAGCCAAAGGGCCGGTTGCGGGTCATCCGTGGGACGTTTGCGGCAGCACTGGTCTGCGGATCGACGGCCCGTTCCTGGTGATGGGCGCTGACAGGGGAGATGCTGGGCATTGGTGTGGCGTCCTTTTCGTCCGGTGCTCCTGTGCCTGATTGTAACGCCGGAGCCTGAGGCCACCACACAGCAGCGGAAGAGCATCGCGTTGCCTCCGCGGCGATCCGGCGCGGGTATGAGAGAATGAACGTGGCTGGAAGCCGATCCACATTCGGACTCCGGTCCGGTGGTTTGTTCCAAGACCGCCAATGATGAGCAGGGCAGGCTTCGGATTCTTCCGGCACTCCCGCGACTCCATTGGGCGGCACCTGGTTGTGGCACGCAGAACAACGGGTTTCCTGAACATCCGCCGGCTCCCACGGGCTGCCGCACCCCAACGACGGTGCGAACCTGGGAGTATCCACTTGACTTCTGTCAACGCCCGCGGGTTTTGACAATATGTGCCCCAATGGGTGCCGGATGTGGCGGTACGTCAGGGGCAGGAGTGTTGCCACATATGGACAATGATCAGGAACTGGCCGTTAACGAAGATGCAGCGGCCGTGGAGGCTGCAGCACCGAAGAAAGCTGTCCGCACCCGCCGGAAAGCGGCTCCGAAGGCGGAGGCTGCCCTGACCGACGCCGGGGCTGCGGCTCCTGCGGAGACGGATGCCATCCCCGGTGCCGACGGCGGAACAGTAGAGGCAGTCGGGGAAACCAAGGCTCCGGTCCGGCGCACCCGGGCACGGAAGAAAGTTGACGCCGCCGAGCCCCTGCCCGCCTTCGCCGGTGAAGCCGCTACCAGCGCGGCCGGTGCCGCCGCCGGTGACGCTCCCGCGGCAGCTCCTGAAAGCCCGGCAGCCCAAGCAGCTCCCGAGACCACGCCTGCTCCCGACGTCGCGGTTGACGCTGAGGCCAAGCCTGCGCGCCGCCGTCGGGTAGCCACGCGCAAAGCCGCTTCCCCGGCCGCCCTGACCCAGCCGGAAGCGGAGGCCGTGGATGCCCCGCCCGCGGAATCCGCCGCCGCGAAAGTAACAGCCGGGGACTCCACCGCTGCAGAGGCAGCCGCCCAGGAAGCACCCGCCCAGGAAGCACCTGCCGAGGAAGCACCTGCTCCGGAGGCCGCAGCCCCCGCGGCAGCCCCCGATCAGGCGCCGGCACAGGAACCCGGGGCAGCACTGGCAGGGGAGCCGTCCAAGGGCGAGCCCGCCGCCGCAGCAGCGGCCAGCCCCTTCGGGTCCCTGTTCCTTGAACCCGCTTCCCCCACATCTGTCATCTTCCAGGCACCTGACCTGAGCACCGTGGTCCGTCCCGCTGTGCCGGCCGTCGAGGAACCCGAGGAAGATGAAAGCGACGACGGCGACGACTCCTCCAGCCGCCGCCGGCGCCGCACCCGGGGCCGGCGGGGCCGCAGCCGCGTCGGCGACGGGGCCGGCGAAGACGCCGAGGACGGCAGTGCAGAAACTGACGCCGAGGACGAAGCCGACGAGGACAGCGCCGCGCAGCTGGAAGGCGGTGTCACCTCCCGTCGCCGCCGCCGCCGCCGTCGCGGGGACCAGGACCTTGAGCTGACCGGCGGCGGGGACGACGATCCGCCCAACACTGTGACCCGCGTCCGTGCGCCCCGCGCCGTGAGCGAAGCGCCCGTGAGCAACCGGGTCACCAGCGTAAAGGGCTCCACCCGCCTGGAAGCCAAGAAGCAGCGCCGGCGCGAGTCCCGCGACACCGGCCGCCGCCGCACCGTCATCACGGAAGCCGAGTTCCTGGCACGCCGTGAATCCGTTGACCGGCAGATGATCGTCCGCCAGCGCGACGACAGAATCCAGATCGCGGTCCTCGAAGACGGCGTCCTGGCCGAACACTTCGTGTCCAAGACGCAGCAGGACTCGCTGATCGGCAACGTCTACCTGGGCAAGGTCCAGAATGTGCTGCCGTCCATGGAAGCGGCCTTCGTTGACATCGGGCGGGGCCGCAACGCCGTCCTGTATGCCGGCGAGGTCAACTGGGAGGCCGTGAACCTCGAAGGCAAGCAGCGCCGCATCGAAAACGCGCTGAAGTCCGGCGACACCGTGCTGGTCCAGGTCACCAAGGACCCTGTCGGACACAAGGGCGCCCGCCTCACCAGCCAGATCTCCCTTCCCGGCCGCTACCTGGTCTATGTGCCCGGGGGTTCCATGACCGGTATCTCCCGCAAGCTGCCCGACGTCGAACGCAACCGCCTCAAGCGCATCCTCAAGGACCGTTTGCCCGAGCACGCAGGTGTAATTGTCCGCACCGCCGCCGAAGGCGCGTCCGAGGAAGAGCTGACGCACGACATCAACCGGCTGCGCGCCCAGTGGGAAGGTATCGAAAGCCAGGCAGCGTCCACCAAGATCCTTGCCCCCGAGCTGCTCTACGGCGAGCCGGACCTGACCATCAAGGTCGTCCGCGACGTCTTCAACGAGGACTTCTCCAAACTCATCGTTTCCGGCGAGGAGGCCTGGGACACCATCGAGGCGTACGTCACCTACGTGGCGCCCGATCTGGTGGGCCGGCTCGAGAAGTGGACCAAGGACCAGGACATCTTCTCCGCCTGGCGCATTGACGAGCAGATCCACAAAGCCCTGGAGCGCAAAGTCTTCCTGCCCTCCGGCGGCTCCCTGGTGATCGACCGCACCGAAGCCATGACCGTGGTGGACGTCAACACCGGCAAGTTCACCGGCAGCGGCGGCAACCTCGAGGAAACCGTCACCAAGAACAACCTCGAAGCCGCAGAGGAGGTGGTCCGCCAGCTGCGGCTGCGCGACATCGGCGGCATCATCGTGATCGACTTCATCGACATGGTGCTCGAATCCAACCGGGACCTGGTCCTCCGCCGCCTGGTGGAATGCCTGGGCCGCGACCGGACCAAGCACCAGGTGGCAGAAGTTACCTCGCTGGGCCTGGTCCAGATGACCCGCAAGCGCATGGGTACCGGGCTGCTGGAAGTCTTCGGCGAGCAGTGCGAAGCCTGCGCAGGCCGGGGCGTGGTGACCCACGACGATCCCGTGGAGCACCGCCGCGCCAACATCGTGGCCGCTGAGCACCACGTCCAGCGCACCGACAACCGTCCCGAGCCCCGCGGCGAAGCCCACCGCCCGGAAGGGCAGCGGAACGACAACGGCCAGCCCGGCGTCCGTCCGGAGCGTAAACGCCGCCGCGGCCGCGGCAACGCGCAGCCCGAAGCGGCCCCGGCCCCGGCAGTCCACGTCCACACCGTCCAGGCCGACCCGACAGATGCTGAGCGGCACGCGAAGGCGGAAGCCACCAGGCTTGCCCTGGCCAACATCGCAGCTGCCGCCCACGCGGCGCACCTGCACGACGACGAGGTGGCCGCTGCCCGGCAGGTGCCGTCTGTCCCGCCTGCTGCCGCTCCCGACGGGGAGAAGCACGACGACGACACCCCGGGGCGTCCCGCGGCCGTCCTGACGTTCGGCGGTGAGCAGGTCCCGCTTCCGTTCGTGGAGCACGCTGAGGAGCACCACCCCAAGCCGGCTCTCACCCTGGACCGGTTGGCCGAAGCGTTCGCGCAGCTCGGCCAGCCCGCATCCTCCATGGAGGACGCGCTGGCCAAGGACGCGGATGCCGAACAGCGTGCGGAAGCCGGACAGCCTGTGGAAGCCGGACAGCCCGTGGAAGAAGCGGCGGTGGCACAGCGGCCGGCAGCGGTGGAAGCCCCGGCGGAAAAGGACTACTCCGACCACACCCTGGAGCAGTCCCGCCAACGCCGGCCACGGCGCCACCGTGCCGCCAGCCGTGCCCAGGGGGCCGCCAACGAAACCGCTGTCCAGCACCACGAGAACGTCCAGGCAACGGGCGCCGGTCACTCACATGCCGCGAAGGCTCCCGAGTCCGGCAAACCCCAGCCCGGCGCGACCGCGGGACCGGGCAAGGCTGCAGAGGAACCCATCATCCTCGGCGTCGGGGTACCCGCCTCGGAGCTCTAAGCAGGCCGGGCCGCCGCGCCAGCATTTAAGTCCCCGTCGAGTGGACAGTCCCCCTGAATGACGGGGGGTACAGTCCACCGGGCGGGGACTTCCTGCATCCGGGGGATGTCACCTTTCCCGCGCCCGGGGGTCAGCAGCTACTCTGGAAACCGACACGGGGTGCCGCGCAAAGGCCGGCTGAGATCCAGACCCGTTGAACCTGTCCGGCTAGTACCGGCGAAGGGATGTCTTTTGTCTTCGACCCTCTCCATGCCCCTCGCGGCTGTCCCGGAAACTGCCCCGCAGCCTGTGGGCCGTGCCGTCCCCCGTGTGCTGTCCATCGCCGGTTCCGACCCGTCAGGCGGGGCCGGCATCCAGGCGGACCTCAAGAGCATCGCGGCCCACGGGGGCTACGGCATGGCCGCTATTACGGCGCTCACCGCACAAAACACCCGGGGCGTGCAGGACGTGCACGTTCCTCCGGCCGGGTTCCTGGCCCGGCAGCTGGACGCTGTCAGTGATGACATCAGTATTGACGCCGTCAAGATCGGCATGCTGGGTGATGAGACGGTAATCCGCACTGTCCGCAGGTGGCTCGAAAAGGTGCGCCCCGCCGTCGTGGTCCTCGATCCGGTGATGGTGGCAACCAGCGGTGACCGGCTGCTGCAGGAATCCGCCGAGGCCGCGCTGCGGGAACTGCTGCCCCTTGCCCACCTCATCACGCCGAACGTGCCCGAGCTTGCCATGCTGGTGGGGGAGGACCCAGCCGCGGACTGGGAAACGGCGCTGGACCAGGGCAGGCGCCTGGCCGCAGCCACCGGGGCCACCGTGCTGGTCAAGGGCGGGCACCTGGCAGGTCCCGGCTGCCCCGATGCGCTGGTCAACACCGGCGGCCTCCTGGGCCAGGAAGTGGTGGAAGTCCATGGTGACCGGGTTGCCACCCGCAACAGCCACGGCACCGGCTGCTCGCTGTCCTCCGCCATGGCCACGGTGCAGGCATGCCTGGGCAACTGGGAAGCCTCCCTGCGGACGGTCAAACCCTGGCTGGCAGGTGCATTGGAAAGCTCCGGCGTACTGGAGGTAGGCCAGGGGAACGGACCGGTGCACCACTTCCACCACGTCCGGCCGGCCCTGCCGGAAGGGGGCTTCGCGGCCCTGTTGTGGTCTGAAGCGCAGCAGGACCTCGAGGATATCTACGCGCTGGACTTCATCGACGGCCTGGCCTCCGGCGGCCTCGCCGAAAAGGACTTCGCCTATTACCTGGCCCAGGATGCCCTTTACCTCAACGGCTACTCGCGCGTGCTTGCCCGTGCCAGCGCCATGGCCCCCTCCGAGGCCGAGCAGCTGTTCTGGGCCGCCTCTGCCCAGCAGTGCCTCGAGGTGGAATCGGAACTGCACCGCTCCTGGCTCAGCACCAGGCCTGCCCCGGGCGGCCTGGGCCCCGTGACCAAGGCCTACGTCGACCACCTCACGGCAGCGTCGGCGTCGGGCAGCTACGCAGTCCTGGCCGCTGCCGTCCTGCCCTGTTTCTGGCTTTACGCCGAAGTGGGCGAAAAGCTGCACGCCCGCTTCCTTGCCTCCGGCGAACCGGACGGACACGCCTACGCGGACTGGCTCCGCACCTATGCCGACGAGGGCTTCGCCGCGGCCACCCGCAGGGCCATTGCCATTGTGGACGCAGCGGGACGGAACGCGTCCGACCATGAGAGGTCCGCGATGGTAAGGGCCTTCAAGCAGTCGTGCCGACTCGAAGTTGAATTCTTCGACGCGCCGCGGCTGCATTCCTGACCGCCGGGAGGCAGCCGCACCGCTATCATGGAACGGCACGGTAACGGCGTTGCCGCCGGCTTGTGGTTATTATCACAGCCGGGCCGCCGGAACCAGCCTCATTTGCGGCCGAAGACGGATTTAGCGTATTCTGGATCTTCGGTGCTTACGCCAACACTTGGGTTATGACCCCACGGCGTTGAGGCACAGCGAAAAACCAGGCTTTTAGTGAGTCGGTTACGCACGCAAATTTTGTTATAAACGTCGAGAGAAGTGAGTTCCCAAGTGGTGTACGCGATTGTCCGCGCAGGCGGCCGCCAAGAGAAGGTTTCCGTTGGAGACTTCGTTACCCTGAACCGCGTCGCCGGTGGAGCCGGCAGCACCATTGAGCTGCCCGCACTGCTCCTGGTTGACGGTGACAAGGTCACCTCCGCCGCCGCCGACCTGGCCAAGGTAACTGTTACGGCTGAAATCCTCCAGGACCTCCGTGGTCCTAAGATTGTCATCCAGAAGTTCAAGAACAAGACCGGGTACAAGAAGCGCCAGGGTCACCGCCAGGAACTGACCAAGGTCAAGATCACCGGCATCAAGTAACCACCGGTTACTGTTCAGGTATTTCAACAGATTCCCCAGAATTTAGAGGCAGGCATTTCAGATGGCACATAAAAAGGGCGCGAGCTCCACTCGCAACGGTCGCGATTCCAACGCTCAGTACCTCGGCGTCAAGCGCTTCGGCGGCCAGGTTGTTTCCGCAGGCGAGATCATCGTCCGCCAGCGTGGCACCCACTTCCACCCGGGCGCCGGCGTTGGCCGTGGCGGGGATGACACCCTGTTCGCCCTGACCCCGGGCGCCGTCGAGTTCGGCACCCGCCGCGGTCGTCGCGTGGTCAACATCGTTGCTGCTGCAGCTGCAGAGTAACAACAAGTTCTGAACCGGTGGAGCGGGCCTGAGGGTCCGCTCCACTGTTCTTTTAACCGCATTACAATCGATGTGGCGTCCCCGGACGCCATGTAAACAGCATCTGAGGGAGATCCACGTGGCCAGCTTTGTAGACCGGGTAGTACTGCATGTATCCGGCGGTACCGGCGGCCACGGATGCGTCTCCGTCCACCGTGAGAAGTTCAAGCCCCTCGGCGGTCCCGACGGCGGCAATGGCGGCAACGGCGGCGATGTGATCCTGCGCGTCGACCACCAGACCACCACCCTCCTTGACTACCACCACGCACCGCACCGCCACGCCAGCAACGGCGGCCCCGGCATGGGTGACTGGCGCGGAGGCAAGAACGGCGAGACCCTGGTCCTGCCCGTTCCGGACGGCACCGTCGTCAAGACCAAGGACGGCGAAGTCCTCGCAGACCTGGTGGGTGAAGGCACCGAGTACATCGCCGCAGCCGGCGGCCCGGGCGGGCTGGGCAACGCCGCCCTTTCCTCGCAGAAGCGCCGCGCCCCCGGATTCGCGCTCCTGGGCCTGGAAGGCGAGTCCCGCGATGTCGTCCTGGAACTGAAGTCCATTGCCGACATCGCCCTGGTGGGGTTTCCTTCCGCCGGTAAATCGAGCCTGATCGCGGCCATGTCCGCTGCCCGCCCCAAGATTGCCGACTACCCGTTCACCACGCTGGTGCCCAACCTCGGCGTGGTACAGGCCGGCGACGTCCGGTTCACCATCGCGGACGTTCCCGGGCTGATTGAAGGGGCCAGCGAGGGACGCGGCCTGGGCCACCACTTCCTCCGCCACGTGGAGCGCTGCGCGGCATTGGTCCACGTGCTGGACTGCGGCACCCTCGAATCCGAACGTGACCCCCTCTCGGACCTCGCCATTATCGAAGGGGAGCTGGAGAAGTACGCGGTGGACATGAGCTATGCCGGCCAGGACGGCGAAGTGGTTCCGCTTAACCACCGGCCCCGGCTGGTGGCGCTCAACAAGGTGGACCTGCCCGACGGCAAGGACATGGCCGAGTTCGTCCGCCCGGAACTCGAGTCCCGCGGCTACCGTGTCTTCGAGGTGTCCGCCACCAGCCACGAGGGCCTGCGCCAGCTGGGGTTCGCCATGGCAGAGATCGTCCAGGCCGCCCGCGACGCCATTGCGGCCGCACCTCCCAAGGTCCAGCCCACCGTGCTGCGCCCCCGCGCCGTCAACGAGGCCGGGTTCAAGATCCGCCGCGAAGAGAAGAACCTGGAACCGCTCTTCCGCGTCCTGGGCGAAAAGCCTGAACGCTGGGTCAAGCAGACCGACTTCACCAACGAGGAAGCCATCGGCTACCTGGCAGACCGCCTGGCCAAGCTTGGCGTGGAAACCGAACTGTTCAAGCAGGGCGCCAAGCCGGGCGACACCGTGGTCATCGGCGGGGAAGACGGCGTCGTCTTTGACTGGGAGCCCACCATGATGGCCGGTGCCGAGCTCCTGGCCTCCCCGCGCGGCACCGATGTGCGGTTCGCCGATATTGGCGACCGCCCCACCCGCACCCAGAAGCGCGAAGAGCAGCAGGAGCGCCGCGACGCCAAGGCAGCCGCCCGTGCCGAGCTTGAGGCGGAGCGCAAAGCCGGCATCTGGACCGAATCCGTCAGTGGCCGCCGTGCCGCCCAGCCCGTCAAGGAAAGCGGACTGGAAGCGGACGATGACCTCTAGGGGCATGACCGCGGAGCCGGCCGGGCGCACCGCGGACAGAAGTGCGCTGGCAGGGGCCCGCCGGATCGTCGTGAAGGTGGGGTCCTCCTCGCTGACAAGCATCAAGGGCGGCATCTCGGAGGAGTCGCTCACGGCATTGGCGGATGCGCTGGCGGCCAAACGCAACGCAGGTGCCGAGATCATCCTGGTCTCGTCCGGCGCCATCGCCGCCGGTCTTGCGCCCCTGGGCCTGGCCAAGCGTCCCCGGGACCTGGCCACCCAGCAGGCAGCCGCGAGTGTGGGCCAGGGACTCCTGATGGCCCGGTACACCCAGGCCTTTGCCGCGCACGGCGTCACCGTCAGCCAGGTCCTGCTCACGGCTGAGGACCTGATGCGCCGCAGCCAGCACACCAACGCCCTCCGGGCCATGGACCGCTTGCTCAACCTGGGTGTCGTCCCCGTCGTCAACGAAAACGACACCGTGGCTACCCACGAAATCCGCTTCGGCGACAACGACCGCCTCGCCGCCCTGGTGGCGCACCTGGTCCGGGCCGACGCACTCGTGCTGCTGTCCGACGTCGACTCCCTGTACGACGGTCCGCCCGCCCTCGGTGCCAAGCGCATCCCCCTGGTCACCGGGGCGCACGACCTCGAAGGCGTTTCCATCGGCAAAGCCGGCAAGGCCGGCGTTGGCACCGGCGGAATGATGACCAAGGTGGAGGCTGCCACCATGGCGGCAGGTTCCGGAATCCATGCCCTGGTGACATCCACCCCCAACGCTGCTGCTGCGCTGAACGGCGAGGACGTGGGGACCTGGTTCTCCGTCAACGGCTCCCGGAAGCCGGTCCGCCTGCTCTGGCTGGCGCACGTCGCCTCGGTGCAGGGCCGCCTGGTCCTGGATGAAGGGGCAGTTCGCGCGGTCCGCCACCACCGGACCTCACTGCTGCCGGCCGGCATCTCCGGGGTGCGCGGTGACTTCGAAGCGGGCGACGCCGTGGAGCTGGCAGGTGCCGACGGCACCGTTATTGCCCGCGGACTGGTGAACTACTCGTCAGAGGAACTGCCGCGTATGCTCGGCAGGTCCACGAGGGACCTGGCTGAGGAGATGGGCACCGGCTACGACCGCGAAGTTGTTCATGTTGATGACCTGGTGCTGGTCTGAGCCGCAGGCTCGCCTAAACTTGGACCATGACTGAAGCCCTGATCCACTCTGGCAAACATTCCGGAACCACTGCTGCCCAGGCGCAGCCGGACGGATCAGCAGCACCGGAATCGGCTGAAGTGTCCGTTACGGGTTCAGAAATGTCCGCCGCAGAGGTGGAAGCCGCAGTCCACGCCGTCGCCGACCGGGCGCGGTACGCCGCCCGCCGGATGGCCACCGCCAACCGTGCCTGGAAAGACCGTGCCCTCCGGGCTGTCGGCGCAGCGCTGCAGGAAAACGTGGCCGCCATCCTTGCCGCCAACGCCACAGACCGGCAGCGCGGCAGGGACAACGGCACCTCCGCCGCGCTCCTGGACCGCCTCACCCTCACCGAAGCGCGGGTTGCCGGCCTGGTGGGCGCCCTGGAAAACCTGGCGAACCTTCCCGACCCCGTCGGCAACGTGGTGCGCGGCCAGACGCTCCCCAACGGGCTGCGCCTGCGACAGGTGAACGTCCCCATGGGTGTGGTGGCAGCCATCTACGAAGCCCGGCCCAACGTCACGGTGGACATTGCCGGGCTGGCGCTCAAGAGCGGAAACGCAGTCATCCTCCGCGGCGGCAGCGCCGCTGAAGCCACCAACCAGGTCCTGGTGCGGATACTTCGCGAGGCCCTGGACTCCGTCGGCCTTCCCGCTGACGCAGTCCAGACGGTTGACCAGTACGGCCGGGCCGGCGCCAACGTCCTGATGAAGGCCCGCGGCAGGGTGGATGTGCTGATTCCGCGTGGCGGCCGCGACCTGATCCAGACCGTCGTCGCCAACTCCGCCGTCCCCGTCATCGAGACGGGGGAGGGGAACGTGCACATCTTCCTCGACGAATCCGCCGACGAGAACATGGCCGTCGAGATCCTGCTCAACGCCAAGACCCAGCGGCCCAGTGTCTGCAACACCGTGGAGACCCTGCTGGTCCACTCGGGCTCGACGGTGCTGCCCGCCGTCGCAACCGCACTGCGCGACGCCGGTGTCCGCCTCCACGTCGACGCCCGTATCGATGCTGCCCTGCCCGCCGGAATTGAAACCCAGCCCGCGACAGACACCGACTGGGCCACCGAGTACATGGACCTGGACCTGGCCGTAGCCATGGTGGACAGCCTTGACGAAGCCGTGCAGCACATCCGCACCTGGTCCACCGGGCACACCGAAGCCATCCTCACGAACAGCCTCGCCAACGCCGAGCGGTTCATCGCCGAGGTGGACTCCGCGGCGGTCATCGTCAACGCCTCCACGCGGTTCACCGACGGCGGGGAGCTGGGCCTGGGTGCCGAGGTGGGCATCTCCACCCAGAAGCTGCATGCCCGCGGCCCCATGGGCCTGACCGAGCTCACCACCACGAAATGGATCGTCCAGGGCGAAGGCCAGGTCCGCGGGTAGCAACGCGGTAACATAGACCAGAACCCGGAAAGCAGCGGATGGTTCCGCTGCCCGTTAATTCCTGAACATAGGGGAGAAAATGCTGCTCCAGCAGATTGCCATGTCCGTCGCCGCCGCAGGTGAATCCGGCCACGAGGAGCCTGCGCCGCTGTGGGCTGAGCCCTGGGTTTTCGGTGTTTCGATGTTCGGGATCCTGGTGGTGCTGATGTTCATCGCCTGGTCCTACAACAACCTGGGCAACCGGCACTCTGCTACCGAGGAGCACGCGGATCCGCACCGCCAGCACCCCAACAAGCACGATCGCGGGCAGGGCCACTAACATTTCCCACACACTGCACCGCAATGGTGCCCGGGGGAGGCTGCGGCTGGGCGTGATGGGCGGGACATTCGATCCCATCCACCACGGCCACCTCGTCGCAGCCAGCGAAGTCGCGGCCGAGTTCGACCTCGACGAGGTGGTCTTCGTCCCCACCGGGCAGCCATGGCAAAAGTCCCACAAACAGGTCAGCGAGCCCGAGCACCGCTACCTGATGACCGTCATTGCCACGGCATCAAATCCGCGCTTCACCGTCAGCCGCGTCGACGTGGACCGTCCCGGTCCCACCTACACCATCGACACCCTGCGCGACCTCCGGGCCCAGCGTCCCGACGCCGACCTCTTCTTTATCACCGGCGCGGACGCGCTGGCACAGATCCTGTCCTGGAAGGACATTGACGAACTGTGGTCACTGGCACACTTCGTGGGGGTCACCCGCCCCGGGCACGTCCTTGACGGCATGGGCCGCGACGACGTGAGCCTCCTGGAAGTTCCCGCCATGGCCATCTCGTCCACAGACTGCCGTGCCCGCGTGGCTGCCAACAACCCGGTCTGGTATCTGGTTCCGGACGGGGTTGTCCAATACATCGCCAAGTATGGCCTGTACGCCGACGCTGCCGCACCCGCCAATGACCCAACTTCCGAAGCACGCGAACCAGCCAGTACTGAATGAGTTCACAATGAGTCAGGAACAGCCCCCCATCCGCAGCCGCCGGGAACTCCGGAAGGCCAGGGACGCCCACCAGGCAACCCAGCCTGCCACGGAGCAGCGTCCGCCTGCCGGTGACCGGCTGGCCGGAGGGCAGGCGACGCAGGACCAGGCGCCGGCCTCCGCACCCCGTGACACTTCGGCAGCGCATCCCCAGGTTCATTCCGACCCGACACCCACCCAGCGCTCCTCCCAGATCCGTGCCCGGGACCGCGCCGCCCTTCGCGCCATCAAGGAACTTGAGGAAAAGGAAGGCCAGCTCGCCGCCGGTGGGCCGCCCACCCGTCGCCAGCTTCGGCTGCAGCAGCTCAAGGAGCAGGCGCTCACTGCCGCCAACCCGGTTGTCCCGGCTGCCGCGCCGGCTCCTGCCACGACTTCCGGCGACGGCGGGGACGGCCGCGCCACTGGTCCCGCAGCCACATCCGGTCCTGACGTCCCGGCGCCGGCTCCCGGAAGCGCCCCCGAGGGCATGACCGTGGAGCAGGCCCTGGAAGCCCGGGCACTCATCGCCGCGCAGGCCAGGAACCAGCTGGCCAAAATGGAGCACATCGCCTCCACGGACCCGGAAGCAGTGGACCCGGAAATCCTCGCTGAGCAGATCGCACTCGCCGAGCGGGCCGCCGTCATGAACCGGCGGGCGATGGCCCGGCAAAAGCTTGCCGAGCAGGCAAACAGCCCCGCCGGACCCGCAAGGGAAACAGCTGCGACGGACTCCGCGTCCCATGGTTCCGCCTCCCGTGATTCGGCAGCCGGGGACAAAGCCGGCCCATCCACCGCCAACAACCTGGCCATGGTGACGCCGCTCGAGTTCGTCCAGGTGCCCGGCGTCGACCGTCCGGTCATGAAGCCGCCGGCAACATCGCACGTCCCCGTCACCACCCGGCCGGGCACCAAGGTCGCTCCTGGCGGCGGGAAACGCAAGCCTGCTGCCCGTCCCAAGGCACCTGCTGCGGATTCCGCCGCCGGCCGCTCCAAGGTCATCGCCCGTGCGGAGGCGGCAGCAAAGGCCGCCGGCAGGCCCAAGCCGGTGGCACGTCCGCAGCACCAGCCGGAGCACCAGTCGGAGGACCTCTTCGAGGACCTGCCACGCGTTCCTGCCCGGTCTGCCTACGGCCTTGATCCGCTGGATGCCGCCACTGCCGGCCTCACCCGGGCCAGGCGCAACCGCATCCTCCAGTTCTGCATCCTCGCGTTCGGGATCCTGGCCCTCGTCGCCGGCATCATCCTGATCGTCAGCGGCATGTCGCGCTGACACCTGCCGGCCGGCACCAACACCTCTTCATCAAACCAAGGAGTCCCGTGACTGCAACAGAATCATCCATCGCCATAGCCCGCACAGCCGCCAAGGCCGCCGCGGACAAGATTGCCCAGGACATCGTCGCCATGGACGTAAGTGAGCGCCTCGCCCTCGCCGACGTCTTCCTTATCGCCTCGGCCCCCAGCGAACGCCAGGTCAATGCCATCGTGGATGGCATCGAGGAGGAACTCGCCAAACAGGACCTGCGTCCCGTCCGGCGTGAAGGCCGCTCCGGCGGCCGGTGGGTACTGCTCGACTACGCCGACGTGGTCATCCACGTCCAGCACGAGGAAGACCGCGTGTTCTACGCGCTGGAGCGCCTCTGGAAGGACTGCCCGGTGGTGGACCTGGAACTCGGCGACGACACCTCGGCAAAGGCCGCCGCGGTTTCCGAAGGAGAATAGTCCCACCGGGGAAGTGAATATTCCCGATTTGGAATTTTCGGAATTGCTGTTCTAAGATATTTGAGTTGCTTCGGGGGAGACCCCGGGGGAATCTCGGAGAGAGCAGCAACTATCCGGGGCTGTGGCGCAGCTGGTAGCGCACCTGCATGGCATGCAGGGGGTCAGGGGTTCGAGTCCCCTCAGCTCCACCGGCGAGTCCGCCGGAACCACTCTGGTTCCGGCGGACTTTTCAGTTTTCCGGGCACTTTCGGGCCAAAAAACTCCCGATTGGCGTACGGCGGAAAAGTGCATTACTCTGGTCAGGTTGCTTCGGGGAATTCGACCGGAAAAGACAAGAGTACGGGGCTGTGGCGCAGCTGGTAGCGCACCTGCATGGCATGCAGGGGGTCAGGGGTTCGAGTCCCCTCAGCTCCACCGGTACAAGGAAAAGGGAACCATCACCAGGTGATGGTTCCCTTTTTTGTTGCCACTGGCAACCGATAGTGGACCAAAACCCTTCCGGCGCAGGTCAAAGCGCGGTACAACTGTGATTGAGGGCACATCGTCCCGCCTCCGGACTGCTTTGATCCAAGGCGGCGGCCGCGGGACGGGCTGACGAGGAGGTCGCAGATGTCCCACGCAGACGGCTACAGCCCGGACGGCGAAGCCTTTCCCGAGAAATCCCGCCTGACGCGGGATACCGCCATCCGCGGACCCGCGCGGCCAGCCCCCTATATAGGCGCCGGCATCCTGCTGGCCGCCGCCATTCTCCTGCCCCTGATGCCGCAGCTCTACTCGTTTGACGCGCCGCGGCTGGGCGGGATGCCGTTCTTCTACTGGTACCAGCTGCTCTGGGTACCGATTTCAGCCATACTGACCGGCTCTGCGTACTGGCTGGTCACCAAGGAAGACCGACGACGGCGGGCAGAGGCCCGTCCAGGTGGCCCGCCCCAGGCAGGCACTGCCTCCGCCGAAGCCGGGTTGGGAGGGGACCGGCCATGAACGGACGCGAGATCAACTGGACTGCCCTGATCATTGTTGTGCTGCTCTTCGTCGTCGTGGCTGTCATGGGCTTCCTGGCGGCGAGATGGCGGCGCAGCCCGGAAGTGGAGGGGCTGCACAGCCTGGACGAGTGGGGCCTGGGCGGCCGCGGCTTCGGCACCTGGATCACCTGGTTCCTCCTGGGCGGGGACCTCTACACCGCCTACACATTTGTGGCAGTCCCGGCGGCCATGTGGGCCACTGGCGCGGTCAGCGGGTTCTTCGCCGTGCCTTACACGATCGTCCTGTATCCGATTATCTTCATCATCATGAGCCGTTTGTGGTCCGTTTCCCACCGCCACGGCTACGTCACCTCGGCGGACTTCGTGGGTGGCCGCTACGGCAGCCGCTGGCTTTCCCTCGCCGTCGCGGTCACGGGCATCGTTGCCACCATGCCCTACATTGCACTGCAGCTGGTGGGGATCAAGGCGGTGCTCACCGTCCTGGGCCTGGGGAGCTCCGGCAACGTCCTGCTAACGGACCTGCCGCTGATCCTCGCCTTCGTGGTCCTGGCCGCATACACCTACACCTCGGGCCTGCGCGCCCCCGCCATGATCGCCGTCGTCAAAGACCTGTTGATCTATCTCGCCGTCATCGTGGCCGTTATCTACCTGCCCATCAAGTTCGGCGGCTGGGACAGCATTTTTGGCGCAGCCCAAACCAAACTGGGCACGGTGAACCAGGCCACGGGCAAACCGGCAGGGGTCTTTGTCCCCGGCGCGGCAAACTACTCCGCCTACTGGTCGCTGGCGCTGGGTTCGGCCATGGCGCTGTTCATGTACCCGCACTCGGTGACGGCAGTGCTGGCCTCGAAGGCCCGCAACACCATCCGCCGCAACGCCGCCATCCTGCCGCTGTACTCGCTGATGCTCGGCTTCCTGGCATTGCTGGGTTTCGTGGCCATCAAGGCGGGCACCAAGCCGATTGACCTGGACGGGTCGGTCAATCCCCAGCTGGTGGTTCCACAGCTGTTCCTCGACCACTTCCCGTCCTGGTTTGCCGGGATCGCCTTGGCGGCCATCGCCATCGGGGCCCTGGTGCCGGCAGCCATCATGTCCATCGCGGCCGCCAATATGTTCACCCGCAACATCTACCGCGACTTCATCCGGCCCGACGTTGACCCCAGGACAGAAGCGAAGGTGTCCAAGATCGTCTCCCTGGTGGTGAAGGTCGGCGCCCTGGTCTTCGTGATCGCCATGGACCAGTCGGCAGCCATCAACATGCAGCTGCTGGGCGGCATCTGGATCCTGCAGACCTTCCCGGCCGTCGTGGCAGGACTCTACACCCGGTGGTTCGACCGGTGGGCCCTGCTGGTGGGCTGGGCGGTGGGCATCATCTTCGGCACCGTCTCGGCCTACAACGTGATCAACCCGGTGACAAAGGCGCACTTCGGCGGTTCTGTGGCGCCCATCCCCGGGACGGACTTCAGTGTCTACATCGCGGTGTCGGCGTTCGCGCTGAACCTGATTGTTGCCGCCGTCCTGACCGTGGTGCTGAGGGCACTTAAGGTCAGGGGAGGCCAGGACCTTACCCGGCCCACGGACTACGAGGCCGACGAGACGGACCCCAAGGTGGTGCAGATCGAGAAAACCCAGCACTTCACCCAGCCCGGCGGTCCGTCACCGGTCGCCTAACCTGAGCTTCACCAGCCCGCCCTCCCGCCGGGTTACGTCGCGGCGGGAGGGCGCTGCCGTTACAGCCAGGCAGTCCGCCGCAGCGGCGGTTCCCCGCCGCCGGGGCGCCGCGCCAGAACCTGGTTGACCCCGGTAAGGCCGTTTTCAAAGCCGATGGCACTGGCAGCCATGTACAGCCGCCAGACCCGTGCCCGCCCGGGGCCGGCCAGGCGCACGGCCTCATCCCAGTTCTGCTCCAGCTGGCTGACCCACGCCCGCAGCGTCAGGGCGTAGTGGCGGCGCAGGGCCTGGACGTCGAGGATCTCGAACCGGGCGGTCTCAAGGGCGGACACCATCTCGCCGAGGCTGATCATTTCGCCGTCAGGAAACACGTAACGGGGGATAAAGGAATCGGGGTCCGGGTCCGTGGGGCCCGCGTTCCAGGAGATGGCGTGGTTGAGCAGCCGCCCGCCGGGCCGGAGCAGCCCGAAGAGCGCGGCAGCATAGGCAGGAGTCTGGGCCCGTCCCACGTGCTCCGACATGCCGATGGAACTGATGGCATCGAACGGACCATCCTTTACGTCCCGGTAATCCTGTACCCTGATCTCGACCCTGTCCGTGAGGCCCGCGTCCGCGGCACGCTTCCGGGCCAGGGCTGCCTGCTCCGTGGAGAGCGTTACACCCACCACGGTGACGCCGTACCGGCCCGCGGCGTGCAGCGCGAAGCTTCCCCAGCCGCACCCCACATCCAGGACGCGCATGCCGGGCTGAAGCCCCAGCTTGCGGCAGACCAGGTCCAGCTTTTCCTCCTGGGCTGCGTCCAGGCCATCGTCGGCCCCCGGGCCCCGGTGATTTTCCAGACCGCGGTCCGGGCCAGCGCCCGCTTCGGCAGTTTCCGGCCACACAGCACAGGAATAGACCATTGACGGCCCCAGCACCAGCGCATAGAAGTCGTTGCCGACGTCGTAATGATGCGAGATGGCGGCCGCGTCGCGGCGCTGCGAATGCATCCTGCCTTTCCTGGCCACCCGCGCCTCCTCGGGCGGGGGAGCGGGGTTGGGTCCGATGGCGCCGAGCCGGACCGCGGTCCGTAGGAGCAGCCAGAGCTCACCGGCGGAAAGAGGCCGGAACGGACCGGGTTCGGCGAACTTGCCGGCCGAGCTCAGCGCCGAGAACGCCGTGAAGATGTCACCCGGAGCATCAATTTCCCCTGCCACATAAGCACGGCTGAGTCCCAGCTGGCCCGGCGACCACAGCATGCGCCGCAGGGCCTTCCTGGATTTGAACTCCATCACCGGCGCGTCCGGAGGGCCCGCTTCCGAGCCGTCCCATGCGCGCAGCCGCAGGGGTATCTGTTCTGTTCCCAGTACTGCAGCCAACGCTTTTTCCAGCCGGGCAGCGTGCCCAGTGCCTGCGATTCCGGTGCGTGCGGTTCCTCCAGTATCCATGCGCCCACCCTAAGGCCGCCGCGTCCTCCACGGCTATCATGGGGACGTGATTCCTGACCCAACCGATGTGGTGGTCATCGGCGCGGGGCAGGCGGGCCTGTCGGCCGCTTACCATCTTCAGCGCCGGGGACTCGGCTATGCCGTGCTCGACGCCGAGGAAGGTCCCGGCGGTGCGTGGCGGCATCGATGGAAGAGCCTGCGCATGGCCACGGTCAATGGAATCAGCGACCTGCCGGGTATCGCCAAGCCGGAGGTGGATCCAGCCGAACCCAGTTCGGAGTTCCTGTCCCGCTATTTCGGCGCGTACGAAAACGAGCTGGGACTTGCGGTGCACCGCCCTGTGAGGGTCCGGGCTGTCCGGCGAGAAGACAATAACCCCACTGGGCTGCTGCGGATTGAAACGTCCGCCGGTGACTGGAGCGCCAGGGCCGTCATCAATGCCACCGGTACCTGGACCCGGCCCTTCTGGCCGATTTATCCTGGCCAGTCCTCGTTCCGGGGCCGCCAGCTGCATGTGGCCGATTATGTTTCCGCGGAGGAGTTCCGCGGCAAGCATGTGATTGTGGTAGGTGGCGGGATCTCGGCGGTTGGCCTGCTGGACGAGATTTCCCGCGTCACCAGCACCAGCTGGTTCACCCGCCGGGAACCTGTGTGGCGCGATGCCCCATTCGATGCCAAGGCCGGACACGATGCCGTGGCGCTGGTGGAGGAGCGCGTCCGCAAGGGGCTTCCGCCGCAAAGCGTCGTTTCCGCAACCGGACTGATCTGGACCCCTGCACTGCGGGCGGCCAAGGACCGGGGAGCCCTGGACCGGCAGCCGATGTTCACCGCCATCGAGCCCCAGGGCGTCCGCCGCGCTGACGGCAGCTTCCTGCCGGCTGACGTCATCCTCTGGGCAACTGGCTTCAGGGCGGAACTGGAACATCTCGCGCCCCTTCACCTCCGGGGGCCCGGAGGCGGGATTGCCATGGAAGGAACCCAGGTGGCAGCCGAGCCGCGCGTGCATCTTGTGGGTTACGGCCCGTCGTCGTCCACCATCGGGGCCAACCGGGCAGGACGCGCGGCAGTGGCCGCGATCCTCACACTGCCGGGCATGCCATGTCCGGCGGAGCAGGTAACGTGGGGGTGATGCCCCGGATCCCGGGGCCGGCAGGAGCGACAGAAGGCGGCAGGACACCGGTGGCAGCAAACACCCTGGCAGACATTTTCCAGGTGCTGCGCAGGCGCCCCGATATCGAGGCCCCCAACCTGCAGGCCTGGGACGCCACGGACCGGCTGCTGCTGGACACCGCTGTGCAGCTCGGCCGCGCCGGCGGCAACATGGTGGTGATCGGGGACCGCTATGGCGCACTGACGCTTGGCGCCGCGGCAGTGCTGGCACCGGCCCGGCTGCGCGTGCACCAGGACCTGGTCACAGGTGAAAGGGCGCTGCGCCTCAACGCGGACGCACTCCGGATGGAAAAGGAAGCGGCAGCGGAGGATGGCTTCGGCGCCCGCGGCGGCTTCCTGCAGCTGCCGCTGGGGCAGGAGCTGCTGGCGGAGGCAGACACCATCCTCCTCCAGCTTCCCAAAACACTCGCGGAGCTGGAGGAGATTGCCGACGCCGTGGCCCGGTACGCCGCCCCTGGCGTCCGGCTGCTGGCCGGCGGCCGGGTGAAGCATATGTCCCTAGGCATGAACGCCGTCCTGGAACGATTCTTTGTCTCCGTGCAGCCGCAGCTCGCACGGCAGAAATCGCGGGTGCTCCTTGCCAGTGGCCCGAAGAGTCCTGGCTCCTCCCCGCGCTTCCCGGTCGTTGAGCACCTTGCCGGGCTGGATCTGGAGGTGGCCGCCCACGGCGCGGTCTTCGCCGGCCCGAAACTGGACATCGGCACGCGCTACCTGCTCACGTTCCTGCCCGTAATGAAGCCGGCGCGCCACGCCGTCGACCTGGGATGCGGCACCGGGATCCTCGCGGCGATGTACGCGCGCCAGTTCCCCGGGTCGGCCGTCACTGCCAGCGACCAATCCGCGGCTGCCGTGCAGTCGGCGCTCGCCACCGCCCGCGCGAACGGGCTGGCGGACCGGATCTCCGTCCTGCAGGACGACGCACTGAGCACCTTCGCCGACGGCGCCGTGGACACCGTGCTGCTCAACCCGCCCTTCCACATCGGTGCCGGGGTCCACGCCGGTGCCGGCCTGAAGATGATCGAGGCGGCCGGGCGCGTCCTTGCTCCCGGCGGGGAACTGTGGACCGTCTTCAACCGCCACCTCGACTACCTGCCCGCCCTCGAGCGGCACGTTGGCCCCACCGTCGTGGAAGGCCGGAACCCCAAGTTCACCGTCACGCGCAGCACACGCAGGCCCCGCTGACCTCCTGTTTCACCGCCAGGTCCCGCGCAACTGGCCACGTCACCGGCCTGGCGGCGGCCGCGCCGCGCCGCTGTCCGCACATGTGGGCGGGGGCCCACCCTTAACGTACGATTCAAGCATCAGCAGGTAGCCGAAGACGTTTAGGGGACACAGTGTCTGAGATCCGCCAATCCTCTCCGAGACGCGGAACCAACTTGCCCAGGATGGGGGACTTCAACCTCACGGTCATCCTTGACGCAATCCGCAGGACATCCGGTGGGCTGAGCCGGGTGGAACTGGCCCAGATCGTTGGCCTGTCCCCACAGACGATATCGAATATTTCCCGCCGCCTCCTGGACCAGAACCTGATCGTTGAGGCCGGCAAGGAAGGCACCGGCCCGGGCAAGCCACGCACCATCCTCCGCCTTAATCCTGCCGGCATGTACGCCCTGGGCGTCCATCTGGACCCGGCCGTGACCACCTTCGTGGTGCTGGACCTGGTGGGCGCGGTGGTCCGGCATTCGCGGATCAAGACCCCCGGCGGCAACGACCCGTCCGCCGTCATCGCCACCATCGCCGCGGAAATCGCCCAGCTCGTTGCCGACTCGGGGGTGGACCGCAACCGGATCGCCGGCCTGGGTGTTGCTGCTCCGGGTCCCATCGACCTGGACAACGGCACGGTGGTGGATCCGCCGCTGCTGCCGGGGTGGGACAGGGTGGAACTGCGCGAGGCGCTTGCCAGGGCCACCGGCTACTCCGTACTCGTTGACAAGGACGTCACCAGTGCTGCCGTTGCCGAAACCTGGGCGGGCGGTCCCAGCGGTGCCGGCAGTTTCATCTTCATGTACATGGGCACCGGCATTGGCTGCGGCATCGTCCTGAACGACGAGGTGGTCCGCGGCACCTCCGGCAATGCCGGCGAAATCGGGCATATCATCGTGGATCCGGACGGCCCCCCCTGCGACTGCGGCCTGCGCGGCTGCGTGAAATCCTCCTGCATCCCGCAGGTGCTCGTGGCGGAGGCGGAAGCCGCCGGCATCCTGGACGGCTCCCGGGCCGGCGACAGCGCCGCCGAAGTCCAACAAAGCTTCTCCCGGCTGTGCGCACTCGCCGATGGCGGGGATGAACGTGCCGCCGCCATCCTTGACCGCTCAGCCGTCCTGGTGGCCCGGGCGGTCTCGGTGGTCACCAACACCCTGGACGTTGAACGGGTGGTCTTCGGGGGTCCCTTCTGGAGCGGACTGGCAGAGCGCTACCTGCAACGGATACCGCCGCTTCTGGACGCCAACAGTGACGTCCGGCTGATCCATCCCATCGAGGTGGTGGGCACAGGAGTCGGGGAGGACGTTGGAGCAATCGGCGCTGCCTCGCTGGTCCTCGAACACACCCTCGCGCCCCGCGCCCAGCGTCTGCTGCTGGAAAGCTGACCGTCATGCTTCGCTGGGTATCGAAGACAGTGTCCCTGATGGCGGCCGCGGTACTGGCCCTCGCGGCCTGCACCCCCGCCGATCCCGCCGGTGGCAACAGGACCATCAAGGTGGCGTACCAGAAGACCGACTCATTCACCGCCCTGGACAGCATGTTCCAGGACGCGAAAAAGGAGTTCGAGGCCGCAAACAAGGGCGTGACCGTTGAGCTGCAGCCCATCCAGGCCAACGACGACGACTACGGCACCAAACTTGCCCTTGCGCTGCGTTCGCCGTCCACTGCTCCGGACATCTTCTACGAGGACACCTTCAAGGTCCGCTCCGACGTGGATGCCGGGTACCTCCTGAACCTTGACAGCCGCCTTGCTGGCTGGGGTGAGTGGACCAAGTTCGACGCCGGCGCCAAGGAGGCAGGCAAGGCTGACGACGGCGGAACGTACGCCGTGCCGCTGGGCACCGACACGAGGGCCATCTGGTACAACAAGAAGGTTTTCGAGGCTGCCGGCGTCAGCCTGCCGTGGCGCCCGTCCAGCTGGCAGGACATCCTGGATACCGCCAGGAAGATCAAGGCCTCTAATCCCGATGTGATCCCGTTCAACATGTACGCCGGAAAGGGCACCGGCGAGGGGACCGTCATGCAGGGGTTCTACGAACTCCTGTACGGCACCGGAACGGGCCTCTACGACAAGGAATCCAGGAAGTGGGTCGTAGGCTCCGCCGGTTTCAAGGACTCCCTGACCTTCCTCCAGACCCTGTACCGGGAAAACCTGGCAGTGACTCCGGCCCAGGCCCTCGACCCGAACATCTGGAAAAAGGTGTTTGGCGAATGGTTCCCCAAAGCCCAACTCGGGGCAACCGTAGAAGGTTCCTACGCGCCGTCGTTCTGGCAAAAGGGCGGCAGCTACGAATGGCCGGCGTACGGGGAGGAGATCGGTGTGGCTCCGTTCCCCACCCAAAACGGTGCAGCCCCCGGGGCCGTCAGCATGTCCGGCGGATGGACCCTCGCCGTCGGCGCCGAAACCAAGCAGCCCGATCTTGCCTTCAATTTCCTCACCACCGCGCTGAATGCGAAAAACTCGCTGGCCTTCACCGTTGCAAGCTCACAGATCGCCGTACGCACCGACGTCGCCTCCGACCCCGGCTACCAGTCGGCCAACCCGTTCGTGAAAGACGTGTCCGGACTGGTGGCCGTCACCAACTACCGGCCCGCCACCTCGGAATACCCGCGGATCTCAGCTGCCGTGCAGGAAGCCACCGAAGCCGTGATCACCGGCAACAGGACCCCGGAGCAGGCCGCGGCCGATTATGACACCGCCGTGGCGGGCATCGTGGGCGGCGACAAGACCATCCGGAAGTAGCATGCCGGCCACCCCGCGCCAGCGGCAGGTGCTCCGGTACCTGCCGGTGCTACCCGCCGTCGTACTGCTGCTTGTCTTCCTCGCCGGTCCGGTGCTGTGGGCGTTCCAGGCTTCGCTCACCAATGCCGCGCTCACGGGCCGGCACGCCAGGAATCCGGAGTGGGTGGGCCTGGAGAACTACCAGCGGCTGGCGCAGGACCCCGTTTTTCCGCTCTCCCTGGGGCTGACCGTCCTGTTCGTAGCAGGGTCGGCCATTCTGGGCCAGAATGTGCTGGGCCTGGCCCTTGCGGTCCTCATGCGCCGGGCACGTCCGGCCGTCTCGGCAACCGTGGGAACGGCCGTGGTGGCCGCGTGGGTCCTGCCGGAAATTGTGGCCGCCTTCGCTGCCTACGCCTTCTTCAGCCGGGACGGCACCTTCAACCAGCTGCTGGGCCGGTTCGGAGTGCCGGGCATTGACTGGCTTTATGCCGCGCCCATGGCCGCCGCCGTGCTCGCCAACGTCTGGCGGGGAACCGCGTTCTCCATGCTCGTCTACCGCGCCGCCCTCAACAGCGTGCCGGCCGAACTCCTCGAAGCCGCCCACATGGACGGTGCCGGCCCCTGGCAGCGGTTCGCCTTCATCACTCTTCCCGTGATCCGGGGCAGCATCGCCACCAACCTGATGCTGGTCACGCTCCAGACCCTGGCCGTCTTCACCCTGATCTGGGTCATGACGGCCGGCGGACCGGCCAACGCCAGCACCACACTGCCGGTCCTGGCCTACCAGGAAGCCTTCAAATTCGGTGACATCGGCTACGGCACGGCCGTGGCCACGGTCCTCATCATCATCGGCGCCGTGTTCGGGGCAGCCTACCTCCGGCTGCTGAGGGAGCAGAAGCCGTGACCGCGGCCGTACGGGAGCGGCGGCCCCCGTACCCCGCAGCACGCCGGAGGACAGGACGGGAACGCGGCAGCGCCTGGGCGGACCTGGTCCTAGTGCTGATTGGAGTTTGCTTCCTGCTGCCACTTCTGTGGCTGGTCCTCGGTTCCCTGGATCCGGCCGCGGGACACGCCACCAGGATCCCGGAACGTCCGGGCCTGGACAATTTCGCCGCCGTGTTCACCCCTGCGCTGCTGTTCCGGCCGCTCTGGAACAGCCTGCTGCTGTCCGCCGGGACGGGCGCGGTGACACTGGCCGCGGCCGTGCTCGCCGCCTATCCGCTGTCCCGCTACCGGTCCCGCTTCAACAACCCGTTCATGTACGGCATCCTCTTCGGCACCTGCCTGCCGGTCACCGCCATCATGGTCCCGGTCTACGGCCTGTTCGTGCAGCTCCGGCTGTTGGACTCGCCGCCTGCCACAGTTCTTTTCCTCGCCGCCACGAGTCTGCCCATGGCCATCTGGATGACCAGGAACTTCATGGACTCTGTGCCGCTGGAGGTGGAGGAAGCCGCCTGGGTGGACGGTGCCTCCAGGCTGGGCGCGCTGCGGTCCATCGTGCTGCCGCTCATGCGTCCGGGCCTGGGCGTGGTGTTCATCTTTGTGTTCATCCAGGCGTGGGGGAACTTCTTCGTCCCGTTCGTACTCCTGCTGTCCGAGGACCGCCAACCGGCGGCCGTGTCCATCTTCAGTTTCTTCGGCCAGCACGGGGCAGTGGCGTACGGCCAACTGGCCGCGTTTTCGATCCTCTATTCCATCCCGGTGCTGGCGCTTTACGTGCTGGTGGCGCGCGGGTCCGGCAACGCGATGGCCCTCGCGGGGGCTGTCAGGGGCTAATCAATGTCCTCAAGCACCACCCCGAACGGCAGGGTGTCGTCCAGGTGCGCCTGGTGGCCGCTGGGGTTGTTGACCACGCGGACACCGTGCAGTCTGTCCGCCGCCGACTGCATCAGGACCGGCCTGACGGTATCGACGAAGTGCTCGCTCTTGTCGGCGAGGTATTCCTTGTAACTGGCTGGAAGCTCGATCATGGCAAAAGAATAGACCCGCTGGTCCCGCATGGGGAGGGGTGCCCATTGCCGGGCTCCGGGCGCTGGGCTTGGATAGGATGGCGGCGGGACAGGGCCGGCCCGGTCCGCGCCAAGATCGTCACCAGGGGGAACAGTGCTTTCGACCAGCATGCCAGCGACCATCCAGCCGGCGGAGCTGGCCAGGGCACAGCAGATGGCCGCCAACATCTCACGCACCTTCGATACGAAAGTGGTGGGCCAGGCACGGCTGCGGGAGTCGCTGCTGGTGGGCCTCCTGACCGGCGGCCACATCCTGCTGGAGAGCGTACCGGGCCTGGCGAAGACCACGGCCGCCCAAACCCTCGCCGAAGCCGTCAGCGCAGGGTTCCGGCGGATCCAGTGCACGCCCGACCTGCTGCCCAGCGACATTGTGGGAACCCAGATCTACGATGCAGCGAAGGGGACCTTCCGCACCCAACTGGGTCCCGTACACGCCAATATCGTGCTGCTCGACGAGATCAACCGCTCCAGCGCCAAGACCCAGAGCGCCATGCTCGAAGCCATGCAGGAACGCCAGACCTCCATTGGCGGACAGGACTACCCCCTGCCCTCACCGTTCCTGGTCCTGGCCACCCAGAATCCCATCGAGCAGGAAGGCACCTACCAGCTGCCCGAAGCCCAGATGGACCGTTTCATGCTCAAGGATGTGCTTGATTACCCCACACCCGCCGAGGAAGCCGAAGTCATCCGCAGGATCGACGCCGGCGTCTTCACCGCCGCGCAAAGGCCGCCGGCCGCCGCGTCCCTGGAGGCCATCACGGAGATCCAGCAGCTGACGCAGCGCATCTACATCGACCCTGCGGTCATCAACTACATTGTGGGGCTGGTGTACGTTACCCGGAACGCCGCCCAGTACGTCGACGGCAGGCTCGCAGGGTTCATCGAGTTCGGTGCCAGCCCCCGTGCCAGTATCGCCTTCAGCCAGGCATCCCGCGCTGTGGCCCTGCCTGACGGCCGGGACCACGTCATTCCCGAGGACGTCAGGTCCCTGGCGCACCGGGTGTTGAGGCACCGGATCATCCTGAATTTCGACGCCGTGGCGGAGCAGGTCCCGGTGGAGACCGTGATCGACGCCATCGTCGCCGCCGTCCAGACTCCCTGAAACCCCCATGGCCAGCCTCCTCCAGCGCGTCAAGTCGAAAACCGCCATCTTCGCGCACCGCAAAGCGCGCGGCATGCTCGACGGCGAATACGGTTCGGTCTTCAGGGGGCGCAGCCTGGACTTTGACGACCTGCGAGCCTACCTACCCGGCGACGAAGTCCGCGACATCGACTGGAAGGCGTCCGCGCGCCACGGCTCACCGCTGATCAGGCGCTATGTGGCGGTCCGCCGGCAGACCGTCCTGCTCGTCACCGACACGGGGCGCAACATGGCCGCGGAGGCACGGTCCGGCGAAGTGAAAAAGGACATTGCCGTGCTGGCACTGGGGGTACTGGGCTACCTGGCCCACCGCCACGGCGACCTGGTGGGCCTGGTCTGCGGCGACGCCTCGAGCACCCATCCTCTGCCGGCCAAGGGCGGCGAGGCGCACCTGGAGCGGCTGCTGCGGCACGTGGACTCGCACACCACGCTGGACGGGGCCGCCAGCAGGATCCAGGACCAGCTCGACTACGTGGCACGCAACGTCACGGGCCGCCACCTGCTCTTCGTCGTGGCCGACGAACTGGCGGGGGACCCGGCCACCGCAAAGCTGCTGCGCAGGCTCCGTGCCCAGCACGAAGTCCTCTGGCTGACCATCCGGGACGCCCACCTCGCACCCTCCGGCGGGGCAGGGGAAGGATGGAGCCCCGACCGGGATCCGGTCACCGGCCCGGATTCCTACAGCGTGGCCGATTCCTCCCTGCTTGCCCCGCCGCCGGCCCTGTCCGCCGCGGTAGCTCATGCGTATGAAAAGGCGACCGCCGACCGGGACGCCGGACGCAGGGCCATGCTCCGCGCCGCGGGGATCACGGACGGGGAAGTGGAAAGCAGCGGGGACGTCGTCACCGCCCTTTTCGCCCTCCTGGAGAGGCACCGCCGTGCAGGATAATTCCGCGTTCTACGGCCCCCTCCACTACAGCCCGCTCTGGCTGTGGTGCGGCGTGGCCCTGCTGGCACTGGTGGCAGGCTGGTACGTGTTCGTGTTTGCCGGAACCCGCACCACCCGGCGCCGCGTGCAAGGCAGCCCGCGGTCCGCCCTGACCGACCTGCCGGCGCTTAAGGCGGCCTACCTGCAGCGCATTCAGGACGTGGACCGGGAGGCGGCGGCCGGCGCCCGCGATGCACGTTCTGCGCACCAGCAGATCAGCCTCCTGCTGCGCGCGTTCGTCCGGGACGCCACCGGGGTGGATGCCACCAGGATGACCCACCAGGACCTGGCCCGGCACCCGCTGCCGGCCGCGGCCGTCGTCGTCGAAGCACTGTACCCGGCCGAATTCGGCCCCGGGCCGCCGCCCTCCGTGACGGCATCCGCGGCCAAAGCCGCAGCGGCGGTGCGGGCATGGAGCTGATGTTCTGGTGGCTGCTGCCGGTGGCGGCGCTTGCGGCCGGAGCCGCGGTGTGGGCCGCCCTCCGTCGCGGCCACCATTCCAACAGCCGACGCCGGCCCGTGGCCCACGCCGACAGGCTCACCATGCTGCCGGAATACCAGGCTGCCCTCCGCCGGTACCGGCGCCGGCTGGCCGTGGCGGGAACAGCATGCGCGGTGCTCCTTGTTTCGGCGGCCATAGCCGCAGCGCGTCCCGTTGACGTCACCACCGTCAGCTTCGGGCAGCACAACCGCGACATCATGCTCTGCCTGGACGCGTCAGGATCCATGAGCAGCGCCGATGCCGCCGTCGTGGACGTGTTCGGGAGGCTGGCCGAAAAGTTCGACGGCGAGCGGATCGGCCTGACCATCTTTGACAGCAGTGCCATCCAGGTCTTCCCGTTGACTGACGACTATGCTTATGCCCGGGAGCAGCTCCAGACCGCCAAGGACGCCTTCGACGGAAAACCCGGAAATTCCGGGTTCCTGGACGGAACGTGGAACGGCCGGGGCTCGTCGCTGATCGGGGACGGCTTGGCATCCTGCCTCAACAGCTTTCCTCCCGGAACTGCTCCGCAACGGGCGGGGCTGCAGCGGGAGGAGCCGCAGCGCTCCCGGTCCGTGGTGCTGGCCACGGACAACTTCCTCTCCGGCAAACCGATCCTGATCCTGGACCAGGCATCCCAGCTGGCCCGGGAACGGTCCGTCCACGTCTACGCACTGAATCCGGGTGACCTGGACTACGGCGCCGGCAGTGACCAGCCGGGGGCCCAGCTGCGTGCCGCCTCCGAATCAACGGGCGGTGCCTACTTTGCACTGGACAATCCTGATGCAGTGGCCGGCATCG
Source organism: Paenarthrobacter sp. 22069 (assembly GCF_052046035.1). NCBI lineage: Bacteria > Bacillati > Actinomycetota > Actinomycetes > Micrococcales > Micrococcaceae > Paenarthrobacter > Paenarthrobacter sp. 22069. Next base: position 38,663 of record NZ_JBQEQF010000014.1, on the reverse strand, counting down.
TAGGCGCTGTGGAGCAGACCGAAACGGCAGCGATCCAGGGGGCGCCGCGCGCCGTGTTCTCGGAGGTCCCGGGCCTGCCGCTCGCTGTTGCGCTGCTGGCCGCGCTGGTCCTGTGCCTGGCCTTCTGGCGGCTGCAGGGCCTCCGGGCACACCGGCGGGCGTGGCTGCGGCGGGGCGCCGTGGTCCTGCTGCTCCTGGCGGCGGTACTGCGGCCCGGCCTGCCCGGCGGATCCGTGCCGGCCGCAACCGCCGACCTGAACGTGTTCTTCGTGGTGGACACCACCACCAGCATGGTGGCCGAGGACTACGGCAACACCAGCCCACGGCTGGACGGCGCCCGGAAGGACATCATGGCCATCGCGGAACAGCTGCCCGGCGCCCGCTTCTCGGTGATCACCTTCGACACCACGGCGCACGTGCGGATGCCGCTCAGCACCGACACCCTGGCCCTGCAAACCATCACGGACGTCCTGGAACCGCAGGTGACGGCCTACGCGAGGGGAAGCAACATTGCGGCGGCCCGGCAGGTGCTCGCTGAGCGGCTGGCGGCCGCCCGGGACAACCAGCCCTCCCGGCCACGGCTGGTGTACTACCTGGGTGACGGCGAACAGACCAGCGGCAAGGAACCGGAAGCCATGGCATTCGACGCCGGGCTGGTGGCCGGGGGAGCGGTGCTGGGCTACGGAACGCCTACTGGCGGCCGGATGAAGGAAAACACCGGTTTGACGAAAGACACAGAGGATGGGTACGGCGGCGGGACTGGCGGTGGCGGTCCCGCCGGGCGCGGCGGAGGGTATGTCCAGGACAATCGCACCGGCAGTGCCGGCGACGCCTTGTCTGTTATCGACGAGGGACGGCTGCGCACCATAGCGGACCAGCTTGGCGTGCCGTACGTGCACCGGGACGCGGGGGGTGCCGTGTCGGACGTGATGCAGAAGGCGCATCCCGGCGCGGTGGAACGGGCCGGCAGGGACGGTTCCGTGGCTGCCGCTGCGGAGCTCTACTGGCTCCTTGCCGGCGGCGCTTTCCTGGCCGCCTTGCCGGAGGCCGCAGGCATCCTGCGGCAGTTGCGCCGCCTCCGGCCGATCCGCCACCAGGAGGCGGCACGGTGAGCGACAATGTCCGTCGGCGCCGGATGCTGGGATGGTCGGCATTGCCGGTGCTCCTGGCGTTGTGCGTTGCCGCCAAACTCCTCAGCGTGGGCGTCCTGGGCGGCCAGGCGGCGTCGGGTTTCGCCGCGGGTGACGCCCGTGCCGTGGACGCCGCTGCCGGCGGACTGGGCATCGCCAACGTTGTTGAACCGCACAAAGGCCCGTTCGCTTCCGGTGACGCCGCGGTGCTGGACGGGGACTACGGTGCTGCCAGGACCCGGTTTGGACAAGCATTGGGAATGGCCCCGGACGGTTCCCCGGACTCGTGCCTCATCCGAGTGAACCTGGTGCTCGCGATTGAACGACTCGGGGACCAGCGCCTGCAGGCCGGGGACCCGGCGTCGGCCGTCCTTTTCTTCACGGATGCGCTCGCGGCGGCGGGCAAGGCACCCGAAGCCTGTGGTTCTGTGGCACCGGATGCGGACGGCCGGCTGGCGGAGGCCAGGGACCGGCTGGAAGGAAAACTGGCTGCCGCCGGCCAGCCGGCTGGCCAGCCGGCAGCACCAGCGGAGGACTCCCCGCCGGACGGGACCCGAGACGCACGGCAAAGCCAGCTGCAGCAACTCCAGGACAGCGCGCGGGAGGCGGAGCGGGAAAGGAACAGCGGCCGGGAACGGGAGAAGTACCTGGACGGCGACGGCGGAGCGGCGCCGGGCCGCCCCTGGTAGCAGCTGGCGAAGGAAATTCTGTGGACCGGGAAAAGATCCTGTAAAACTGCGTCTTAATTCGGTCCAGACTTGTACCGGCCCCGGACAGCCGCCTAGAGTCGTACACAAGTTACCGCGGTAACGTGTCAGCGATCCTCCGTTGCGGAGGGTGTGGGTGCCCCCATGTGGGCCTGACATTTGCTCACGGACTACTTCATTCAAGGCGTAGCAGTCGCTGCGTCCCTGGTGGAGGCCCTCCGTGTTCCCCAAACTCAAATTCATTGGCGGTTTCCCTGATTATCCGTCCGGGATACGCCAATGGCCCAAAAGCCAAGGACGCAAATGTCACCACGAAGCCTTATTGACGCACACCCCAACCTCTCCGACACCGCCCCGGTGGCGCTCTCCTACGAGCTGTTTCCGCCGCGTTCGCCTGCGGCCTCCGAAACCCTGTGGACCACCATCCGGGAGCTGGAAACCACTCAGCCGGACTATGTCTCCGTGACGTACGGTGCCAGCGGATCCAACCGGGACACCGCCGTCGACCTCATCAACCGGCTCCTGCTGGAGACCACCCTGCGGCCGCTGGCCCACCTGACCTGCGTGGGAAACACTCCCCAGGAACTGGCCGCCGTTGTTGGCGAACTGCTGGACACCGGGGTGCGGGGCATCCTCGCCCTTCGGGGAGACCTTCCCAAGGACGCCAGCGCGCCGGCAGCCGGATCACTGCGGTACGCCCAGGACCTGATCGAACTCATCCGCCGCGTTGAGCAGCGTCGTTCGGCCCTGCTCTGTGCCGGAAAGATCGCAGTGGGCGTTGCGGCCTACCCCGCGAGGCACCCGGAGTCGCCCAGCGAAGAGCATGATGTTGAGGTCCTGCTGGCCAAGCAGCGCTCCGGGGCAGACTTCGCCATCACCCAGGTGTTCTTCAAGACCGAGCAGTATGCGGACCTCCTGACCCGCGCCCGCCGCGCCGGCGTGACCATTCCGATCATCCCCGGTGTCATGCCCTTGACCAGCCTCCGGCGCCTCCGCCGGCTGGGGGAATTGACCGGCGTGGAGCCGGTGCCGGAACTCATGGAACGCCTTGCCGCCGCCGACACTGACCTCGAGCGGCTGCACATCGGCGTCGACGCCACCGTCGACCTCGCCAACGCCGCCCTGGATGCCGGCGCCCCCGGCATCCACATCTACACCTTCAACGAACACCAAAGCGCGCTGGACGTCCTGGACAAGCTCGCCCTTCCGCGGCACAGCCGCAACGGCAGCCGGCGTGCGTCCAGCGCCACCCAGCTCGCCAGCTGACCAGCCGCTGGGCGAAACCGCGAACCAGGTGGGCCTGGCGCTGCGCGACGAGATCGCGGAGCTCGAGGGGGCCGGCATCAAGGTCATCCAGGTGGACGAGCCTGCCCTCCGCGAACTGCTGCCGCTGCGCAAGGCGGACCAGGCCGGCTACCTGGACTGGTCCATCGGTTCCTTCCGCCTGGCCACCGCCGGTGCCGCCGATGCCACGCAGATCCACACCCACCTCTGCTACTCCGAATTCGGCGTCATCATTGACGCGATCGACGGCCTGGACGCGGATGTGACCTCGATCGAGGCTGCCCGCTCCCGCTTGGAGGGTGTCCAGGCTCAACACCCGGTGGTTGGTTGGGTCTGTCGAAACCTTGAGAAGCGGGTGAACGGCCGGTCACATCACGTGACCGGCCGTTGCCGGCTGCCGCTTCATCCGCCACGCGCTGACTGCAAGCCACACGGCTGAGACCACGACCGCCACGATCGCCACGAGCGTCGGCACGGAGTTCGCTGCCGAAAATCCCGATTCCCCGATGATCCACCCCTGCACCAGGTAGGCGAGGCCCGACACCGCCAGCAGGTACCCGGCAATCCGGGAGACCCGGTGCGCCGCGGCCACGGCGATGCCGAGCATGACCATCGCGGCACCCAGCAGGATGCTTTGGTAGCTGCGCATGCCCCACTCCAGCCAGCGGATGCCCTCAGCCGTGGCAAAACGCGATGCCTTTTCCGGCTCCGGAGCAGCCGCCCACGCGTCGACGGCCTGTTTCAAAGCCACCCCGTCCACAGCCTGCAGGGCCGCATAGAGTGCCACCGCGGCAGCGGCTGAAAGCGCCCCGAAGCGTGTGGTCCACGCCAATCCGTGACGTTGCACCCCGCAAGCCGTGGCCATGGATATCAGCCCGGCCCCCACCAAGGCCATGCCAACGAACTGGCCCAGGTGCACCCCGGTCCAGATGCCGCTGTTGGCATAGGCGGTGAACGAAGCAACGTGGTCGTTCGCGTCGTGGGACTCCGCATGCAGCACGCCCGCCAGAATCGAGACCACTACGCCGGCGAGAAGCAACGACGACGCCAACCGCCAGGTCTTCCGCCCGCCATCAACGGTCTCCATGGCCCGCCCACCATCCTTATCTCCGGACGTCACCTATGTATGCGGGGTCCTCCGGTCTCCGGCGATGTGTGAGCCCGCGGCTCAGGACTCCCAGACAATCTCGTCGTCCACCACGCCGTCCTGGTCGGCGGATGCCACCAGGACCTCATCGGTGAAATGCTCGCCCAGGGTGAAATCCAGGACGAAGTAGCGTTCCGGCTGGCCCGGGTAGATCCCCACGTGCCCCAGCTTGAGGGCTTTCAGGAAGACATCATTAGTGAGCTGGCTGCGGTCCTGGACGCCGAAGACCTTGTGCAGGTGCTCTTCCTTGAGGGCGTTGCAGTGGAAATGAAGGTACTCCTGGGGGCTGGTGCCCTCCTGCTCCAGTTCTTCTGCAATCATTTCCCGGACTTCGTCAACGAGCTCGGGCAGGAAGCGGAGCCGGTACTCAACCTTGCGGAGCGCGGCCTCATCGAAGTGGTCGTGGGCAGTGACGTTCAGGTCGAGTTCCAGCGGGTGGCCGCGCAGCTCGTGCTTCGCGGCGAAGAGATGGTCCACGCCGTGGTTGAGCTCGATCTCCCCAAAGTGCTGGCTCGCTACCTTGTTCATAGTCTCAACATAGACCCGAAGGGCAGACCATTCCAGCGTTCGGGGCTAATTCACTGCGGTGCGCATCCCGGCGAGGGTTTCGGCCAGGAGGTCGACGAAAAGCTGCACGCGTGCCGTCTTACGGTCATTGATGAGCAGGGCGAACACGTTCCGGGCCAGCCGGATTTCCGGTACGTCCAGCACCACCACCCCCGCCGGCTTGTTCCGCAGCGCGAGTTCCGGCACCAGGGCGGCGCCCAGTCCCGCGGCGGCCATTTCCAGGCTGGCGTGGAAATCGTCGCTGTGCGCCACCACCCGCGGATGCAGGTTGCAGCCCGCGAACAGCCGTTCGATCACCATCGCGTCACTGGTGCCGGGATGATGCATTATCCACGGCATTTCGGACAGATGGTCGGCCGCCACCTTCGCGTCGGCCCGGAATCCCCAGCCGGCCGGCAGCACCACGCGGAAGTCGTCGTCACCGATCCATTGCCGGTTGATGGTGTTCGGCCAGGCGAAGCCGGTCTGGCCCACCTGGAACACCACGGCAAGGTCCAGGTCGCCGCCGGTGCGCAGCCCCTGGATGGTCTGGCCGGGCTCGGCCACCGACACCCGCAGGTCAATGCCGAGCTTCTTCCACGCCGGATTCTTCAGGATCCGCGGCAGGACATACGTGGCAAGGCTGGGAAAGATCCCCAGCCGCAGTTCCTGGCTTTCCGTGTCCTGCGTCCGTGAGGCGGCAGCCATCAGGGCCTCAATGTCCGTGAGCACCTTCGCGGCGTGCCGGGTCATGACGACGGCGGCTTCCGTGGGAATCACGGCCCGCGCCGAGCGCTTGAAGAGGGTTACGCCCGTTTCCCGCTCCAGCGCGGACATTTGCTGCGAGACGGCGGAGGCCGTGTAGCCGAGCGTCGCGGCCGCGGCGGCGAACGAGCCCAGCCGGGTGACCTCCAGGAGGGTCTTCAGGTGCACGGGGTTTACCACCAGCCCACAGTACTGCACCCATCCGTTGCCGGGACGGCACCGAATAGTCCTCTGTATACCCGGCAACAGCGGCAAATGTTCAGCAGAGGAGCATGAATGTCACCCAACCCAGCAGGAAGCGCAGGCGGACCGCGGCGCGTGGCCGTCATCGGCAGCGGCGTGGCAGGCTTAACGGCCGCCTACGTACTGAACCGCCAGGACCACGTCACCCTGTTCGAAGCGGATTCACGGCTGGGCGGTCATGCGCACACGCACGACCTGCCGCAGCCCGACGGCCGCGTCATCGGCGTCGACACCGGGTTCATCGTGCACAACGAGCGGACCTACCCCACTTTGCTGCGGCTGTTCGCCGAACTCGGCGTGGAAACCCAGGACTCGGAAATGAGCATGTCCATCCGGTGCGACGGCTGCGGACTGGAGTACGCCGGCGCCCGGGAAGGAGCCCGCGGCATCATTGCCCGGCCCTCAAGCCTGCTGCGCGGACGCTACCTCCTGATGCTGCTGGAGGTCACCCGTTTCTACCGGAAGGCGAGGGAACTGCTGAGGACCGCGCCGCCGTCGGCCGTCAGCGGTGATGTGCAGGTGCCGGAACTGACGCTTGGCGCGTTTCTCGAACGGGAAAAGTTCAGCCCCTACTTCATCTCCCACTTCATGACCCCTGTGGTAAGCGCCGTGTGGTCGTGTGACCCCACCACCGCCCTGGCCTATCCTGCACGCTACCTGTTCACGTTCCTGGGCCACCACGGCTTGCTGGGGGTCAAGGGGTCGCCGCAGTGGCGGACTGTAACCGGCGGTTCAGCCCGGTACGTGGAGAAGCTCGCGGCGACGCTGGCGGACGTCCGCCTCAACACGCCCGTGACAGCCATCCGGCGGACCCTTGACGGGGTGGAGCTCGCAACGGCCAACGGGCTGGAAGACTTCGACGCCGTCGTGATTGCCACCCATCCGGCGCAGGCCCTCGGATTCCTGGCCGACGCCACACCGGAGGAGAAGGAAGCGCTGGGCGGGATGCCCTACTCGGTGAACCACACAGTGTTCCACCAGGACCCGGCGGTCCTGCCCAGCTCGGACAACGCCAAGGCGTCCTGGAACTACCGGCTTCCGGACTGCGATGCGCGGCCGGACAAGGTCCTGGTGAGCTACGACCTGACCCGGCTCCAGCGGCTCCGGCCAGCCGACGGGCGGCCCTACCTGGTCAGCCTGGGCGAATCCGAACTTATCGCCGACGACGCCGTGCTGGAGCGGATGGTCTACGAACACCCGCAGTACACCCCCGAATCGCTCCAGGCCCAGCAGGCAATCGCTGCACTGGCCGACAACCGCATTGCCTACGCCGGCGCCTACCTTGGCTGGGGTTTCCACGAAGACGGGGCGCTCTCCGGGGTACGCGCCGCCGAAAGGCTCGGCCGCACCTGGCCGGCAGTCCACGGAGCCGACGCTGCCAGCGGCGAGGGGGAGCGGGAACTGCTGGCCCCCGAACCTGCATGATGATGCACGCCTCGATCTACCGCACGTCCATTTCACATGTACGGCGCTCCCCGCTGAAAAATGCGTTCACCTACAGGAGCTACAGCTGGTTCGTGGACTTGGACCACCTTCCGCGCCTGCCGTTCCTGCTGCGGCCGCTGGCGGTATTCCGCGCCGGGGACCACCTGGGTGACCCCGCTGCCACCCTCCGGACCAACGTGGAGCGCTATCTGCGGAGCCAGGGCATTGAGCACGACGGCGGCCCCATCCACATGCTTACCAGCGCCAGGGTTTTCGGCTATGTCTTCAACCCGCTCACCCTGTTCTGGTGCTACCGGTCCAGCGGGGAACTGCAGTGCGTGGTGGCCGAAGTCCACAACACCTACGGAGAGCGGCACTGCTATCTGCTGCGGACCGACCCCGCCGGCCGCGCCTCGGTGCCGAAGGCATTCTACGTTTCACCCTTTAACGACGTCGACGGGCAGTACCGGATGAAGCTTCCGGCGCCCGGAGACCGGCTGGCGGTGTCCATCATTTTGGAGCGGGAAGGGCACCGGCCCTTCGTCGCCACCATGGACGGCCGGCGGCACCCGGCCACCGTCCGGAACATCCTGGCAGCCGCCATCCGCGTCCCGGCCGCGCCGCTGCTGGTATCGGCCCTGATCAGGGTGCAGGGCATTAAACTCTGGGCAAGACACCTTCCCGTCGTTGCCAGGCCACACCACACCTCACAGGAGGCAGTTCAATGACAATGACTGACGACAATGGAACCGCTGCAGCCGTGGACGGGAGCGTTCCCTACACCGTGCCCCAGGCCCCCGCTGTCATCGACTCCGCAGTCTGGCCGGGGATCGCCAGCGTGCCGGACGGACTGAAGGCCGGAATCGCTGCCCGGGTTGCCGACGGCATCTTTAGGGCCGCCGTCCGGCGCCTTCCACTCGAAGTCCGCTACCCGGACGGGCAGGTCCTTGGGTCCGCTCCGGCAGGAAGCGCCGTCCCGGTCATGGCCATCCACCGCCCCGATGACTTCGCACGCCGGCTGGGTGACGGCGGGCTGATCGGCTTCGGCGAGGCCTACATGGCAGGGGACTGGGACGCCGAAAACCTCACCGCCGTCCTGGAGGTCTTCGCCGCAACGGCAGGAACCCTGGTTCCCGGGTACCTCCAGAAGCTCCGGGCCCTGTTCCTTCCCCGCCAGCCGCGCAGCGAACGCAACTCCCCTGAAAACACCCGGTCCAACATCTCCCGGCATTACGATCTGTCCAACGAACTGTTCGAGACGTTCCTTGACTCCACCATGTCGTACTCCAGCGCACTGTTTCCCACCCGCAACGGCTCGCCCGGGCACCCCACACGCGATGGCTTCGCCGCCGCCCAGCGGGCCAAGATCGACCGCCTGCTGGACAAGGCCGGCGTCGGACCCGGAACCCGGGTGCTGGAAATCGGCACCGGCTGGGGTGAGCTGGCGCTGCGCGCCGCCGCCCGCGGAGCCACCGTCTACTCGGTCACTCTGTCCAGCGAGCAGCAGGAGTTGGCGCGGAAACGCGTTGCCGACGCCGGCTACACCGACGTCGTGACCATTGACCTCAAGGACTACCGGGCCGTGGAAGGGGAGTACGACGCCGTGGTGTCCGTCGAGATGATCGAGGCAGTGGGGTACCAGTACTGGGCCACGTACTTCCAGACCATCCAGCGCGTCCTGGCCCCGGGCGGCAAGGTGGCAATCCAGGCCATCACCATCGCGCACGACCGCCTGCTCGCCACCCGCACCGGGTACACCTGGGTCCACAAGTACATCTTCCCCGGCGGTGTGATCCCCTCGGTGCGTGCCATCGAGGACATCACCGAGAAGCAGACGGGCCTGCAGGTCCGCGAACGGTTTGCCTTCGGTGAGCACTACGCCGAGACGCTGCGCCTGTGGGAGGAACGCTTCATGGAACGGCAGGACGAGGTGGCCGGGCTCGGCTTTGACGCAGTCTTCCAGCGGATGTGGCTGTTCTACCTCTGCTACTCCCGCGCGGGCTTTGCCTCCGGATACCTCGACGTGCAGCAGATCGTCCTTGACCGGAAGAAGATCCTTCCCGGTACGGGAGCCGCCAAATGACGGCGGCGCTCGTTTGCGGCGGGCCGGCCGCTTTGTAGGGCGCGGCCGGGGTGCGTTTGCTCACNTTCCGTGGGTCACCCGGAACCCCCTTTTTGCTGCCCCGGCGGAAGCCGGGGAGGGGCCCGACACGCCGTCTTTTCCACGACACGCGGGAGGCTTAATTGTGGCTAAGTACTCCACAGGATGTGGATTGCGTCCGCAAAAACACCGGGATCACGGACATTTTGAAGCCGCCTCCCTGTGGATTAACGGTGCATTAAATGACATACTTGTAATACATCATCTTGGGGTTCCAAAGAGGCGTCTGCACTACATGTAGTATCTACATACAGCTTGGGCCGGGACACCGGACCAGCCGAAGATTTCGACTAAGGGGACAGCGACCATGACCGTAACGGTTTACACGAAGCCTGCTTGTGTTCAGTGCAACGCCACCTACCGGGCGCTCGACAAGAAGGGCATCACCTACCAGAGCGTTGACATCTCCCAGGACGCCGAGGCACTCGAGCGCCTGAAGGCACTGGGCTACATGCAGGCACCCGTCGTGGTCACCGACCAGGACCACTGGTCAGGCTTCCGCCCGGACAAGATCGAGGAACTGGCGCTTTCTGCCGTTACTTCCGTCGCCTAGGAAGTCCGTTCTTCCTGCCGGCAACCAACAACCAGCTGAGGTGACATCCATCGCGGCACCAGCAGTACAGCAGGGCCATGCGGCTGAGTCGACGCACTCGGCTGCTGGACTCCACACGGCTCAGCGTGTGGAAGCCTCACCGGCCCTGCCATTCGGCGGTACGGTGCCGGCAGGGCCACCGGCGGTCATTGCCGACAGCCAGCTCATCTATTTTTCCTCCTCATCGGAGAACACCAGCCGCTTCGTGGCAAAGCTGGGCCGCGATGCGGCCCGGATTCCACTCTTTGCCAAGGACGCGCCGCTTGTCGCCGCCCGGCCCTATGTGCTGGTGGTGCCCACCTACGGCGGCACCGGGGGAGAGGGATCCGTCCCCAAACAGGTCATCAGGTTCCTGAACAACCCGCAGAACAGGCAGCTGCTCCGCGGCGTGATCGGTGCCGGCAACACGAATTTTGGCGACAACTACTGCATGGCCGGCGACATCATCGCTGCCAAATGCAGGGTTCCGCACCTCTACCGCTTCGAATTAATGGGCACGCCAGACGACGTGACCCGGGTCAACAAAGGATTGGACACGTTTTGGACACGACTGTCGCAGACACAGAAGTAACCAGGGCAGAGAAGCCCGAGATGCCGGCCGCGTACAAGGGCCTGGGCTACCACGAGCTGAATGCCATGCTGAACCTCTACGGTCCCAACGGTGAGATCCAGTTCGGCGCCGACCGCGAGGCCGCGCACCAGTACTTCCTGCAGCACGTTAACAACAACACCGTGTTCTTCCATGACCTCGAAGAGAAGCTCGACTACCTGGTGAAGAACCAGTACTACGAGCGCGAGACGCTGGACCAGTACACGATGAACTTTATCCGTGAGCTGTTCAACCGCGCCTACAAGAAGAAGTTCCGCTTCGAGACCTTCCTGGGTGCCTTCAAGTTCTACACGTCCTACACGCTGAAGACGTTCGACGGCAAGCGTTTCCTGGAGCGCTACGAGGACCGCGTGTGCATGGTTGCCCTGCACCTGGCCCGCGGCAACGAGCAGCTTGCCCTGCAGATGGTGGATGAAATCATCGACGGCCGGTTCCAGCCGGCCACCCCCACGTTCCTGAACGCGGGAAAGAAGCAGCGCGGCGAGCTGGTCTCCTGCTTCCTGCTCCGCATCGAAGACAACATGGAATCGATCGGCCGCTCCATCAACTCCGCCCTGCAGCTGTCCAAGCGCGGCGGCGGCGTGGCGTTCGCCCTGACCAACATCCGCGAGGTGGGCGCTCCCATCAAGCAGATCGAGAACCAGTCCTCCGGTGTCATCCCCGTGATGAAGCTCCTCGAAGACAGCTTCTCCTACGCCAACCAGCTCGGCGCACGCCAAGGTGCCGGTGCCGTGTACCTGCACGCCCACCACCCGGACATCTACCGGTTCCTGGACACCAAGCGCGAGAATGCGGACGAGAAGATCCGCATCAAGACCCTCTCCCTGGGCGTCGTCATCCCGGACATCACGTTCGAGCTGGCCAAGAAGGACGAGGACATGTACCTGTTCTCTCCCTACGACGTGGAACGCGTCTACGGCATGCCCTTCTCCGACGTCTCGGTCACCGAGAAGTACTACGAGATGGTGGACGATTCCCGCATCAAGAAGACCAAGATCAAGGCGCGGGAGTTCTTCCAGACCCTCGCCGAGATCCAGTTCGAATCCGGCTACCCGTACATCATGTTCGAGGACACCGTGAACCGGGCCAACCCGATCGACGGCAAGATCATCATGTCCAACCTGTGCTCTGAGATCCTCCAGGTTTCCCAGCCCACCACGTACAACGATGACCTGTCCTACGCGGACACCGGCAAGGACATTTCCTGCAACCTGGGCTCGCTGAACATCGCCAAGACCATGGATTCGCCGGACTTCGGCCTGACCATTGAGACCGCCATCCGTTCGCTGTCGGCCGTGTCGGACATGTCCAACATCACCTCGGTGCCGTCCATTGCCAAGGGCAACGACCAGAGCCACGCCATTGGCCTGGGCCAGATGAACCTGCACGGCTACCTGGCCCGTGAGCGGGTTCATTACGGCTCCGAAGAGGGCCTGGACTTCACCAACATCTACTTCTACTCGGTGGTGTACCACGCCGTTCGCGCCTCCAACCTGCTGGCCATCGAGACCGGCCAGACGTTCGGCGGCTTCGAGAAGTCCAAGTATGCGTCGGGCGAGTTCTTCGACAAGTACACGGAGCAGGAGTGGGTGCCGCAGACCGAGAAGGTCCGTGAGCTCTTCAAGAACGTCCACATCCCCACGCAGGCTGACTGGCTGGCGCTGAAGGCTTCCGTCATGGAGCACGGCATCTACAACCAGAACCTGCAGGCCGTCCCGCCCACCGGCTCGATCTCATACATCAACAACTCCACCTCCTCGATCCACCCGGTGGCGTCCAAGATCGAGATCCGCAAGGAAGGCAAGCTGGGCCGCGTGTACTACCCGGCGCCGTACCTGACGAACGACAACCTGGAGTACTACCAGGACGCGTACGAGATCGGCTACGAGAAGGTCATCGACACCTACGCCGCGGCTACCCAGCACGTGGACCAGGGCCTGTCCCTGACGCTGTTCTTCAAGGACACCGCTACCACTCGCGACATCAACAAGGCCCAGATCTACGCCTGGAAGAAGGGCATCAAGACCATCTACTACATCCGTCTCCGCCAGCTCGCGCTGGAAGGGACTGAGGTTGAGGGCTGCGTCAGCTGCATGCTGTAGTTGTAGCTTCAACTGAACTGTACTTGTACGACGGCGGGTGCCCGCCCGCCGTCGTACGCTTTAACTTAGAGAAAACCACCCAACGCATAGGGGATGACATGACCGAGAAGGTCAAGCTGCTGAGCCACGTCGAGGCCATCAACTGGAACCGGATCCAGGACGACAAGGACGTGGATGTCTGGAACCGCCTGGTCAACAACTTCTGGCTGCCGGAGAAGGTGCCGCTGTCCAACGACGTCCAGTCGTGGAACACGCTGACGCCGGCCGAGCAGCAGCTCACCATGCGCGTGTTCACCGGCCTGACCCTGCTGGACACCATCCAGGGCACTGTTGGCGCCGTCTCGCTGATTCCGGATGCGCTGACCCCGCATGAGGAAGCCGTCTACACGAACATCGCGTTTATGGAGTCGGTGCACGCCAAGAGCTACTCCTCCATCTTCTCCACCCTGGCCTCCACCAAGGAGATCGACGAGGCATTCCGCTGGTCCACGGAGAACGAGAACCTTCAGAAGAAGGCCCAGATCGTCATGGACTACTACCAGGGCGACGATCCCCTGAAGCGCAAGGTGGCCTCCACTCTGCTGGAGAGCTTCCTGTTCTACTCCGGCTTCTACCTGCCGATGTACTGGTCCTCGCGGGCCAAGCTGACGAACACGGCTGACCTGATCCGCCTGATCATCCGCGACGAGGCCGTGCACGGATACTACATCGGTTACAAGTTCCAGCGCGGCCTGGAGAAGGTTTCCGAGGAGAAGCGCCAGGAGATCAAGGACTACACATTCGAGCTGCTGTTCGAACTGTACGAAAACGAAGTGCAGTACACGCACGATCTGTACGACGGCGTGGGGCTGGCTGAGGACGTGAAGAAGTTCCTGCACTACAACGCCAACAAGGCCCTGATGAACCTGGGCTACGAGGCGATGTTCCCGGCTTCCGTCACCGACGTGAACCCGGCCATCCTTTCGGCCCTGTCGCCGAACGCTGACGAGAACCACGACTTCTTCTCCGGATCGGGTTCGTCCTACGTGATCGGCAAGGCCGTCAACACCGAAGACGAGGACTGGGACTTCTAGGCCAACCGCTTCCACAATGCTGACCAGCTCTTTAGAGCCGAAACGGCCTCGCGTGCTTAGGCGTGCGAGGCTGTTTTGTGATGCCGACAGCTGATAGCTGCACCCATGGGTCAAGTCCAGCAGGACCGGACACGCCCAACCTGGCGGTTGCGGGTGACGACCATCGGGACGTCCTCTGGCATATTGGTGCCAGCAACCAGACACCGAAAGGGCAATGATGGGCGCATGGGGTTACCTGCCGTTCGAGAACGACGACGCGCTGGACTGGCTGGACGAGCTCGAAGCCGGCGGGGCGGACGTCATCCGCAAGGCGCTGGCGAAGGCGGGCGACAGGTATGTTGAGGCACCGGACGGGGCGGTAGCTGTCGCCGCCGCGGAAGTCACCTCGGCCAGCCAGGGCAACCCACTGGGAGAACTCCCCGAGAACGTCGCTGACTGGGTGACAGCCCACGGGGCGGAAATCACCGCCGAGGACGTGGAAATGGCGCTTGAAGCGGTCGCACGGGTTGCCGGGGAGAAGTCCGAGCTGGCAGAGCTGTGGGACGACGCCGACGAACCCGAATGGCGCGAATCCCTGGACGACCTCGCAGAGAGGCTGCGGGGGTCGCTACGGTAGCGGCCCGAATTACCGGTGTGTGCTCAGCTGATCTTCGCCCCCAAAGTTGATGCCCTGCAAGAATGCCGTTTCCCCTGTGACTTGACGCCACTGGGCTATGGTCAAGAGTGGGTTGGATCTCCAAAGGGGACGGCATGAGCAAGGTGGACATCAAAGGCAAAGGCACGATGGAGTTGTCCGGTGGAGTCCTCATACTGCGCTGGAAGCGAGGGGCATACATCGGCATCGACGTGGCGAGGGCTGCCCTCGAAGCAATCTCCACCCTGGGTCACGGCGCCAGGGTGCCGATGCTGGTCGACATTCAGGGTGTGACCCACTCTGCGGCCGCTCGCAAGGTCTTTCCCCACTCGTCCAGCGTCTCGCGCATGGCACTATTGGGTTCCTCGCCCGTCGATCGGGTGGTCGCCATGTTCCGCTTGCCTCTCCTGCCGACAGGGTTCCCGATCAGGTATTTCACATCTGAGGACAAGGCAATGACGTGGCTGCTTGAGCCCTCGGGGGAGTCGGGCACGGAGCTGGGCTACAGCCATTAGGCGCCCACCGGTCACTCGCAGCCAAGAGGTCCGCCTGATTCCCTGGCGGAAAGCAGGCCGCGACGCACAGGGAGACCGGGCCCGGGGCCGCTCCGTTTGCCGCCTCAGCTGCCCGCTGGGCGGCCGGGAGCCGAAAAGTTCAGCTCTTCAAGGATCACGTGAGCTATTACATCGGGGCGGTTGAAGAGCATGAAGTGGTCGGTATCTATGTCCCGGACATCCGCCACGGCTTCCCGCGCCCATGCTCTTGCTTCTGAGCTCGTCAGGTTGTCCCTGGCACCGAGCAACACGGTTGTGGGAATCTCTGCCCATGCCTGGGCCGGTACGGGATCGCTGCGCGTCTTTTTCGTGGCAAATCGGCGCGGGTGGTCTTTCAGGAATGCGCGCACATCGTCGGGGAGTTGTAAACCGGCTTCGTCTTCGCTGAGCCACCAGTCGCCGTCCAGGGCGTGCCGCCCTTGTTCGTCATGGAGCATGTGCTCCATCGAGTCCACCCAGCCCGCATCGCGGACATCAGGCTGCAGCTTGAGGGGAGGGGATGAGACATACACAAGCCGGGCCACGTTTTTCATACGGTGAGCGGCAATGCCTACTACATCACACCCATAAGACCAGCCGACAACAACGGTGGGGGCCGGGCTGGCAGCGATAGCTGCACGGACCTCCCCAGCATCCTCCAACAGTCCCGCATTGGGAGAACGGTGCGACGGAAGATCCGGCGCGACCACCTGCAGGTCGGGTTGTTCTTCGAGTGCGCGTTGGACCCACGCCCAGTCTTCGGGGACACCCCACATGCCGTGCACGAGAACAACGCCCCTCGGCATTGAGCCTTGCTTGTCATCCATGGCCTGAAGATAGTCCCGGGCGAGTCCCGGCCGAAGAGCATAAAGGCCCTACCGCCGCCGGTGCTGCGAGTCGATGCGGGCCAAAGCGTGGAACAGCGAAGTCTCGGCTGGCCTGATGCGGCGGCTAGGCATGCATAGACTCACCGAGTAACAGCCGAATTCAAGCTCGTAACTCCTCACGCGACGTGTTGGCAACCAACCGCGCGCCCAGATACGCGGCCAGCCGGGTTCCGCCTTTGTCCATGATTTTGTGGTGGTTCCAGGCGAAGAGCGGGCGGAGCAGTGGCGCCGTCAGGTTCATCCAACGACGGGTGGTGCGCACATGCCAATAGTAGAGGGCGGTGGTTATATCCCCCTCCTGGGAGAGTTCCCATCGGCCTGTCCCTTCCAGCTGCCCGGTTGATCTGGACTCCAGGAGCCGGGGCGGGTCCTGGTGTACATTTTCAACGGTGAAGGACAGCGAGTACGGCAGTTTGCCTGTGATGGTGAACCGGTAGGCCCGCCCCGCCCCGTCAGGGTCGCCGGGCGCAACCTGGGCGACCCTGGAGATATATGGGAACCACTTGGTGTAGGTCCTGGGGTCGGAGACCGCGTCCCATACGGTCTCGATGGGAGCCTGCAGCTCCCAGCGCGTCAGGAACTTGTAATCGCTCATCAGCAGCTCCTTTGAGGCATCATTCCCGGGTGCGTTCCCTTAAGGTTCTCAGGACCAGAACTCTGATAGCTGGGCCGTGTCCTCCGCCATCTCCAGGACCTCGGTCACCATTCCGCCGGAGATGGTGAAGACGATAACTGCCCGCTGATCCAGGGACTTACCATCGCGCTCCGCGTGGTTGGACTGCACTCCGATCGTGTACCTGTCGCCCGCCGCGACATCCTCCAGGGTGAGCTTGAGTGTCCCCTGGGACCGTGAGAACAGCTCACCGAAGTACGCCAGGATTTCCCCGACGCCCTTCTTGTCTCCTGACAGGCCACCGGTTCCACCGGTATGCCAGACCGCGTCTTCGGTGAACAGCTCCCTGAGCGTGTCCATGTCGCCCGCGATGAATGCGTCATAGCCGCGCCGCACCAGTGCGACGTCTTCCTGTGCTCCCATTTCACACACCTCTGTCGTTGTTGTGGGAATTTGGCGTGGCAACTGTAGGCCCAGGGACCGGGCTTGTCGAGAGGCGAACGTCCCCGGATAGCACGGCAACCTTTTGATGCCCCGGGGGCGAAACTCCGCACCAGAGGACCGAAGTTGGCCCGGGCTGGACCGTGCGGCACTGTGTCCCGGACACGGGAAGGGCGCGCCCCGTTCGCTGAGCGCGCCCTTCGCTTTCCCATATCCCCAAACCGATCCCCACCGGCTACATCCATCATAAGTATGCTTAGCATTGTGCGCAAGCCAATTGCGCATTCGTCGGGTAACGGGCACCAATAAGTAGTCGCCGCTCCCTAAGGCAAGCGGCTCATGCCCCTCACCACGGCATCAATGAGCATCTCGTCCAGCGTGACCCATGTGGAGGCCCAGCCATGCCAGTAGGAACTGCGGATCCACTCCTCCCGTACTGGTCCGTTGTTGCCGGGCGGCCGGCCCTCAAAGTGCAACCGGTACAGTTCGGCATCCGTGGCAACGGCGAGGCAGGTGTCGGGAAACAAGAGCCAGCCCAGGACGGAGGACCGGTACCTTCGGTGGCCGTTGTAGACCTCCAGCGGCAGCGGGTGGATGCCGCGCGCCTGGGCAGTCTGGACGAAATCGTTCAGGCGTCGCCTGAGCGCCTGCTGCTGTTCAGCTTCACCCGGCTCGAGCCGGGCTGCGCGGTGAAATTCCGCCCTCGGCCTGTCCCGGTCTTGGGAAAGTCCCATGCCCGCATAATTCCACAACGGTTCCCTCCTGTGTACCGGCTAAGTCCCCCCAAATTCGGCTGAGAGCTGCGGAGGCGAGGTGGGAAAGTGCGCTGAGCTGGTGCCGATTATCGCCCGCGGTCCAGGAACCAGGACGGATCCAGGTCGGTTTCGGGCCGGCGTCGTAGCCTTTTGAAGAGCGCGATGAACGGGAGCAGTAACACTTGCAGCACGCCGCCGGCGATCAGCAGGGCGACGAGCAAGACAATGACCGGCAGGTAGAGGAGGGCTACCCCGCCCATTGCGGCCACGTAGCCGGCGAAATACCCGAGGATCGTTCCTGTATCCATGATTGCTCCCATGAACTGGCGCGTTTAGTGACGGACTCTCCGGAGCCTCAGCCTGTGCCGCGGCGCCGGGCTCCTGGTGACGGAACGGACCGGGCGCCACGGCCTGTGCGGGCGATAACTGGTGAGCTCCGGGGGCGGGGGAGCCGAAGCAACCGCTGAGGACCCTTTCCTGCGACGTCGCAAGGTCAGGAGAACAAGCAGGGTCAGGCCAATCCACGCAAAGGCAGCAACGAATATCAGCGCCACAGTCTGAGCCGTGCTCATGACGGGACTTTCCGGGAAAGCGCGGAGTGCTGCAGCGCCGGCTCTTGTACTGAATGGTCAGCGGTGGGCATGGTGCCTGTCCTGGTTTTCGGTGGCTACCCGTGGGCTGACTGCATAGCGCGGTAGATCAAGTGTCCGCCTATTGGGACCGGGCGGCAAGGGGATCGGGCCTACACAGTGGCCCCTTTAACCAGGGGTGGGCCGTCGGAGGCAGAATCCCGGGGAGGCCCCCGCCAGGAAGGCCATCATGAGTCCCACGCGCGCGGCGCGGCCGGCGTGTCTGATGGCAGCCGTGGACCGGGTCAGGCCAGCCAGCGCCACCAGCGTGGCTGCTCCGGTTCCGGCGCCGGTTCCGGTTCCGGCTCCTCGCCCAGGGCCAGTGCGGCTTCCACGATGTCGTCCGCGGTGAGCGTCATCACGGCCTCGCGGTCGAGCGCGTCGAGACTTTGTTCCTCGTCGCGCGACAGCCGCAGCGCCTGGCGGTTGAGCGCCTGCTCGAACAGTGTGCGGGCGAACCGGGCGTTGCCGGAGTCCTCGCCCGCGTGGAGCCCGGTAAAGATGCGGCGCAGCATCTGGTCCGCATCCGGCTCCAGCATGTACTCGTGCTGGGCCAGCATCTGGTGGAAGATCGTCTGGAGCGCGTCCACGGAGTAATCGGGGAACGTGATCTCGCGGGCGAACCGGGAACGCAGCCCGGGATTCGAGAGCAGGAAGGCCTCCATCAGCCGCGGGTACCCTGCCACGATCACCACCAGGCGGTGGCGGTGGTCCTCCATCCGTTTGAGCAGGACCTCGATCGCCTCCGGGCCGAAGTCCATCCGGCCGTCCTCCGGGGCCAGCGCGTAGGCCTCGTCGATAAACAGGACACCGTCCAGCGCGCGCCGGATCACCCGGTCCGTCTTGATGGCGGTCTGGCCAACGTACTGCCCCACCAGGCCCGAACGGTCCACCTCCACTAGATGGCCTTTCTGCAGCAGACCGACCGCGCGGTACATCTCGGCCAGGAGCCGTGCCACGGTTGTTTTGCCCGTGCCTGGGTTTCCCAGGAACACCAGATGCTGTGATGTGGCCACCTCCGGCAGGCCGTGCGCCTTGCGGCGCGCCTGGACCTGGAGCAGTGCCACGAGGGCCCTAACCTGTTCCTTCACGGACTCCAGTCCCACCAGCGCGTCGAGCTCGGCCTGCAGCTCAGACAACGGCCGGGCCGGCCCGGGCCTTGCACCCATGAGATCGCCGACAATGTCGTCGACGCGCTCCGAGCCGGGCAGCTTGAGCTGATCGGCCAGGTGGCCGATGGTTTCGCGCAGGTCGTCGAGCGGGTTACGGCTGAGAGCCATGCATCCACTGTAATACTCGATTCCCGGCCGTGGTGGAGTTGGTACCACCAGCGTCGAGTCCCTCGTGGTCGTCGCACTAGGCCTGAAAGGGCAGCCTCAGCTGGCCAGAGCCACCGGCCCTGCTTTCGATACTGGCTACGGAACCAGGAACTTTCGACTCAGAGATCTTCTCAGGAGGCACCCAGCGACGTCTGGGATTCCCTTTGATCGGAGCCCTGGATCTTCCCGCTCTTGACGTCAGCAGGTGGCCGTCGCCGGGCTTTGGCCAAGGCAACCAGCAAGGTCAGGATCGTGCCCATCCAGGCAAGCCCAGTGAGGAACACCAGGCCGATCGCCGCTAAGGGGTGCATGGCGAAAGTCTAGGACTGAAGCACTGGCGGACCCGGGTGAAACTCCGCACTGTTAGTTCGAAAATATAAGCTCCGTAACGGTAGTTGGTGTCCGGATGCGGAAAGGGTGCGCCCCGTTTGCTGAGCGCACCCTTCGATTCCCCTCGCAGTCGCATCCCCATCCGACCGCGTCCATCATAAGCATGCTTAGTAATGATTGTGCAAGTACCTTGTGCATTGCCCGCTCCTAGAATGAATGGGTGGACCTTTCGGATCTCGGCGCACCAATCGGGCCGATGATTCGCGTCCACGGCGGGTTCGCCAACCGGATGTACCGGCTCGACACCGACCAGGGGTCGTTTGCGGTGAAGGAGCTGAACCTTTTCGACCGCCGCTGGACCTATCGCCTTGACGACGTGTTCAGGTTTGAGCGTGCGGCTTTCGCTGCCGGCATTCCGATGCCGGAGCCGATCTTGGCCAGCCACTCCACGCTCGTTCACCGCTGGGTCGAAGGGGAGAAGGTGCCCGAAGCGCCCGTGCCGGCTGCGTACGCGTTTGAGATCGGTGAGGTCCTGGCGCGCATCCACGCGCTCGACGTCGCGTGGCCCCGTAGGCCGGTCGAGGACCACCCGTCACGGGACTGGTCCGAGCTCGCCGCACGGGCGTCGGCGACCGGTCAGCCGTGGGCGGACGAGCTCGCTTCCCAGGTCGGGACGTTCCTCGCGATCGCCCACTTCGTCGACACCTGCGAACGCCCAGGCCCCGTCGTGCTTACCCACAGGGACATCCAACCGTGGAATCTGCTCGCCCGGGAGGGCCGGCCGGTGGTACTCGACTGGGAGCTCTCGGGGATGCTGGACCTATCCGGTGAGCTCGGTTCCACCGCGCTGGGCCTCGCGAAGGGACCTGGCTTCGATGACCTCAGGGCCCCCATCTTCCGCTCGGTTCTTGACGGCTATGCGGCGGGGGGCGGAGCGCTGCCGCCGCCAGGTCCAAGCTGGTTTGTGTTCATGATCGGCGGCTGGCTGGGGCACCTGAGGTGGAACATCCTTCGGTGCCTTGCCGCTGTCGAGGCGGGCACCGGTCCTTCCCTCGCGCTGTCACACGAGTCCGTGCGCAAAGGGTTGAGCGGCCTCCCCGATCTGTTCGGCCGACTTCCGGAGCTGGAGATGTTGCTCATGTGACGGAGGCGACCGGACGCTAGCCTCCGGTCACCCGCACTCCGCCCACCGCTCCTGTCCAAGGGGTGTCTGCAGAAGTGGGCAGGGACAGGTGCGCGGAAACATAGCCCTGCTGAAGTGTGATGACCTCAGATGCGGATCCCGGGCAGTCCACCGTGAGCTCGACGGGCCAGAGCGTGACTTTGGGATTCTCCTGCCGGATGAAGACCTTGGCATTGGCAGCACCGACACAGGCAGCAGTGACCGTGTATGGTCCCGCCTGGGACACCTGTTCCGTAGTGCCGAAGCCCCGGGCGGGACCATCCAGCGGGCCCTGCTCGAAGAGGAGGGTCGGCCCCGGCACGGCCTTAAGCAGGGCCTCGAGGTCCTGGTAGTTTCGCACCCCGCGGTCAAGGACCTGAGGGTCAGGAGGTTGCCCTGCGGATTCGGTCATTGGTTGAGGTTCAGCTGTGGCCGTGTCGTCGGCCTCCGCTGCCGGTGTATGCACCGGGTCCGGGTAGTCGTAGGAACAGCCGCCTGTTCCCATCAGCGGAACCAGCAGGCACAGGGACAGGGTGACCCCGGGCCGGATGCCTTTTATTCCCACGCTTCCATGGTCGCCATGCCCTCCCTCTGAAGCAACCATTTGCTCAGGACACGACCCCTTTTGTGCGCAGCCTCGTCGGGGCCCAGGAGGACGATGGAGGCATGACGGCTCCTACTGTAGAGGCGGCGATCCACGAATTACTGGAGCTCGCCTGGAATGTTGTCTACGACTTGCTCGAGGAGCGGGGGCTGCTCGGCGAGGGATTGTTCGTTGAGGAGTACACCGGCATCCATTCCTGGCTGGACGGCCCTGCCAGGTACACCATCATCCACTCCCATGCGGTAGCGGTGCTCTTTGTGGACACCCGGCCAGTGGATGCCGTCGCCTTCCACCACGATCTCCTCGGAGCCGACGACCCTGCCGGCTACTTCACGCTTCCTGGCTGAACACAGCCCTTCGGAACGGGCGGCCAGTGCCGTGCCCCATGCCCGGATGGAACTAAAGGGATGGGCCGGCGGCGGTTTGGGGGGGGCTGCATCCTCGGTCTCCCGGATGCGGTGCCGCCGGCCCTGTCCTTTTTGTAAGGCCCCGCCCCAGCGGCAGGATCTTGCCTCCAAGGTAGGCCCCGTTCCCAAACACCAGCCCACATTCGCCGCAGCTTTGGATCAAGACTTGCCATGGATTCCGGTCCCGCCGGGCCTACTCCGCCAGCGAGTAGGAGGAACCCGAGGCCGTACGCTGCAGCAGGCCAAAGTCCACCAGGTAGCGGCGAAGCAGCACCACGTCGTCGGTATAACTGAGGAGCCGTTCGTTGACCTGCCGCTCGGTCAGCTGTTCCCCGGGCAAGATCACCTCGCCCGCGATCTTGGCCAGGAGCGCCCGCCGCTCCCCGGCGTTGGCCGGGTACCGTTCAATCCGCCCCAGCCGCAGGAACCTGTCCAGCCCCGTCCGCGGCTGCCGCCGGGGCTGCTGGGTGAGCAGGTCACGGAAGACCGCGTCCGCCGCCACCAGCCCGTCGCGTTCATCCTCTTCCACAAGACCGGACTCGAGCAGGGCAGCAACCGCCCTGTTCCGCCGCTGTTCCTTGACCCCGGCCAGGACGTCGGCCGGGGCGGTTCCCAGCACTATCTGCGCGTAGGCAGTCCTCGCATCGGCGTTGCCAAGCGTTGCCACCACCCGGCGCCAGTGCGGGCCGCCCATTCTCCTGCCTCCGGCCATGCCCTCTCCCTCCCTTGCCGCTGTCCCGGCGCCTGGCACCGGGATATGCGGGGAGATCGTAGCCCTGATGGGCAGGTTCGGGAAGTGCAGGGGTTAGAGTCCGACGACGTCGAAGGCCACGAGGTGCGCGCCCTCGCCCTCGGCGAAGATCGCCAGCGCCGTGGCTTCCTCGGACGGGAAGACCAGGTCCGTGATGGTTGCCAGCCCATCCTGGGCGAACACCTCAAGGGAGCATCGGTCCACATAGACCCGCAGCCGGAGGCGGCCGTCCTGGAGGGGCACCGCCACGGTTTCCACCGAAGGGAAGGCTTCATGGAAATCCACATGTCCCGACTCCGTCCGGTCCAGGCGCAGCGTTCCCCGGGTCACGTCATAGCTGATCAGCGTCCGTTCGGTGCCGGACATCCGCACCAGGAGCCCAACCTTGTCCGCGGTGCCCGGCTGGAACTCCACGTCGATGCGCGCGGTCTCCGCTGTTCCCGGGACCGGCAGGACCCCGGCCGCCAGCGCCTGCGGGCCGAGCCGCACGGATGGGGACCCAGTCCCGGTAAACGGGTCCACGGCGTGCTGCCGAAGGACCGGCCTGCCGTCCACGCGGGTGAGCGAGACTTCCCTCGGCAGCGACATGGCGCTCCGCCAGTCTCCGGTGGGTGTGGAAGCGGCGTAGTCCCAGTTGTTCATCCACCCGATCATGATGCGGCGTCCATCCGGCACGTTGCTGAACGAGACTGCTGCGTAGTAGTCCCGCCCCCAGTCCAGCCAGCCGTACTCGCGCATGCGCGAGCCGTCCTCCTGGAGCCCATCCGTGACGGTCGATCCGGACCGGAACGCCACGCCGTCGAACTCTCCAATAAAGTACTGTCCTGCCGAGCCGCCGGCGATGCCTCCCGGGTTGATGTTCACCACCAGGACCCACCGCGTGTCCGCCGGGTCGCCGTCAACGGGCAACTCGAAGAGGTCCGGGCACTCCCACACTCCGCCGGTGGCGTTGGCGGGCCCGAAAGTGCTCAGGTACTCCCAGGCCTTGAGGTCCGCGGACTTGTACAGGACCACCTGCCGTTGGACCGCCTCGACGGCCACCATCACCCAGTAGCTGCCTGCGCCGCCGTCGTACCAGAAAACCTTGGGGTCCCGGAACTCGGCCGACGCCCGGTCCAGGACGGGATTGCCGTGGTACTTGGTCCAGGTCGTGCCCTCGTCCACGCTGTAGGCGAGGGACTGCGCCTGGCGGCCTGCCAGCGGTGATGCGTCACTGTAGGCGCTGGTGTAGATGGCCACGAGCGGTGGCGTGTCCGCCGTGCCCAGGCCGCTGGTGTTGTGCCTGTCGAACACCGCCGAGCCGGAGAAGATGGCTTCCTGGTGGTCGCAGGGGATGGCCACCGGCTGCTCATCCCAGTGCAGCAGGTCCTGCGAGGTGGCGTGGCCCCAGGACATGTTGCCCCACTCGGCGCCGAAGGGGTTGTGCTGGTAGAAGAGGTGGTAGGTGCCGTTGAGGTGGACGAGCCCGTTGGGATCGTTGAGCCAGTTGCGCCGGGCAGAGTAGTGCCACCGGGGCCGGAAACGGTCCGTGCCCGCAACTGCCGCGACCTCGGCAGCGGCCGTAAGTGAAGCCATGGATCAGCCCTTCACGCCGCTGGAGGCGATGCTGTTGACGAATGAACGCTGGAACGCAATGAAGAGCACCACCACCGGAACCGTGATGAGGGACGCGTAGGCCATCACCTCGCCCCAGGAAACGTTCAGCTGAAAGAAGTACTGGATGCCGATCATGACGGGCCGCAGCTCCTCGGACTGGACCACCATGAGCGGCCAGAGGTAGGAGTTCCACGCCGGCAGGAAGGTCAGGATGGCCACCGTGGCGGTCGCCGGACCCGCTAGCGGCATGACCACCTGGCGGTAGATCTTGAACCACCCGGCCCCGTCGATCCGCGCGGCCTCGTCCAGTTCCTTCGGGATGGATTCGAAGTACTGGTGGAACAGGTAGATGGAGAAGGCGTTGGCGATGAACGGGATGATCTGGACCTGGTAGGTGTCCAGCCAGCCCTTGGAGAATTCGATGCTGAAGCCGTTCAGTTCGAAGTAGGGGAGCTGGTTGACCCACCACACCAAGGGCAGGGCCAGGGTCTGGAACGGCACGATCAGGGTGGCCAGGATCGCGGTGAACACGATCCGCTTGCCGCGGACCTCCATGCGGGAGAGCGCGAATGCGCACAGGCTGTTGATGAAGATGCCCAGCACCACCGTCACGGCGGAAACCCCGATGGAGTTGATCAGGAACCGGGCGGCGGGGACGCGGTCGAAGACGGCGGCGTAGTTGTCCAGTGAGATGTTCCCGATTGGCAGGAAGGCCGCCACGGAGGACATGTCACCGAAAATCTGCTGGTCCGGCTTGAGGGAGGACACCAGCATGAACACGATGGGGAAGACTGCGACGGCGGCGAACAGGATGCGCACAGCCATGGTTCCGAAGCTCCCCAGCTTCGCGGGTGTGAGGGTCGGCAACATGTCAGTCCTTCTCTCGGGTCAGGTAGCGCTGCACTGCGGAAATCAGCAGCACCAGGACGAAGAATACGAGCGAGATAGCCGAGGCGTAGGAGGTTTCCTGTTGTTTGAATCCGGACCGGACTGCCTCGTAGATGATGGTGGTGGTGGAATCCAGTGGGCCGCCCTGGGTCATGACGCTGACCTGGTCAAAGAGTCCCAGCGCCTGGATGGTGATGGTGACCAGGACCAGGCTGCGGGTGTGCTTCAGGCCCGGCCAGGTCACATAGCGGAACTGGTGCCAGCGGCTGGCGCCGTCCAGCTGCGCTGCTTCGTACAGTTCACCGGAAATGCTCTGAAGTCCGGCCAGCCATATGATCATGTGGAACCCCGCTGCCTGCCAGATGGACAGGGCGATGATGGCGGGCATGGCAGTGGCGGGGTCGTTGAGCCAGTCGGCACCCTGGATGAGCCCGAAGCTGAACGTGGAGAGCAGCTCGTTGATCAGGCCTTCACGGCGGTACATGAACATCCAGAGCAGTGACACCACCACCATTGAAGTGACCACAGGCAGGAAGTAGATGGTTCGGAAGAAGTTCACGCCGCGGAACTTCTTGTTGATGAGCAGTGCCAAGGCCAGGGCCAGGGCTGACTGCACCGGCACAACGACCACCGCAAAGTACGTCACGTTCAGCAGGGCACGCCAGAACGTGGGATCGGTGAAGAGCCGGACAAAGTTGTCTGCCCCTACAAACTCCACAGGCCGGGGTGAGATCAGGCGGGCGTTGGTGAAGGCCAGGCCGAAGCCCAGGATCGCCGGCAGGAACACGAACAACAGCAGCAGAACGGCGGCTGGGGCGATCATCCCCCAGCCGCTGAGCTGTTCGCGGAGGAAGCCGGGGCGGGGGCGGCGGTTCCGGGTGGCAGCGTTGTTGTGCCTTGCTGCAGCCGGATCGGCCTCTGCTGGACGGGTGGGAAGCGGGCTGAGGGTCATGGGAGTCTCCTTGACAGGACCTGGGGTNTGCCGCCGTCGTCGAACCCCAGGATCTCTGGCTATTTCTGGTAGCCGCCGTTGGACTTGATGTTGGCGTCGATCGCTTTGGCTGCCTTGTCCAGTGCACCCTTCGCGTCCGCTCCTGCAAGGATGTCCTGGGTTGCCTTGCCGAATTCGGTGGCGATGAAGGGGTATGCGGGGGTCTCCGGGCGCATTACGGCGTAGTTGCGGGAGAATTCCATGAAGACCCGGTTTGGGCCACCTTCGGCGAACGCGGGAATCAGGGCGGCGGCTTCATTTGTGGCGGGGATGCCTCCCGTTGCCTTGATGACGGAAGCCACGTTTTCCGGCTTGAGGGAATAGGACAGGTAGTCCATCGCGGCATCGGTATTGCTGCAGCCGCTGGTGACGCCCCACTGCCAGGAGGCGCCGCCGATCTTGGGACCGTTGCCCAGGTCCACGCTGGGCATGACCGCCAGATCATCTCCCAGGGCCTCCCGGGTCTTGTCCCCTGCCCAGGAACCGGTGTAGAGGATGCCGCTCTTGTTGTTCAGGAAGTCCTGGGTGGAATCTTTCCCGCTCTTTGTTGCCATGAAGCCCTGATCCGCCAGCCCACGGAACCACTTGGCCCATTCGACAGCCTTGTCACCATTCAGGGCTCCGTCGGCCGACTGATAATCCTTGCGGTTGATCAGGTCTCCGCCGAAGGACTGCAGGAATGGCGAGTACGCATAGGGCAGCCACTCGCCCGTTCCGGCAGTACCCATATCCAATGGGTAATCCCATTTACCCAGCGCCTTGAGTTTGGTCAGTGCATCCTGGAACTCGTCCTTCGTCCATGGCTTTTCAATGGTGGCCACGCGGACGCCCGCCGCAGCGAGATCGGATTTGCGGGCAAACATGGACAAAGCGACGTCGCCGTACCCAACCGCGTAGGTCTCGCCCTGCCATTTGGCAACCGTGCTGGGGAGGTTCTTGGAAAGGTCCGCGGTCAGTTGGAGCGGCTTCAGGTAGCCGGCCCAGGCCCAGTTGGGGACGTTGGGACCGTCAATGTCCACAATGCAAGGGAGGTTTCCGGCCGATGCGGCCCCAACAACGGAATCGTTGTAGGACTCCTGCGGGAAAGCCTGCACCTTGATCTGTGCCTTCGCACCGCTGCTTTTGTTATAAGAGTCCACGATCGACTGGGTCGCGGCCAGTTCCGCCGGGTTTCCGGCGGCGTGCGTCCACATGGTGATCTCTTTGGGGCCTTCGGTTGTGGACGAGGAACTGCCCTTGCCGCAGCCGGCAAGGCTGGCGGTGAGGGCGGCGGCAGCTATGCTGGTCGCCAGGATCTTCGTGAACTTCTTGTTCATGGGTCAGTCTTTCTGCTTGGACAGCGGGGATTGATGGAGGGTCCTGCAGGGAACGCGGCCGCTGCAACGGCTGCGTTCCCGTTTTTTGGGGGGGTGTTACTGAGGGTCAGCTCCGCTTCGACGGCTCCGGCCCGGTCATTGGGTGGCTTACTCCAGGGGTGGAGCCACAGATCCCCGCTCCACGAGTGGGCAAGCGATCTTTTCCTGAATACGGAGGGCACCCGGGTCCTCAAGTTCATTGAGGAGTTTGAGGACCGCCCACCGGCCCATTTCGTAGTGCGGGAGTGCCACGGTGGACAGCCCTGGCCAGAGGGCATCCGCGATGAGTTCGAGGTTGTCCACCCCCACAATTGAGACTTCGTGCGGTACGTTGAGGCCCAGGTGGCCGGCCGCCTGGTAGGCGCCCATGGCCATCTGGTCACTGAAGCAGAACAGCGCGGTGGGCCGTTGCTTGCGGGACAAGAGCTGCAGTGCGGCCTCCCGCCCGCCTGCCGTGCTCGGATGCGCGGCCACGAGGCTCACTTCCGGCAGTTCCAGCCCGGAGCGGACCAGGCCTTCGCGGAACCCTGCAAGGCGCTCGTGGGCAGCGGGAATATCGTCCTCGTTATTGATCATGGCGATTCTGCGGTGGCCTGCCGTCACCAGGAGTTCTGCGGCAGACTGGCCGGCGCCAAATTCGTTCGGCACCACCGAGGACAACCGGGGATCGTCCGTAGCGGCATCCAACACGACGGTGGGCAGACCGTTGAGCTCCCCGGGTACGGATACCAGCTGGTGGAACATCCGGGCGTAGATGACGCCATCCACCTGGTGTTGCTGCAGGGCCCGGATTTCCTGGCGTTCGAGTTCGTTGTCCAGGCCGGAGTTGACCACCATCAGCAGGTGTCCGTGCTCGGAGGCTGCATCCTGTGCACCCTGGATCATGGCGCCCGCAAAAGGGGTGGTGGTGATCTCATCGCTGACCAGCCCGAGGATTTGGGAGCGCTGGTTGCGCAGTCCGCTGGCCAGCCTGTTGGGGGCGTAGCCGAGTTCTCCGGCTACCGCTTTGATGTGCTCAACGGTGCGTGCGTTGACCCGTGAACTGTGGGTTTCGCTGAGGGCATGCGACACCGTGGTTACGGAGACGCCGGCCGCTTTCGCTACATCCCGGATGTTCACCTTGGTCGCCATCGACTGCATTCCTTTGCAAAACGTTTTGTATGTTGTGTGCATCACTATATGCAAAACGTTTTGCAGGTGTCAAGGGTGGGGACTATGCCCTCTTTGAGGCGGGAGGAGGCGGCCGGTCATGCCGGATGATCCGAAAGACCTGCCCAACGTCAAGGACCTCGCCGAAACGGTGCCTGCCTGACGCCGGCGCCGGTAGGCTGCCCGCTATGGATACCGCCACGCCGATCACCGTCGTCATACCGACGCACAACGATGCCAGCCAGCTGAAGACATGCCTGGCTCTGCTGGCCGCGCAGACCAGGCCTGCTGACGAAATCATCGTGGTGGACAACTCCAGCACCGACGACACTGCTGCAATCTGCGCAGACGCGGGCGTCCGCCGCATGCCGGTGGACCTGCCGGGCATCCCGGCCACGGCGGCTGCCGGGTTTGATGCAGCAGCCGGGGCAATCATCGCCCGGCTGGACACCGATTCCCGGCCGCCGGCCGACTGGCTGGAGCGAATCGAGCGGACCCTTGCTGCGGCCCCGCCCCTCACCGCCCTGACCGGGCCGGGGGTCTTTCGCGGTGGGAACCCCCTGGCCCTGCTGGCCGGCCGGTGCCTGCTGCAGGGCGGTTACTTCGGCCTGATTGGTTTCCTGCTGGGGCATCCTCCCGTCTATGGATCTAATTTCGCGCTCCGCCGGGAAGTGTGGGCCGGGATAAGGACAGTTGTGGTTCGGGACAACGCGCTGGTCCACGACGACCTGGATATTTCCTACCGGCTCCGGCCTGGCATGGACGTGATTTACGATCCCGCCCTGAAGGTGGGCGTATCCGCGCGTCCCTTCACCAGCTGGGCTGCTTTCCGGCGCCGGCTGGTGCTGTCGGTCGTCACGTTCCGCGTCGAATTCCAGTACCAATCACCCCTGCGCCGGCGGCGCGAACGTTCCCGCAGCCGGCAGCCGCGTCGGCAGGCAGTTACCCCTCCTCAGCCTTGGCGCAGAGGGCCAGGAGGTCGCGGCTGAACTGGTGCGGGGAGGTTTCGCAGGGGCTGTGGCCACCCCTGTAGACCCCGATCCGGGCCCGGATGGCCTGGGCGAACAGGCGGTGCAGCTGAAGCGGCCACAGGTCGTGTTCGCCCACCGCTACAAACTTTGGCAGGGGCGCCTCCGCCAGTTGCTGCCGGGGATCAGGAACATTCTGCATCAGCGTGTAGATGTCCCGCACCGATTCCCGCCGCGTGAACCGGAACCGGTGGTCCACAAACCGTTGCCGTCCGGGCGGCACGTGGGCCACCCTGCCGCTCCGGATCCCCCAGATCAGCAGGGCGGCCCCGGCCCTGCCGTTCACCCATGTGCTGAACCGGCCAATGCGGCTGACCCCCCTGAAGCTCTGACCCGTCTCCGGCGGGCAGCTGAGCAAGGTAAGGGACCTGAAGAGGTCGGGCCGTTCCACATAAGCCAGCTGGGCAATGATGCCTGCGAAGGAATAGCCCACCACGTGGACAGGGGCGGTGGTGGATTCCAGGACTGCCAGGAAGTCGTCCACGAACAGCCGGTAGTCGTAGTGCTTTCGGGGCGGCACCAGGTTCTCCGGGCCCGCTGCCGCTGATTGGTACTGGCCTGCCAGGTCGTAGCTCAGCACAAAGTAGCCCGCGTCGGCAAGGTCGGGCATCATGAGTGAAAAATCCTCTTTGGAACCTGTGGCACCGGGGACAAGGACGACGCCGGGATCCGCGGGGTTGCCCAGCGTCATGGCGGCGAGCTTGCCACTGGGAACGTCGATGGTGCGGTGGGCCGCGCCTGCCGGCGGCAGGAACCAGTCGACGTCGCCCAGCTGGGCGTCCAGCAATGCGGCGGCATCGACGAGGGCGGAACCGAATTCCTCGGGACTTACCCCGTATTCCCTCTGGTCCGGATCCGCCATGGTCCCAACATAGTCCAGGCGGGTGGCCGGGCACCCGGAGCGGCCGGTATCAGGCCACGTCCCGGACAAAAGCGTGCAGGCGCCGGTACACTTCCTGGGATTCCGGATAGCGGTAATCCTGTTGCCAGGTGTGCTCGGTGTTGGCGCTGTCCCAGGGGTAGATCAGGGCATCCACGGGGACGCCGTGCTGCCGAAGCCGTTCGATGAAATTCAGGTTCGCGTGGTAGAAGTAATCCCGTTCCGAGGTGGTGACGAACACCGGGGGATGGCTCGCATCCAGCCATTCGATGGGGGACAGGAACCCTGCCGCCGTCTTTAGGCCAGCACCTGTCCTGCGGGCCGAGGGCCCCCTGCTGCTGCGTGCCGGGGACAGGTCTGTTGCCGCCGGACCGGTTGCCGCAGCCGCGGCGGGCACGAGCATGCGGACGAAGTTGAGGCTGAGGACAAACCCGGCCTGGAAGAACACCGAGAAATCAACCGCACTGCAGTGTTGCACCAGCCCTTTCAGGTACACCGCGGGAACGGCCGGCTGAAGGGAGTAGTGCGCCGCCAATTCCGGGCGCAGGGTGGCAGCCGTCAGCAGGGCGGCGATCTGGCCGCCGGCCGAGTCCCCTCCCAGTACCAGGCGGCCAGGATCCCCGCCATATTCCCCGATGTTGGCGGCAACCCAGGCCAGTGCGGCGTTGGCGTCGCCAAGCACGTGTCCCATGTGGAACCTGGGCGCGTGCCGGTAATTGACATTGACCACCACCATCCCGCCCAGCACCTGGTTGGCGCAGTACTTGGTGAGTGCTGCCTTGTCCCCGGACGTCCAACCCCCGCCGTGGAAGTAGACGTAGACCGGAAGCGGCCCGCCAACCACGGCCGACCCGCCGTCCGATATGGCTGGCGCGTCCAGTGGTGCAAGCACGTCGAGGCGGTGGGAGCGGAGGCCGTCGCCCACATAGTCGATGTCATGCATGTAGGAAACGGTGGTGATGGGGTCAGCATTGAAGCGCGCCTGTTCGCTGGCGCTGACCGAGCGCATCACGAGCCGCCACGTCCACACAGGGACGCGGCGCATTACACCTCGGGCTCTCCGTGCAAAGGGCAACGCCCCGGCGGAACGTGCGGCCAACGACATCCCTGCAATTTTACCGCCGGCGCCTGGATCCTATGCCGGGCCGCCAAGGATCCGCCGCGCATCTTCCTGCGCCCTGAGGTCCGCATCGCTGACCACCCTGCCCCTGATATGGCCGGCGCCCGACATCATGTCACGGAGTTCGGGAATGGTCCGCGGCGGGTTGGTGCCGTGCGCCACCGCGTGGCAGTTCCGGCAGAGCGGTACGAGGTCGGCTATCGGGTCAAGCTGGTAACCGCTGTCAAGCATGGCCGGTGGGACGACGTGATGTATGGCGATGGCATCCGCGGCCAGCTCGCCGTAGGCGGATTCGAACGAAAAACCGCACGCGGCGCAGGATGTGCCGTGGAAGGCCAGGCAGGCCCGCCGGGCATCGCCGTCCCGTTCCCACCGGTTCACCAGGACAGCACTGGTGGCCTCCGGCGGCAACGTACCGGCTGCCACCTCGGCGGGATCCACTGCTGCCGGCCCGTAGTCCCGCCACAGCCTGCGCAGGACGGGTTCGTACGACGGCGGCACGGTCACCAGGGGCGGCCCGCCGGCCCCGGCCCAACAGCCGTCCGGGATGGCCGCGCCAAGTGTGCCGGGACGTATCTGCTCACCGAGCGGGAGCACGGCGTCGAATACCACTGCCACGAACCAATCAGTGGCACCCGGGACGCTCCCTGCGGCAGCCTGGTAGGGTGCGGACGAAATCCAGCCGTGGCCAATGAGTCCGCTGCCTGCATCATTTGTGCCCTGGAGCAGGAGCCAGGCCTCGGTTCCGGGCTGGAGGTCGGGGCAGAACCCGAGGCGCCATCGGTCCAGGAACCTCCCGGAGTCCGCCAACCGGCCCACGAGGCCCGGGTAGTTCCGACGGAGCAGCCTGTCGGCGGAGCAGCGGAGAATTACTGCAGCCATTGCCCACCGGATCCTGCCACGCGGCGTCGACTCCCGTGCCAACGCAAGGGGCTAGATCGGTTCCTTGGCCAGGGCCTTGGTCCTGGCAGGTGTCTCGCGCCCCAACCGTTCATCCAGCGTGACGCGGAGCCTGGCCGCGGCGACCTGGACACGGTGCTCGGCAGGGGTGGTCTTCTTCCCGGCAGGTTTGGCTGCGGCGTTACGGGGAGCATGGACATAACCGTGGTCGGGCGACGTTGCGCTCATGGTCCAACCTCCTTGGTACTGTCGTTCTCCGTCGTTCCATTCTCGCCCAACTTCCCGCCGTCGTCCACGAACGCACTCTCCTGTCCGGGGTCCATTTCGGTTTCAGCATCGTCGCCGTTCTCGTCGCCGCCGACGCTCTTCCATGCGATGTCGAACAGCTCGAGCTCCTCCGTTCGGGCCAGTTCGCTCCGCGCCAGCACCTCCAAGGTGGCCAGCCCCAGCGCCTTTGTCCCTTCATCCGGATCCAGCGCCCGGTCCAACGCCCACTGGGTCCGGCGCCACCACTCCGACCGGCTGTCCGCCTCAGTCTTTTGCTGCAGGGCGTTGGCGTCCGCTTCGCGTTTCTGGTCCAGCGCGGTCTTGTCGGCTGCCGTGCGTTGCTTGAGCGTGCGCCAGTTGATGTAGAAGGCCAGCAACGCGGCGATGAGAACGGTCAGCGGTCCCAGCCCGGCAAGGATGACCCACCGTCCGCCGGCCCCGAATGGACGACGACGTCCAGCGGGCCGGGGGAGGGAACAGGGGTTACGGTCCCAGCCTAGGCGGAGGTCCCGCTGGCGGTGCGGAGGACACCCTTAAGGAAGCCGGCCCTGGTCACGTGCCATGCCGCGAGACGAGGACCGGTCCACGGGCATGGTGCAGGACCGCGTGGGCGGTTGAACCGATGGTCTCCCTGAGGATCCCCCTGCCCTGGGAACCCACCACCACAATCCTGGCGCCGCCGGCAGCCTCGATGATGCCATGCGGGACGGAATGGTCCCGGACCAGCGTGCCCTGGACGTGAACGGACGGTGCCATGGCAGTTGCGTGGGCCCGGGCGGCATTGAGGACCTGCTCCGGATCGGGGCCGGGTCCGCGTGCACGGCGGAAGTAGCCGGGCGGTTCGTGATGGACGTGAACCACCTTCAGGGGCACCTGCCAAGCAGCGGCAAGGCTACAGGCATCCGCCAGTGCCGAGGGGGAACCCGCGGCGTCGACGGCGGCGACGACCGGTCCCCCCGGGTGGAGGTCCTGCCGGATCACGGCGACGGGGCACGCGGCAGCCGCCGCCAGTTCCAAGCTCACGGAGCCCACCAGAAGGCCGAGGAAGCCGCCCAGGCCGCGGCTTCCCACCACGAGCAGGTGTTCATTGGTAGAAATGTCCACGAGAAGCTGCGCGGGCAGTCCGTGAACCAGGCTGCTCCTGATTTCAACCCCCTGCACTTCCGCTGCCGCCTGCGCCACCCCCTCGTCGAGGACGGCCTGCGCGGACTGCTCCAACCCGCTGCCTGAGACGCCCGGAACCGGACCAAGGTGCCTTGTCAGCAGCGGCCACAGGGAACAATGCACTACATGGAGGGGGCGCTTTGCGGCCGCTGCATGCCGCGCCGCCCAGCGGACGGCTGCCGCGGCCTCAGCCGAGCCGTCGTAGCCGGCAACGACACAACGTCGATCCTGCGTCAAACCTGCCGCGCTCCTGCCTGGAACGGCTGTCAGCAGCGGGACCTTAGCCCCTTTGGCGGGCCCGCCACATGGTTCCATCCTGATTCTAGGCAACGGGAGGGACATGGTCAGCGTGGTGGGACGGATTGCGGTGGTGCTGCTTGCCTTTGCTGCCTGGCTGGTGGGCAGCGGAGGTGCCGCCAGCGCTGTGGCTCCTTCAGCCGTCGTGGTGGAGGACACGGCAGGTGTGCTTGACCAGAATACGCTGCTCCCCGCCGTCGAACGCATCCAGTTCTACGAGCCCACCCGGGTGGCGATCTACACGTACAACGGAAAGGCCGAGGACAACCTCAATGAGGAGGTCCTCCGGTTCGCCCGGACCCGGCACCCCGAGTGGATCAGCGCGGACGGACAGAAATGGGCTGACGGGTTGTTCATTTTCGCGCTCGACCCGGTGGGACGCCACGTGGGCACGTATATGGGCGAGGACCGGAAAGTCTCCCTGGAGCAGCGCAGCGACATCCAGGACGCCTCGAAGGAACTGTTCCGTGACGCGCAGTGGACGGACGGCACGGTGGCCGGGATCCGCCGTGCCGCGGAACTCATCAACCAGCCCTGGTACCGCTCAACCCCGTTCCTGGTAACAGCATGGGTGACCGGTGGTTTTGCGGCGTTGGGGGCAGCGGCATGGCTGATCGTGCGGGGCGTGACAAGGGCAGCATGCCGCAGGCAGATTGGACGCGGGGACCGGAGTTACTCCAACGTCAGCATGGACCTGGACGTCACAGAGCTGAACGCGTCCACCATTCCCGGTTCATCGCGGTACGGCAGCCAGGTGCTGGAGAAGCACCGCACGTTCCTGGGCCGGTATGCCGCTGCCACGGAGCTGTCCAACCGGGTTCACGCGCTGGGGAGACGGTCCCTGAGCAGCAGGAAGAGCCTCAAGCTTGCGCGGCAGTTCGCAGACGCCGCTGCCGAGCTGGATGCCCTGGATGACGTCATCGCCGACAGCAATGCCCTGCTGAACCGGGCCGGCACCTGGCCCACCGCCTGGGACCGGCAGCTCGCGCCGTTCCGCAAGGACCTGGCAGGGCTGGAGCAGCTTCTGGCCAAGCGCCACGGCCAGGGGGATTCGGCCACGGCCACCGCCCTGCGGTCCTTCCGTGATGAAAGCCTCCGGGAGGTTGAACGGTGGACGGCGGAACTTGCGGACGGGCGGATCAGCCCGGAGACCGCGCTCGACAGGCTTTACGAAGCGCGCTCGCGGCTTTCGGAGCTGCTGGAAAACCATGCCGAGACGGTGATCCAGGGCTTCGCCAGGAACGAGCGCGAAGCCGCCATGATGCGTGAGCAGATGGAGACGGCCCACGGCGGCCTGGACCGCCACAGGCAGCGAACCTACGAGCCGAGCATCCTTGGCACGGTGTACCCGTCCTACACGTTCTTCTCCGTGGCCACCTTCAACTCCGGCTTCAATACCGGGGTCAGCAGCGTCAACTCCGCCAGGGGAGGCGGCAGCACCACAGGGTACGGCGCCAGTGGCGGAAGCTTCTCGGGTTCCGGAAGTTCCTCGAGCTTCTAGCACCAGAAGCAGCCTTTGGCCCCGGGGGAGGCGGGGCCAAGCCCGGTGCCTGCTCAGGCGGCGCCCAGGGAGCCCAACGCGCGTACCCCACGCCGGGGAGCGTGGCGGGCCTGGTGTGGGGAAGCGCGGAAAATTCCCGGCGCCGGCAGCTGGACGTCCCGGATCAGGCCGGTCCCGGCACACTCCCGGACCTCTTCTATGGCAGCGGCCGCCGCCCGTTTGTCGGTGAACTGGCCGGAAACCGCCAGCACGTGCCCATCCGGCATCACCATCCGGAACCGGATCCGGGAATCTTCATCAACAAACAGTTCGAACGTACCTGCCATATGCCTTGTTCTCCTCAAGCGTCCTGCCGCCGTGTCCGGCGTCGTCATTGACGCCGGGGCGGGCTGGCCGACTTCCGGCCCTAGCAAAACCGGGGACGCACACCCCAGCCACGGTGCATCTTCCGGCCCCAACAACCCTCCCAAAGGACCATGCCCGGTCATAGGGACCAAAGTCCCTGATCCACGTCGCGAAAGATTCTAGCGGGCCACGCGCGACAGGTCGGCAACGTAGTTCTGCTTGTTGGCGGCAATGAACTCCACGGTCCCGGATCCGCAGCCTCCGGCAGGCCGGGACAAAGGGCCCTGTCGCATCCACCCCTGCCCCTGGCAGACTGCGGAGCTGGGAACGTACCGATTTTCCCGGAGGAAGACATGACAACCGAACGCCCGCAATCCGGCTCTGCTGACCAGCCCGGGGCTGGCCCGGGCAGTACAGACCCGGAGGAACGGCTGAGCGTTGAGCTGGAGGATGCGGCCTCCCGTAAGTGGTGGGCGCGGATCCTATACACCCTCGGCTCGCAGTACGGGCGGACACCGCTCCGGTTCGTGGGCAGGACCGGCGACGGCCGCCGTCTCTACGTGAGCGACACCTTCCCCGGTCCGCCGCTCAACGCGACACCGCCGGAGGAAGCCTGGGCTCCGGGGATGCAGGCCAGCCTTCACCAGCTGTGCGAGGACATTACGCGGGATGGCTGGTCCGAAACAGGCCGGGGCCTGCATCCCTGGGATCTTACGTTCAGCCGGCGGAAGGCCTGGTAAACCAGACCACCACGTCGTCGGGTGGTCCCTGCCGGGTGACGGGATCCTAGGCGACCGGCCAGATCACGCGCGTCTGCCACGTAGCGGGATCCGGCTGCTTCAGCGGGTCGGAGAGGTAGTACTCCCACATGTCGTTACCAGGAGTGGCGCCTTCGGCCTGCATGTGTTCCCTGATGGCGTCGTACGTGGTCCCGAGCTGGTCGTAAGGCCCGGTGTGGATGGCTTCAAAGGCGTCGGTGTCAGGAAGCACCCCGCTGGCCACCTCGCCGGTTCCATGAAAGTTTCCCTGGATGGGAAAACCTGCTTCCACATCCACTGACGCTCCCGGCATGCCATGGTAAAGCGCGAACGGCGGTCCGGCCGGCCTGGCGCCCTGCGTCTGGACGGCGGCCATGACGGCGCCGAAGGCCCGGTCGAAGAAGCCTGTCAGTGAGTCCATGGGAACGCGTTCGCGGACCACGGCCACGGTCTGTTCAGTGATGTGCACCCTGTGCGGCTGCTGGCCATTGTCATTCATGCCACCAGCCTTGCCGTTCCGCTGGCGGGGTGACAGTGCCATAGGACTCTAGGTGTACTCAGCCAGTAGGTTGGTTGCACCTGCTGATGGGTGGTTTGCCTCCGAGGCTGCCGTGCGGCCGGTGGTTGTTGTAGAAGTTTAGCCAGGGCTGCAGCGCGTCGGTGCGGGCCTGGTTGGATGTGAAGGGTTGGCGGTAGGCCCAGCATTCCTGGAGGGTGCGGTTGAAGCGTTCTGCTTTGCCGTTCTGCCAGGGATGGCGGGGTTTGATCAGGATATGTTTGGCACCCAAAGCAGCCAAGGCGTCCTGGAAGTCGCGGGAGAGCCGGTAGGCGAAGGCGTTGTCGGTCATGACACGCCGGACGGGTGCGCCGTTCGCTGCCATGGCGGCGGCGGCCCGGGTGAGGAACCCGGCGCAGGTCGGGCCTTTCTCGTCGGGCAGGACCTCGGCGTAGGCGAAGCGGGTGTAGTCGTCCACGGCGACGTGGACGTAGTCAAAGCCCATCCTCTGATGCGACTTGCGGTGGTTTGCCGCGCTCTGGGAAGGGTCGGCCCGCCACCCCCCGCCGTCAGGGATCCGGCCAAGTTTCTTGACATCGATATGGATCATGTCCCCTGGGGCGTCTCGTTCGTAGCGGCGGTCGGTAGCCCGGGACGCGCGGATCCGTTCCCCGGTCACCGGGTCCAGATCCCACAACCTGGGCATGCCCGCCCTGGCCAAAATCCGGGAGACCGTCCGGGCGCTCGTGCGGCAGCGCAAAGCCAGGTCCGTTGGCCCTTCGCGGTGCTCCACGCGCTGGGTCAGGACATCGGCAACGACTTCCGCCGAGGTGGCGTGGGGGCAGGATCTTGGTCGGGAGCTGCGGTCCTCGAGGCCGTCCCAGCCGTGGGCACGGTACCGGCTGAGCCAGCGGTGCGCGCAAGTCCGCGAGATGCCCATTTCCTTCGCCACGTGAGCGACGGGACGGCCGGCGAGGACGCGCTCGACGAGGATCCGCCTACCATTCGGAGTCAGACGGGCATTACGGTGAGACATGAGGACCTCTTAGTCG
Source organism: Paenarthrobacter sp. 22069 (assembly GCF_052046035.1). Lineage (NCBI taxonomy): Bacteria > Bacillati > Actinomycetota > Actinomycetes > Micrococcales > Micrococcaceae > Paenarthrobacter > Paenarthrobacter sp. 22069. Next base: position 26 of record NZ_JBQEQF010000014.1, on the reverse strand, counting down.
TTGGCTGTGTGTGGTAACCACCAACC